>NZ_JNZR01000004.1:0-249611 GCF_000717585.1 Micromonospora globosa
GGTGGTGGGTGGGTGGGTGGGGGCGGGAAGACCTGGGGCGACGTGCGGGCGGCGGGGCGCCCGGGGAGGATGGCGGCATGGGACGGGCGACGGATCGGCGTGGTGTGCTGCGGATCGACCTCGACGCGGCCGGGGACGGCCGGGGGCGGATCGGCCGGCAGGACAACCTGGCCGTGGAGGAGCCGCTGGAGATCCGCGTCGGCGCGGCCGGTCCGGGACGACGCCGGCCGCTGGCGGTGACGATGCGTACTCCCGGCGACGATCTGGACCTGGCGATCGGCTTCCTGCTCACCGAAGGGCTGATCCGGTCGGCGGAGGACGTGCACACCGCGCAGCTCTGCGCCGGCGCGGAGACCCCGAACACCTACAACGTGGTCGACGTGGTGCTCTCGCCCGGTGTGCCGGAGCCCGTCACCGACCCGTCGCGCAACTTCTACACCACCAGCTCGTGCGGCGTGTGCGGCAAGGCGAGCATCGACTCGGTACGCACCCGCTCGCAGTTCGCGGTGCGGGACGACCCGCTGGTGGTCACCGCCGAACTGCTGGCCGGGCTGCCGGACCGGCTGCGCGCCGCGCAGCGCGCCTTCGACCGCACCGGCGGCCTGCACGCCGCCGGCCTCTTCACCCCCGACGGGGAGCTGGTCGTGCTGCGCGAGGACGTCGGGCGGCACAACGCGGTGGACAAGGTGCTCGGCTGGGCCACCCGGGAAGGGCGGCTGCCGCTGGCCGGGCACGTCCTGCTGGTCTCCGGACGGGCCAGCTTCGAACTCACCCAGAAGGCGTGGATGGCGGGCGTGCCGCTGCTCGCGGCGGTGTCCGCGCCGAGCACGCTCGCGGTCGAGCTGGCCGAGGAGGCCGGGATGACGCTGGTCGGCTTCCTGCGCGGGCCGACCATGAACGTCTACGCCGGGGCGGCGCGCATCGGCGAGTGACCGCTCACCGGCGTGGCGGCCGTCGGCGGCCCGGTAGGCGGATGACCGCCCGGCGGGGTGACCGCTCATCGGCGTGGCCTGCGTCGGCGGCGCCGCAGCACCGCGCCGTCGTCGGAACCGGGCCACCCGTCCAGTGCCGACGGGGCGACTCCCCGCCGGAGCGCCTCGTCGAGCAGCACCGCGAGCGAGTAGCCGGGGTGGGCGGACAACACCCGTTCCAGGGCGACAGCGGCAAGTGCCCCGTGCCCCGATCGCCACGCGGCGAACGCCAGCAGACAGCCCGGCGCGGCGATCAGGTCCGGCTCGGCGCGTCGCAGCACGTCCGTCCAGAGGCTGATGTCCTCGTCCCGGCCGTCGGTGCGGGACCAGGCGCGATCGCGTACCGCGACGTGGGTGAGGAGCACTGTCAGCCAGGCCACCTCGTCGTCGTCCAGCCGCTCACCGCGCCGCTGCCGGCGGAAGGCCGCTCGCACCGCGGCCGTGCCCGCCGTCCGCACGGCCCGCGGCTCCCCACCTGATCCGGCACGACCTGCCGGCACCTGGGACTTGCCGCCCGACCCGGGCCCGCCAACCGGGACCGACGACTCCCCCTCCGGCCCAGCACCGTCCGCCGGAACCGGCGGCTCCGCACCCGCCCTCGAACTGTCGGCTGGCAAGCCTCCGGCCGGGCTCCCTGCCGACGGCGTGGACGGCCGTCCGGTGAGCGCGGCCAGGCGGAGGCGTGCCCGACCGGTGGCCCGGCGCATGGCGAGCCGGACCGGCCCGTCGAGCGGGGACACCTGCGCCGCGAGCGCGGCCCGGTCGGGCAGCGCGACCTGACCGGCGAACACAGCCGCCGCGCTGACCTGGCTGGCGGCCGGGTCGTACGGGGTGCCCTCGGGCGGGCAGCAGGACGGCTCGACGCAGAGGTACGAGAACCAGCGGCCCTCGGTGACCCGCAGCGCGTCGAGCACCACCAGCCCGGCGGCGGTCAGCGCGTCGCCGATCGCGTCGACGACGCCCGTCACCCGGGCGGCCGGACCGTAGCCGACGACTGTGGCGGCGTCGGCGTCCTGCCGGGCCACCACCTGCGCCAGGTGCCGGGCCGCCGGACCGGGGTCGGTGCCCGGTGCGGGCAGGTCACCACGGGCGGCGAAGACGACGCGGCGGCCGCGTACCGCGACCACCACCACGCTGTCGGCGGGATGGAAGCCGAGCAGGTAGGGCACGGCCGCGACCATGTCGGCCGGCGAGCGGACGGAGAGGCGCGCTGGCTCGGTGGAGTTCATGCCGGGAGCGTGGGCGGTCGCGCGTCACCGCGTCCGCCCCTGTGGACGACACGCGGTCCGTCCACAGATACGGAGCGTATCGGTCCAGGTCAGCGGCGATCGGCGGTGCCGCTCGGCACACGGATGTCCGGGGTAACCGCTACCTTGCGCACATGGACCTGGCGTACCTGCGGGCACACCCGGAGCACCTGCCGACCTTCCTGACCCACCAGCGGATCCGGGAGACCCCGGTCTCCGGCGGTGACATCTGCGCCGCCTCCCGGCTGACGCTCGACGACGGGCACTCGGTGTTCGCCAAGACCTGGCCGGAACGGGCGGCGCGTCCGCTGCCGGAGGGCTTCTTCGCCGCCGAGGCGGCCGGGCTGCGCTGGCTGCGCGAGGCCGGCCCGGTGCCCGTACCGGATGTGCTCGTCGCGTTGCCCGACCTGCTGGCGCTCGACTGGGTGGAGCCCGGCGGGCCGACGCCGGAGGCCGCGGAGGCGTTCGGCCGCGACCTGGCCGGGCTGCACCGCGCCGGGGCGCCCGCGTTCGGCGCGGACTGGCCGGGGTTCATCGGCGCGCTGCCGCAGGACAACACGCCCGACCCCGGTCCCTGGCCGGACTGGTTCGCCCGGCGCCGCCTGCTGCCCTACCTGCGCATGTCGGTCGACGGCGGCGCGCTCGACGGCGCCGGGGCGGCGCTCGTCGAGCAGGTCGTCGAGCGGATCGGCGAATTCGGCGGTGACGATCAGCCGGCCCGGCTGCACGGCGATCTCTGGCCCGGCAACCTGCTCTGGGGCGCCGACGGCCGGGTCTGGCTGGTCGACCCGGCCGCGCACGGCGGCCACCGCGAGACCGACCTGGCCCAGCTCGCGCTGTTCGGCGGTCCGCCGCACCTGGACCGGATCACGGCCGCCTACCGGGAGGCGTGGCCGCTCGCCGACGGGTGGCGGGAACGTGTACCGCTGCACCAGTTGCATCTGCTGCTCGTGCACACCGCGATCTTCGGCGCGGCGTACGCGGACGCGGTCCGCTCCACCGCCCGTGCCGCCCTCCGGGGGCCCGACCGCGCTACGGTCGAGGGATGAGCGCCCCCCGGACGGCCGACGGCGTCCTCGCCGACCGGTACGGCCGTGTCGCCCGGGACCTACGGGTCTCGCTCACCGACAAGTGCAACCTGCGCTGCACCTACTGCATGCCGGCGGAGGGCCTGCCCTGGCTGGCCAATCCGCAGCTGCTCACCGACGACGAGATCATCCGGCTGGTGGGTGTCGCGGTCTCCCGGCTCGGCATCACCGAGGTGCGCTTCACCGGCGGCGAGCCGCTGATCAGGCCGGGCCTGCCGGGCATCGTGGCCGCGGTCGCCGCGCTCACGCCCCGGCCGCGCATCTCGCTGACCACGAACGGCATCGGTCTGGCCCGCATGGCGCCGGCGCTGCGTGCCGCCGGGCTGGATCGCGTCAACGTCTCCCTCGACACGCTGGACCGGGACCGGTTCACCGCGCTGACCCGCCGCGACCGGCTCGCCGACGTGCTCGCCGGGCTGGCCGGGGCCGCGGAAGCCGGGCTGACCCCAGTGAAGATCAACTCGGTGCTCATGCGCGGCACGAACGACGACGAGGCGCCCGCGCTGCTCCGGTTCGCGCTCGCGCACGGCTACGAGCTGCGGTTCATCGAGCAGATGCCGCTCGACGCCCAGCACGGCTGGGACCGCTCGACCATGGTCACCGCCGACGAGATCCTGGCCTCCCTGCACGCCGCGTTCGCGCTGACGCCGGACCCGTCCGAGCGCGGTGCGGCACCGGCCGAGACGTGGCTGGTGGACGGCGGGCCGGCCCGGGTCGGGGTGATCGCCAGCGTGACCCGGCCGTTCTGCGGCGACTGCGACCGCACCCGGCTCACCGCCGACGGCCAGGTGCGCAACTGCCTGTTCGCCACCGAGGAGTCGGACCTGCGCGGCGCGTTGCGCGACGGCGCGGACGACGAGGAGCTGGCTCGCCGCTGGCGCGCCGCGATGTGGGCCAAGCGGGCCGGGCACGGCATCGACGACCCGACGTTCCTCCAGCCCGCGCGCTCGATGTCGGCGATCGGAGGCTGAGGGTGGAGCTCACAGTCCGCTACTTCGCCGGGGCCCGCGCGGCCGCGGGACGATCCGAGGAGACCGCATCCGCCGGCCGGTCCCTGGACGAACTCCTCGATGACCTGGCCGCCCGGCACGGCGAACGCCTCGCGGTGGTGCTGAAGGCGGCGAGTTTCCTGGTCGACGGCGTGGCCTGTCATGATCGACGGGCACTGTTGCCGGCCGGGGTGACGGTGGACGTGCTGCCGCCCTTCGCGGGCGGCTGAGGGGGGCACACGTGCTGGCCATGGCGACATTCCTGGGCTTCGTCGTGCTCGTGATCGGCCTGATCCACTTCTACCTGTGGAAGCGGCTGGTCCGGGACACCACGCGCCCCGGGCGGTGGCGCCGGGCCGGTGGCGTGACGATCGCGGCGCTGGCGGTGCTCGTACCGGTGACCATGGCGGGCACGCGCAACGGCTGGTACTGGCTGGCCTGGCCCGGCTACCTCTGGGTCGCGCTCATGTTCTACCTGCTGGTGCTGCTGCTGGTGCTGGAGGTGCCGACCGCTGTGGTCCGGCTCGTGCTGCGTCGGCGGGCCCGCTCGGCGGTCGCCGCCGGCCCGGAGCCCGAGCCCGCGCTCGTGGGCGCGGCGACGGCGGACGGTCCGACGCCGCCGCCGGTCGACCCCACCGACGCGCCGCCGGCCGGCACCCACGCGCCGGACCACGACCCCTCCCGGCGGCTGCTGCTCGCGCGCGGGGCGGCGATCTTCGCCGGGCTCACCGCAGCCGGTGTCACCGGGTACGGCGTCCGCAACGCGATGGGTCCGCCGCAGCTCGACCGGGTGCAGATCCCGCTGGCCAAGCTGCCCCGCAGCATGGACGGACTGCGCATCGCCACCGTCTCCGACATCCACATCGGGCCGTTGCGCGGCCGGGCGCACACCGAGCGGATCGTCGCGATGATCAACCGGATGGACGCCGACCTGGTCGCCGTGGTCGGTGACCTCGTCGACGGCACGGTGGCCGAACTGGGCGAGGCCGCCGAGCCGCTGCGCGACCTGCGGTCCCGGTACGGGAGCTTCTTCGTGACCGGCAACCACGAGTACTACTCGGGCGTCGAGGAGTGGGTCCGCGAGGTCGACCGGCTCGGCCTGCGCGTGCTCCAGAACGAGCGGCAGGAGATCCAGGCCCGGGGCGGCGTGCTGGACCTCGCCGGGGTGAACGACGTGAGCGCCGCCGGCACCGGGGTGGCCGCGCCCGCCGACTACGCCGCCGCTCTCGGCGACCGCGACCCGAGCCGGCCGGTGGTGTTGCTGGCGCACCAGCCGGTGGCCGCGCAGGAGGCGGCGAAGTTCGGCGTCGACCTCCAGCTCTCCGGGCACACGCACGGCGGCCAGATGGTGCCGTTCAACCTGGCGGTGAAGCTCGAACAGCCGGTGGTCTCCGGTCTCGGCGAGGTCGACGGCACGAAGGTCTACGTCACGAACGGCGCCGGCTTCTGGGGCCCGCCGGTGCGGGTGGGCGCGCCTCCCCAGGTGACGCTCGTCGAGCTGCGCGCTCAATAGCGTGCATGGGCCGCCGAGTCCAGCACCGCATTGCTCAGGTCACCCGTACGCGTGGCGACGGGCGGGCGGGGGACCGGACGTGACAGGATGCGGCGTGCCTCCGTTCAGCGCCGCACCCCCCGGTGGCCTCCCGCCGTACGTCGCGGATCTGCACATCCACTCGAAGTACTCCCGCGCGTGCAGCCGCGACCTGACCCTGCCGAACCTGGCCTGGTGGGCCCGGCGCAAGGGCATCGGCGTGCTCGGCACCGGCGACTTCACCCATCCCGCCTGGTACGACCACCTGCGCGAGACGCTGCACCCGGCCGAGCCGGGCCTGTACCGGCTCTCACCCGAGGCGGAACGGGACGTCGCCCGGCGGCTGCCGCCCCGGCTGGCCAGTGAGGCGGAGGCCGACCCGGTCCGGTACATGCTGAGCGTGGAGATCTCCACGATCTACAAGCGCGACGACCGGACGCGCAAGGTGCACCACCTGATCTACCTGCCGGACCTGGACGCGGTGGCCCGGTTCAACACCGCGCTGGGCCGGATCGGCAACCTCGGCTCGGACGGCCGGCCGATCCTCGGGCTGGACTCCCGCGACCTGCTGGAGATCACGCTGGAGGCGAGCCCGGACGGCTACCTGGTGCCCGCGCACATCTGGACGCCCTGGTTCTCCGCGCTCGGCTCGAAGTCCGGCTTCGACGCGATCGCCGACTGCTACGCCGACCTGGCCGAGTACATCTTCGCGGTGGAGACCGGCCTGTCGTCCGATCCGGAGATGAACTGGCGGGTCGGCAGCCTGGACCGCTACCAGCTGGTGTCGAACTCGGACGCCCACTCGCCGCCCGCGCTGGCCCGGGAGGCCACGGTCCTCACCGCGGCCCGCGACTACTTCGCCATCCGCGAGGCGTTGCGGACCGGCGACGGGCTCGCGGGCACCGTCGAGTTCTTCCCGGAGGAGGGCAAGTACCACGCCGACGGGCACCGGCTGTGCGGCGTGAACTGGTCGCCGGAGCGGACCCGCGAGGCGGGCGGACGCTGCCCGGAGTGCGGCAAGCCGCTGACTGTGGGCGTACTCAGCCGGGTCGAGGAGCTGGCGGACCGCGCGGCGGGGCACCGGCCGGCGCACGCCCGCGAGGTGACCCATCTGGTGCCGCTGGCCGAGATCCTGGGCGAGCTGAACCGGGTCGGCGCGCGGTCGAAGAAGGTCGAGGGCAAGCTCAACGAGCTGATCGCCGCGCTCGGACCGGAGCTGGAGATCCTCACGCGTACCCCGATCGAGGAGATCGGCCGCGTCGGCGGCGAGCTGCTCGCGGAGGGCATCGGCCGGCTGCGCCGCGGCGACGTGCGCCGGGTGCCGGGCTACGACGGGGAGTACGGCGTGATCACGCTGTTCGACCCGGCGGAACTGGGCGCCGGGGGTGCCCGGGCCGGGCAGGAGACGCTGTTCGACGTACCGGTGCCCGCGCAGCGGCGGCCGGCGGAGTCGGCGCCGAAGCCGAAGGCCAAGCGCCCGGCGCCGGCCCGGCCCGAGCCGAAGCGGACGCCGCCGCCAGCGCCCCCGATCGCGCCGCCGCCGTCTCCGCACGAGCCGTTCGAGCCGATGCTCGCCGGGATGGAGGAGGTCGGCACCGGCCTGCTGGACCGGCTGGACGCGATGCAGCGGGTGGCCGCGTCGGCGCCGGGTGGCCCGCTGCTGATCGTGGCCGGTCCGGGCACCGGCAAGACGCGGACGCTCACCCACCGGATCGCGTATCTGTGTGCGGAGCTGAACGTCTTCCCCGATCAGTGCCTGGCGATCACGTTCACCCGGCGGGCGGCCGAGGAGCTGCGGCACCGGCTGGACGGGCTGCTCGGCCCGGTCGCCGAGGACGTCACGGTGGGTACGTTCCACTCGCTCGGCCTGACCGTGCTGCGGGAGAACGCGACGGCGGCCGGGCTGCCGGCGGACTTCCGGATCGCCGACGAGGCGGACCGGGCGGCGGCGCGCGCCGAGGCCGGTGACGACGACGAGCGGTACGTGGCACTGCTGCGCAAGCGGGACCTGGTCGACCTGGACGAGCTGCTGACGCTGCCGGTGGCCCTGCTGAAGGGTGACCGGAAGCTGGTCCGCGAGTACCGCGAGCGGTGGAAGTGGATCTTCGTTGACGAGTACCAGGACGTCGACGCGGTGCAGTACGAGCTGCTGCGGCTGCTCAGCCCGCCGGACGGCAACCTGTGCGCGATCGGTGACCCGGACCAGGCGATCTACTCGTTCCGGGGCGCCGACGTGGGCTACTTCCTGCGGTTCTCGCAGGACTTCACCGACGCGCGGCTGGTCCGGCTGAACCGCAACTACCGCTCCTCGGCGCCGATCCTGGCCGCCGCGGTGCAGGCCATCGCGCCGTCGTCGCTGGTGCGCGGTCGGCGTCTCGACCCGGCCCGGCTCGACCCGGAGGCGCCGCTGGTCGGCCGGTACGCGGCGAGTTCCGCCTACGACGAGGCCGACTTCGTGGTCCGTACCGTGGACGAGCTGGTCGGCGGCCTGTCCCACCGCTCGCTCGACTCGGGTCGGATCGACGGGCGGACCACCTCGCTGTCCTTCTCCGACATCGCGGTGCTCTACCGGACCGACGCGCAGGCCGCACCGATCGTGGACGCGCTGGCCCGGGCGAACATCCCGGTGCAGAAGCGCTCGCACGACCGGCTGCGCGACCGTCCCGGCGTGCCCGCAATCGCCCGCGAGCTGCGCCACGCCGGTCTGGACGGTTCGCTCGCGGCCCGGGTACGGCAGGCCGGGCAGATCCTGGCCGAGCGCTTCGCCGTGCCCACGCTCGACGGTTCCGGCGCGGTACGCCCCGAGGACGTCCGCACGGCGGTGGACCTGCTCACCCCGCTGGCCCGGCGTTGCGGCGACGACCTCGACCTGTTCCTCAACCAGCTCGCCACCGGCGCGGAGGTGGACGCGCTCGACCCGCGCGCCGAGGCGGTCACGCTGCTCACGCTGCACGCCGCGAAGGGTCTGGAGTTCCCGGTGGTGTTCCTGGTCGGCGCCGAGGACGGGCTGCTGCCGCTGCGCTGGCCCGGATCCGAGCCGGACGACGACGCGGTGGCCGAGGAGCGCCGGCTGTTCTTCGTCGGGCTGACCCGGGCACAGGACCGGCTCTATGTGAGCCACGCGGGCCGCCGCGCCCGGCACGGCGCGGAACGCGACACCCGCCCGTCGCCGTTCCTCGACGTGATCGACCCGGCGCTGTTCGAGCGTCTGGACGCGACCGAGCCCCGCCGTCCGAAGGACCACCAGCTCCGTCTGATCTGACCGCCCGCGGCGCACGGGCCGAGCGCGCAGGTCAGCCGAGGACGGCGGCGAGCCACGCGCCGCCGAGCAGCGCCGGGCCGAACGGCACCGGCGTGTCCCGGCGTATCCGGCCGGCGGCGAGCAGGACCAGCACCGTGACTCCGGCGAGCACGTGCGGCAGGATCAGCCCGAGCCGCAGCGCCGGCCAGCCGAGCCAGCCCAGCGGCAGCCCGAGCGCGGCGGCGAGCTTCACGTCGCCGAAGCCGAGCCGGGCGCGGGGCAGCAGCGCCAGCAGCGCGTACCCGATGAAGGAGAGTGTGGCCCCGGCCACCGCGACGGCCAGGTGGCGCGGTTCGCCGGTCGTCGCTGTGGCAGCGGCCGGTCCGAGCCCGCCGCCGAGCGCGACCAGGCCGACGAGCGGGTCGGGCAGCCGCAGCGCGGTCAGGTCGGTGACTACGAGGACCAACCCGGTGGCGGCGACCGGCAGCAGCGCGGCCAGCGCCGGATCGGCGCCCCGGGCGGCGGCGAGCCCGCCGAACACCACGGCGCCGACGAGGGCGAGCACACTCCGGTTCGGAGTTCGGACCCGGCCGTCGGTGTCGGGAACGAAGGACCGCCCGGCCGGGACCGCCGCCCACCCGGCCGCCGCGCCCAGCAGCGCGACCCCCGTCACCAGCAGCGCCGACACGGGCCGGACGCTACCGCCCGGCCGGCTCCCCGGCCGTCCCGTCGACGGCTGGTGGCGGGGACCGGCGGGGTCGCTCGGTGCTCACCACCACCGCCACGCCGACCACGATGACCGCACCGCCCATCAGCACCTGCGAGGTGATCGGTTCCGCGACGAACAAGGCGCCGAGTGCCACCGCGACCACCGGGTTCACGTACGCGTACGTGGAGACCAGCGAGATCGGCGCGTGGGCGAGCAGCCAGACGTACGCGGTGAAGGCGACCAGCGAACCGGCCACCATCAGGTAGGCCATCGCCGCCCAGGACCGTCCGGTCACGTCCGCGAAGGAGAAGCCGCGCAGCTCACCTCGGGCCACGCCGACGAGCGCGAGCACCGCAGCGCCGGCGACCATCTCGTAGACGGTGGCCACGAACGGGTCGGCGGGCATCCGGATCTTCCCGGACAGGTACGAGCCGACCGACCAGCTCGCCGCCGCGGCGACCACTGTCAGCGCGCCTGCCACCGGCACGCCGTCCACCCCGTCGCGGGGCAGCACGAGCAGGACCAGACCGGCGAAGCCGAGTGCCACTCCGAGGAACGTCCACGGTCGCGGCCGGTCCCCACCTGCCGTCCGCAGCAGGACCACGAGCAGCGGCACGGTGGCGACGAGCAGCGCCGCCACCCCGGACGGTACGGCGGTCCCGGCCGGGCCGGACTCGGCGAGCACCACCAGGCCGTTGCCGCCGGCGAGCAGCAGCACACCGACGAGCGCGGCGGAGCCGACGCGGCGTGCGGGCACCCGCAACGCGCCGGGTCCACGTCGCAGGCGCAGCACCACGGCGAGCACCACCGCGGCGGCGGCGAACCGCATCGCCGCGGAGATCAGTGGCGGCAGGGACTCGACAGCGACCCGGATGCCCAGGTAGGTCGAGCCCCAGAGCAGGTAGACCAGCACGAGTGCGGTCCAGATCAGCGCGGTGCGGGCCGGCGGCGTCGCGGAATCGACAACGTTCGTCGCACTCGTAGGGCGTGAGCTCATCGTGGGACCACGCTACGGTGACCACGGCGTCGGCGTCCCCAGTTGGTGGCCGGCCTCTCAGCACTGGCGTACGCAGGAGGCGTTCATGTCGAACTTCGGTCCACCGGGCGGCGGCTCTCCCGAGCCCTGGGGACGGCCCGACGACGGCTACGCCCCGCAGCCCGATCCCCGCTACGCCCCGCCGGGCGACCCGCGTTACGCCCCGCAGCCCGACCCGCAGTACGGCCCGCCGACCCAGCAGTACGGCCCCGCCGACCGGTACGGCCCGCCCGCCCAGCAGTACGGTTCCGGCGACCGCTACGGCCCGCCGGCCGATCAGTACGGGCCGCCGACGCAGCGCTACGAGCCGGGACCGGCCTGGTCACCCGGGCCGCCGCAGCAGGGCCACCCGGGTGACCCCTATGCCGGGCCGCCGTACGGCGGCGGGCAGCCGCCGTACGCCGAGCCGACGCCGCCGAAGCGCGGGAAGGGCCCGCTGCTGGTGGTGGTGATCGTGCTGGCCGTGCTGCTGCTGGGCGGCGCCGGGGCGTACTGGATGCTGGGCCGGGACGAGCAGAGCCCGACCGGCGGCACGACAGCTGCCACCGAGCCGGCCGCGGATCCGACGGGCGAGGCCGCGCCGCCGAGCGAACCGGCCGACACGACGCCCACGACGGCGGCCCCGGCCTCGTCGACCGATCCGCGTTTCGTCAAGGCGGGCCAGTGCGTCGCCAACGAGGGTGGCGGCGGCCAGCCGAAGCTGGTGATCGCCGACTGCGCCCCGAAGACGTACGAGGTGCTGCGCCGCATCGACGGCGCGACGAGCGGCAAGAAGGACGCGGAGGCGAAGTGCGGGAAGGTGGCCGGTTACACCGACTGGTACTTCTTCGACAGTGAGCTGGACACGCTCGACTTCGTGCTCTGCCTGAAGCGCCGCTGACCCTGTCCGCCTGTCGGTAACCAAAACTAGGGCTATCTAGCGTGGATGCTAGACAGCCCTAGTTTTGTATCGAGGCCGACACGCGGTAGCCGCCTCTACGCGCATCTAGCCTGGTCGCTAGAGAACCCGATACTGTGCGATTCGTGGATCCGGTCCGCAACCCGTACGCACCGGGCGCCGGCCAGCGCCCGCCCGAACTCGCCGGGCGGGGGCGGGAACTGGACGTCTTCGACGTGGTGCTGGAACGGATCGCCCGCGGTCGCCCCGAACGCAGCCTGATGCTCACCGGCCTGCGGGGAGTCGGCAAGACGGTCCTGCTCAACACGCTGCGCTCCGAGGCGATCAACCACCTCTGGGGCACCGGCAAGATCGAGGCCCGGCCGGACCAGTCGCTGCGCCGCCCGATCGCCGCCGCGCTGCACATGGCCGTCCGCGAACTGGCGCCCCGGCACCGCGCCCCGGACCGGATCGACGCGTTCCTCGGCGTCCTCAAGGCGTTCGCGCAACGCTCCACCCCCACCGGGCGGGCCGGCGCGGCACCCAAACTGCGCGACCGCTGGCAGCCCGGCATCGACGTACCGGCGAGCAGCGGGCGCGCCGACTCCGGCGACATCGAGATCGACCTGGTCGAACTGCTCAGCGACGCGGCGGCGGTCGCCACCGACGTCGGCACCGGCATCGCGATCTTCATCGACGAGATGCAGGACGTCGGCGCCGAGGACGTCTCCGCGCTCTGCGCCGCCTGCCACGAGCTGTCCCAGCTCGGCGCGCCGCTCATCGTCGTGGGCGCGGGCCTGCCGCACCTGCCGGCCGTGCTCAGCGCCGCCAAGTCGTACTCCGAGCGGCTCTACCGCTACCAGCGCATCGACCGGCTCGACCGGATCGCCGCCGACCAGGCGCTCTGCGCGCCGGCCGAGCGGGAGGAGGTCGAATACGAGCAGAAGGCGCTCGACCTGCTCTACGAGAAGTCCGGTGGTTATCCCTACTTCGTCCAGGCGTACGGGAAGGCCACCTGGGACCACGCACCCCGCTCCCCGATCACCGCGGCGGACGTCCGGGTCGCCGCGCCCGAGGCGGAGGCCGAACTGGCGGTGGGGTTCTTCGGCTCCCGGTTCGAGCGGGCCACGCCTGCCGAACGCGAGTACATGCGCGCGATGGCCACGCTGGCGCTGGTGGACGGCGAGGAGGGCGGCCGGGACGACATGGACGCGGCGGTGCCGACCGCCGAGATCGCCCGCGCGCTCGGCCGCAAACCGGCCAGCCTCTCCCCGGCGCGTGATGCGCTGATCAAGAAGGGGCTGATCTACTCCGGCGAGCGGGGGACTGTGGCGTTCACAGTGCCGCACTTCGGCCGCTACCTGCGTACCCAGCCCGCCTGACGGCTCAGGCCGCTCGGGCCGCGCGGTCTCAGGCCGCTCGGCCGCGATCCGGACCGCTCAGACCCGCGACCACGGTGGCGGGAAGACCACCTCGCCGGACGGCGGTGACGGCTCTCCGCTCGCCGACGGCGGCAGCACCAGCGCCTGCCACGGCTCCCCCAGCCCGGACCAGGGACTGGTCAGGCCCAGCCGGTCCGCCGGGCCGAACCCGAACCGCCGGTAGTAGGCCGGGTCGCCCAGCACCACCACCAGCCGCTCGCCCAGCTCGGTCGCGGCGTCCAGTGCCGCCTGCACCGCCGCCGTGCCGTGCCCCAGCCGCTGCCGGTGCCGCGCCACCGCCACCGGACCCAGGGCCAGCGCCGGCCAGGTGCCGCGTTCGGTGCGTACGCCGACGCGCGTGAGCAGCGCGTACGCCACCACCTCGCCGCCGTACTCGGCGACCATGGCCAGCTCCGGGATCCACGCCGGGCTGTGCCGCAGCTCCTCGACCAGGCCGACCTCCGGTGGGGTGGCCACGTCGGGGCGGGCGAAGGCGGCGGCCAGCACCCGGGCCACCGGCGCCTCGTCGGCGGGGCCCTCGGGGCGCAGTCGCAGCGTCGTCACCCGCGCGACCTTACCGAACGCAACCGGTCCATCCGCGACGGTCGCTGAAATCGATACCGTTCGGACGTCCACGTCGGCCGATACCTTTCGTGTGTTGCGGGGATGACGACGCCCCCGACGGGGTAAGACTGAGCCATGAAGCCCGTGCGCTCCCTCGCCCGAGTCATGTTGAGCGGCATCTTCGTGGTCAGCGGCGCCCGCAACCTGCGCAACCCGGAACGCCTGGTGCAGGCAGCGGAACCGGTCACCGGGAAGGTCGCCCCGCTGATCCAGAACGTGCACCCCCGCATCCCCACCGACACGGTCTCGCTGATCCGGGCCAACGCCGCCACCCAGCTGGTCGGCGGCCTGATGCTCGCCACCGGCCGGTTCACCCGTCCGGCCGCGCTGGTGCTCGCGGGCACGCTCATCCCGACCACCGCCGCCGGGCACGCCTTCTGGAACAACGACGACCCGGCCGCGCGCAACAACAACCAGATCCACTTCCTGAAGAACCTCGGCCTGCTCGGTGGCCTCCTCCTCGCCGCCGCCGACACCGAGGGCAAGCCGGGGCTGCGCTGGCGCGCCGGCCACCGGATCGACCACTCTCGCCGGTCGGTCAAGCGCGCGGTCCGCACGGCGCGCCGCGAGACGAAGATCGCCGTACGCTCCGCGGCGACCGCCCGCCGCATGCCTGGCTGACCAGGCACTCTGTACGGCCTACCACCCCCCGCAAGGCCACCAATCACCTGAACCGTCCGAGACCCGTTAACGCGGTGGAAATGTCAAAAACACGTGTGGGATCGGACACGGTCGCGTAACGCGGGAGGCAGCAACGTGAGGCGCCGTTCTAGGCTCCGTTCTGGACCTGGACGGGTACGACGACCTTGGTACGGGGGTGGCCACGCCATGCCGACGACAGTCGGTAGACGGACCAACCGCCTCGCCCCGACCTCCCGCGTCGACCGCCGGATCGTGGTGCGCCTCGGCGTCGTCGCCGCCGTGTCGTACGCCGCGTGGCTCGCCATCGGCGCCTTCGGACGGCCGTACAACTTCTTCGACATGAAGATCTACCACGGCGCGGTGCTGTGGTGGGCCGGCGGCAACGAGCTGTACGACTTCGTCGCGCCCTCGACCACGCTGGGCTTCACCTACCCCCCGTTCGCCGCCCTGGTCATGCTGCCGATGTCGTGGCTGCCGGTCGACGGCGCCGGCTTCGTCAACGCGCTCGCCAGCATCGGCGCGCTCGCCGTCGTCCTCGCGGCACTGCTACGCCCCATCGTGGACCGGCTCGGCTGGCCGCTCTGGTTCACCGTCGGCATCGCCACCCCGCTCGCAGTCGCCATCGAGCCGTCCCGGGAGACGCTCGGCTACGGGCAGGTCAACCTGCTGCTGTTCGCGCTGATCATGGCGGACATGGTGGGCCTGCGCTGGCGGGCCAAGCGGGGCACCCACTACGAGACGGCCGATTCGCCGCTGGCCCGGTTCGTCTACAGCGGCGCCTGGGCCGGTGTGGGCATCGGGCTCGCCACAGCGGTCAAGCTCACCCCGGCGCTGTTCGTGGCCTATCTGATGCTCACCCGGCAGTGGCGGGCCGCGCTCACCGCTGTCGGCACCGCCATCGGCGTGACCATCGCTACGTTCGGTGTGCTCGGTGAGGAGTCCCGCGCGTACTTCGCCGACGTGCTCTGGCAGACCGAGCGGGTCGGCGCGGCGGACATGACCGCCAACCAGTCCCTCGCCGGTCTGCTGGCGCGCCTCTACGACTCGATCGAGACGCCCGGCCTGCTCTGGCTGGCGTTCTCGGTGCTCATCCTGGCGCTGGGCCTGTCCCGGGCGATGAGCGCCCGCGCCGACGGCGACGAGCTGACCGCGTTCACGCTGGTCGGGCTCACCGCCAACGTGATCAGCCCGATCTCCTGGTCGCACCACCTGATCTGGGTCATCCCGGCGATCATCGTGCTGGCCGACGCCGCGGTACGCCGCCGCGAAGCCAGCCGCGGCCTGCCCCCGCGCGGCACCGGCGGTCCCTCGGC
Source organism: Micromonospora globosa (assembly GCF_000717585.1). NCBI lineage: Bacteria > Bacillati > Actinomycetota > Actinomycetes > Micromonosporales > Micromonosporaceae > Micromonospora > Micromonospora globosa. The sequence goes on from NZ_JNZR01000004.1 coordinate 15,690, forward strand.
CAACGGTGTGCCGGCACTGCGCCCGCCGATCTGGTACCCGACGCTGACGGGGCTCCGCCACGGCGTCGGCGCGCTCGGGCTCTACCTGCTGTTCCTGATCTCACCGATCTGGCCGTACGAGCACCAGCTCCCCGAAGTGTCCCACTACCAGGACGGCCTGTTCGGCGCGCTGATGGAGAACTCCCTGGCCATCGCGCTGATCGTGCTCGTCGCAGCGCTGCCGTGGCGTCCCGGCGCCGAGCCGGCGTTCTACCACGAGCGGCTGGGCCGCACCGCCGCGCTCGCCGCCCGGCGCTGAGCCCTCAGGGGCAGTTCACCCATTCCTCGGTGCCGTCGTCGAAGACCTGCCGCTTCCAGATCGGCAGCCGCGCCTTCACCTCGTCGACCAGCCGGGCGCAGGCGGCGAACGCGGCCGCGCGGTGCGCCGTGCTGACCGCCGCCACCAGTGCCACGTCACCGATCTCCAGCGGGCCGATCCGGTGCGACACCGCCACCGCGTACACCTGCGGGTCGGCCGCCACCTCGGCCGCCACCTCGCGCAGCACCGCCTCGGCGGTGGGGTGGCCCTCGTACTCCAGCCGGGTGACCGCCCGCCCGTGGTCGTGGTCGCGGACCACGCCCTGGAAGGACACCACCGCGCCGGCACGGCGGTCGGCGACCGCCGCCTCGTGCGCGGCCAGGTCGAGCGGCCGGTCGGTCACCGCGCCGAGCACCACGCCTGCTTCCACTGTCACGACGTCTCCCGTCGGCTCGTTCGTCGCGCTCACCCGAATCGCTCCCCGGGGGTCAGTGGCAGCGGCACCAGCGGCACCCGGTCGCCGGCCGCGCCGCTGGTGCCGGGCCGGATCATCGCGAACCCGTCCGCGCCGGCCAGCCCACGCAGCATCGCCGAGCCGACGTGCCGCACCGGGTACGCGGTGCCGGCGACGCGGTCCCAGCGGGCCAGCGCCAGATGGGTGTAGTCGCCGCGCCCGGGAATCGGCTCGGCCAGTGTCACGTGCGGCAGTACCGGCATCTGCCGGCCGGTGAGACCGGCGAGCAGGGGCGCGACGAGCGACACGAGCGCCACCACGGCCGACTGCGGGTTGCCGGGCAGACCGGCCACGAACCGCACCCGCCCGTCGCCGTCCACCAGCCGGGCGAGCAGCATCGGGAAACCCGGGCGCACCGCCACGGTGTTCACCACGTAGTCGGCGCCGAGCGCCTCCAGCGTCGGGTGCAGATGGTCGACCGGACCGTGCATGGTGCCGCCGGTGGTGCAGACCAGGTCGGCGTTGGCGAGCGCGCCCCGCAGCGCCGCCACGTGCGCGGGCAGCGTGTCGGCGACCGGGCCGACCACGTCGGCCGCGCGCACCTGGCAGCCGTAGCGGCGCAGCCAGGCCGGCACCGACGGACCGAGCGCGTCACGGACCCGCCCGGCGCCGGGCGGACCGGAGGTGAGCAGTTCGTCGCCGAAGACCAGGAGCGCGGCTCGGGGCGGGCGGCGGACCCGCAGCGTGTCGTGCCCGCAGGAGGCGGCCAGGCCGATCACCGCCGGGTCCACGGGCGTGCCGGCGGGCAGCAGTACCTCCCCGAGGTGCGCCTCCTCGCCCGGCTCCCGCCACTCCGGCGCCGGGCGGGGCGTGCCGGACACCAGGCCGTCCGCGGTACGCGTCGACTCCTCGATCCGCAGGATCGCCGTCGTGCCCTCGGGAACCATCGCGCCGGTGGCGATCTCCACCGTGCTGCAGTCGGCCTCCAGCGGAGGCGCGGTCTGCCCGGCGAGCACCCGCCCGACCACCCGCCACGGCCCCGCGCCGCGCACCGCCCAGCCGTCCACGCTGGAGGTGGGGAACGCCGGCAGGTCGGTGCGCGTGGTCAGCGGCTCGGCCAGGGTGTGCCCGTCGGCCTCGGCCAGCGGACGGGCCACCGCGGGGAGCGCGGCGGACAGGCCCACCGCGTACACCCGGGAGCGGGCCTCCTCCCACCCGGCCGGTGGTGGCGTGCCGGCCTCGGCCGCGGCGGCTTCGGTTTCCGTGCTCATCCGGCGAGCCTAACGCCGGGGCACGTGCCGCGCGGGTTCAGTGGTCGCCGCCGCGAAGCTGGTCGACGGCGTGCCGCAGGATCGGGCCGAGCACCGCCAGACCGTCCCGGGCGCCACCGCGTGAGCCGGGCAGGTTGACCACGAGCGTCCGGCCGGTCACCCCGGCCAGCCCGCGGGACAACGCAGCCGTCGGCACGGTGTCGCGGCTGTGCGCGCGAATCGCCTCGGCGATGCCGGGGATCTCGTAGTCGAGCAGCGCGCGCGTCACGTCGGGCGTGCGGTCGGTCGGGGTGATGCCGGTGCCACCGCTGGTCAGCACCACGTCGACGCCGTCTGCGCGGGCGGCACGCAGGGCGTCGCCGACCGGTTCGCCGTCGGGCACCACCACCGGAGCGTCGACCTCGCAGCCCAGCTCGCGCAGCCCGGTCACGAGCAGCGGGCCGCTGGTGTCCTCGTACACCCCGGCGGCAGCCCGGTTGGACGCCACGATCACCCGGGCCCGGATCACGGCCGGTCCTCCGGCCGGACCCACTCGCCGGTCTTGCCGCCCTCCTTGCGGAGCACCCGGACGGCGTCCACCGAGGCGGCGGGGTCGACCGCCTTCACCATGTCGACCAGGGCGAGCCCGGCGACCGCCACGGCGGTCAGCGCCTCCATCTCCACGCCCGTGCGGTCGGCGGTCTTCGCGGTGGCGGTGATCTCCACCGTGTCGGCAGTGAGGTCGAGGTCGACTGTGACGCCGTGCAACGCGATCGGGTGGCAGAGCGGGATCAGGTCGGGCGTGCGCTTGGCGCCCATGATGCCGGCGAGCCGGCCGACGGCGAGCGCGTCGCCCTTGGGCAGGCCGTCGCGGCGCAGCAACTCCACCACCTCGGCGGTGGTGCGGAGGCGGCCGGCGGCGACCGCGAGCCGGCCCGAGACCGGCTTGGCGGAGACGTCGACCATCCGGGCCGCACCGGCCGGGTCGACGTGGGTGAGGTGCGCGGGTTCGGTCACGGCCCGACCCTATCCGCCGGGTACGACGACGCGGGTGCTCCGGCCTGCCCGGGTGCCGCGGCCTGCGGCGGGGAGGAGCGTCGTGTCGGGTGCCGGTGCACGACGCCCCTCCCTCACCTGCCCACCGCCGATTCGCTGGGGGGAACTGACGGTGGGGGCCTCGTTCGGCCGGGTCCGCTCTGGCGCTGAACCCTCCCCGTGGCCGATGCCGGGGACGCTAACGAACGCCGCGATAAGAAATCGATAAGCCGGTTCAGGCCGGCGTCTCGACGAGCTGCCGGCGCAGGTCGTGGCGCTCGGGCGCACCCATCCGCTCGAAGATCGCCAGCGCGCGCTGCCGGTACCGTCGCGCCTGCGCCGGCTCCTTCTCCGCAAGATGTCCGGCCAGGCCGTCCAGGGCGCGGGCCTGCTCGTACGGATGGCCGATCCGGGTGGCGATGGCGAGTGCCTCCTCGAAGACGGCCACCGCTTCGTCGGCTCGCCCCGTGGCTCCCAGGGTGACGGCCAGCTCGTTGCGTGCCTGGGCCTGGACGTGCCGCTCGCCGGATGCGGCGGCGGCCTCGATGGCGGCCTCGTGGTGCCGCAGCGCGTCGTCGTAGCGGCCGAGTTGCCGGTAGGTGCCGGCGAGGTCGCTGAGCGTCTCGGCACGGCCGAAGCCGTTGCCGGTGCGATCCCGGAGCGCGAGCGAGGCTCGGAGCAGGCGCTCCGCCGCCGCGTTCTGTCCCAGGCGGCATCTGAGGCCACCGAGATGCCCCAGTGCGTTCGACATGTGGAACGGATCCTGCTTGATCCGGGCGGCGAAGAGGTGCAGCCGATGAACCGCCGTCGACTCGTCGTAACGACCGAGGTAGCGCAGTGTCAGGCCGAGGTTCGGCAGGACCGGTAGGGTGTCCAGCGCACAGCTGCGCAGCGTCATGCGGTTGGCTTCGAGCGACTGGTGGAGCCGCCCGGTCAGCCAGTGCACGGCGCCGAGGTTGAACCGTGCCCGCTGGGCGCCCGATTCGTCACCGAGCCCGGTGAGGATCGACACGACCTCGTGCAGGTGTGCCGAGGCGTCCTGGTAGGCGCCGGTGCGTACGCACGCCGAGGCGAGATAGTTGTGCATGAGGGCCACGGCGTGCCGGTCCCCGCACCGCTGGGCGGCGGCGAGACCCACCGCGTGCGTGGCCGATATGTCGTCGAAGTAACCGCGTATGTAGAAGAACCGCCAACCGGCGCGAGCCAGACGCCACGCCATCGGTTCATGGCCCTGGTCAGCCGCCTGACGGACGAAGGCGTCCAGGTTCGACCGCTGTTCCTCCAGCCAGTCCAGGTCGCGGTCGACGCGTCCGGCGAGCAGATCCGGTCGAAGCGGTTCTCCGAGCCGCAGGTGCTGCGCGAGCACCCGGCCGTCCTCGATCGACGCGGACGCCCGCACCACCGAGTGCAACACGTGATCCAGCAGGTTCCGGATCGCCGGTCGCCCGGTCGTCGGCTCGTCCTCCTGCCGGGCCAGTTCGGCGGCGTAACGCCTCATCAGGTCGTGCAGGCGGTACCGGCCGGCCGAGGTCTCCTGCACGAGGTGGCGGTCCACCAGTTCGTCGAGGACGTCCGCCGCGTCCCGCAGGGGCAGGTCGGTGAGGGCGGCGACCATGGCGGTGTCGAGGTGGTTCCCGGCCGCCAGCCCGAAGGATCGGAAGGCTTTCCGGCACGCCTCGTCGAGCGGCTCGTACGACTCGGCGAACGCCTCCACCACGCTTCGCGCCTCGGCGCGGAGACCGGGGAGGAAGATCGACCTGTGGCTCAACCTGTCGACGAGGTCGGCGATCCGCCAGTCGGGCCGATGTGCCAGCCGGGTGCCGGCCAGTCCGACAGCGAGAGGGAGGCAGCCGCAGATGGCGACCAGTTGTCGCGCGGCCTCCGGCTCGGCCGCCACCCGGCCGCTCCCGATGAGGGTGGCGAGCAGTTCGAGCGCCTCGGCCTCGGCGAGGACGGCGAGGGACACCGGCGGTCGTTCGGTGAGTGCCAGCAGGCGCCGCCGGCTGGTGACGAGGACGACGGCCGATCCGGAGACGGGTAGCAGCGGCTCGACCTGCCGGCTGTCGGCGGCGTTGTCGAGCACCACCAGCACCGAACGCGCGGCCAGTTCGCGCCGCCACATCTCCTGCCGGCCGGGCAGTTCCAGCGGTATCCGGCCGGCCGGCACACCCAGTTGGTGAAGCAGCGTGTCCAGGGCCACCGTGGGCCGCATCCGTGTTCGCGTGCTGTGTCCCCGCAGGTCGACGAAAAGTTGCCCGTCGGGGAAGCGCTCGGCCGACCGGGAGGCCACATGCAGGGCGAGGGTCGTCTTGCCGCAGCCCGCCATGCCGTCGATCACCCGGATCGTCGGACCCTGCCCGGATGCCTCCCGCACTTCGCACAACAATCGATCGACCATTTCCTCCCGGCCGACGAAATCCATCACCGTCCGCGGCAACCAATTGCGCTTATGAGCACCACTCCGGATCGTCTCCACCTCGCGCGCCGATTCCGGAATCCGGCGTCGCGCCCGGGTGGCCGCCACACGAAGTCGTTCCATCTCCGCGCTGGGTGGCACCCCGAGCTGATCGGACAACGCCTCGCGAGTGGCGCGGTAGACGGCCAGGGCGCCCCCTGCGTCGCCGGTCTGGATGAGCGCGCGCATCAGGAGACACTGCGCCCGCTCGCGCAGCGGCTGATGCGAGACGTGGTCACGCAGTAACGACACCGCTGATTCGGGGCGCCCGAGGTTGAGATATGCCTCTGTCAACAGTTCCAGCGCCGCCTGCCGTTCCTGACTCACGGCCTCGCGCTGAACGGTGAGTGCCGGCCCCAGCGCCAACCCTGCGAGCAGTGGGGCCGCCGCGCCGACCACCTCGACGAGCACCGGGACGGCCTGCGCCGACCGCCCCTCCCGCATCAACTCCCGGGCGCGGCGCGAGCGCACGTTCAGTCGATGCAGATCGATCAGCTTCTCGTCGATGAGAAGTCGATAGCCGCCCGGTTCACGGACGATCCTCGCTTCGTCGTCCGCACCCGAGCCGAGACTCCGCCGCAGATTGGCGGCGTAGGTCCGGACGTTTGCGATCGCCGACCGTGGTGGAGCGTCCGGCCACAGCTCGTCCACCAGGTCATGAACCGTGACCAGCCGGTTGGCCCGCGCGACGAGTAGCGCGAACACCAACTGCTGCTTGGGCGTTCCAAGCGGAAGGTCCACGGCGCCGAGTCGCGCCGCCAAGCCCCCGAGAACCCGGATTTCCATGCTGCTGTTCCAGCCTCAGTGGGCACCCGCCCACCACGAAGCGACAGCGTAATCGATTCGTCACAGAGGCGTCGCCCCGGGCTCAGGCGCTGGTCGCCGCCGTCGTCCGACACGTCTGCCGAAGTCACCCGAAGCACGGTTGTAATGTTTCGCCGCCGCAGCGACGCTACACACGGACCGAGTGGTATCGCGCTATTCGATGCGCTCAGCGACGGCCCGGGTACCTAAAGGAGACAGTCGGCTTCGCTCCGCAAGCAGGCCATGGACAGAACGTCATTTAACCCGCAATAGTTACTTATATTGCGCATACCGACATTAATTCTTTCAGACCAACTCGAATATCCCCTAATCTGCCTTCAGTCAGCAAGGCGCGGATACGCGCAAAGAAGGCACAGGGCGCCGGCGGCAATGAGCGGCAGCGGATCGAAGTAACGACTTCAGTCCGTGACCATTCCGCCCCGAAGCGATATCCGAGGAGGGCAGCACAATGCGCAGCACCGAATGGGGATGAGTTTCCCGGACCCGGGTGAAGCGGTAGGCTGCCGCTCATCGCATACCGACGGTGAGCGGCGGGTGACTCGGGTTGAGCCGAACCACGGAAAGCCGAACGGCTGTCGACCCACACCTGCGCGGGATCGTCTACACGTTGGTCGCGGGGGCGACGATCGTCGCCCTCACCGCGATCTACTCCGCCCGTACACAACACCCTGACTCCGTACGTGACTTCGTCACCGTCACAGCTCTCGTCGTGACGGTGACCCTGGCCACCGTCATCAAGACCCGTCTGCGGATCCGCTCCACCACCTTTTACTTCGCCTGGGTCGAGACCGCGATCGTCATCGGCCTCGCCGTCGCTCCGCCCTCGTGGGTCGTCCTGGCCACCGGGATCGGCGTGGCGTGCGGATCAGTCACCCGCCTGGCCCCCATCAAGGTGGCATTCGCCATCGCGAAGCACACACTGGTGGCCGGCGGAGCCACTGTCGCCACCCTGCTGCTGGGAAGCGCCTGGCCGCCTCGGGAGCCACTCGGCATCGTCGTCCTGCTGGGGTTCGTCTACCTGGTGGCTGCGGTCCTCGATGACGTCCTCGCGATCCCGGTCATCGCGCTCGCCTCCCGCACACCGATCCTCCAGCAGTTCCGCGACGACCTCGACCTGCGGATCGCCGGTTTCGGCCTGCGTTTCCTGGTGGCCGCCAGCACCGTGCTCATCCTGCGGGTCGACCCCCGCCTGCTGCTCGCCGTACCGGCGCTGGTGCTCAGCCTGCACCTGGCCTACTCCAGCCGCATCCGCACCCGCACCGAGCAGCAGGCATGGCAGCGCCTGGCCCGCGCCACCGACGCCCTCAACGTGGTCGACCTCGACCAGGTGCTCACCACAGCGGTCACCGAGGCCAGCGAACTCTTCTCCGCCGACGAGGTCGAGATCGAGCTGCGCGACGGCGAACGCACCGTCCGGGGCAACGGCACGGACATCGCGTACGACGGAACAGCCCCCCGGCCCAGCGCCGTCGACGGTCAGGTCATGCCGGTCCCGCTGGAGGGCCACGACCGCACCGACGACGTAGGCGTGCTGCGGCTGCGGTTCGCCGGCCCGGTCGAACTCTCCGAACGCGAGCAGTACACCCTGCGTACCTTCGCCTCCGCCCTCTGCACCGCGGTCCGCAACGCCCAGGCGTACGCCGAACTCGCCCGCATCGCCGAGGACCACGCCTACGCCGCCACCCACGACGCCCTCACCGGCCTGTCCAACCGGCGGCACCTGCTCGACGAGGGCAGCGCCCAGCTCACCAGCCGGCACGCCGACGGCGTCACCGCCCTGGTGCTGATCGACCTCAACCACTTCAAGGAAGTCAACGACACCCTCGGGCACGGCGCCGGCGACCAGGTGCTGATCCAGGTCGCCGAACGACTCCGCGGCGCGGCCCGCCCCGACGACCTGGTCGCCCGGCTCGGCGGCGACGAGTTCGCCGTACTCCTGCGCGGCCTGCCCGCACCGGCCGTCGCCGCCCACCGCGCCGAGGCCCTGCTCGCGGCGCTGCACGACCCGCTCGACCTCGACGGCATGCGGATCAGCGTGGAGGCCAGCGGCGGCATCGCCGTCGCCCCCGCCACCGGCGGCATGGCCGAACTGCTGCGCCGCGCCGACGTGGCCATGTACCAGGCCAAACGCGCCGGCCAACGGGTCGCCACCTACGCGCCGGCCCGCGACACCGCCGACCTGAGCCGGCTCACCCTCGGCGGCGAACTGCCCCGCGCCGTCGCCGACCACGAGTTCACCGTCAACTTCCAGCCCATCGTCGACCTGGGCAGCGGCGAGGTGATCGGCGCGGAGGCACTCGCCCGCTGGCACCACCCCACCCACGGGCTCATCGACCCGCTGCGCTTCCTCGAAGCGGTGGAACGCTCCGGGCTGCTCCCCGCGTTCGCCGAGGCGATCCTCGACCAGGCCCTCATCGCCGCCGGCTCCTGGCGCGACGCCGGCTTCGACCTGCCCGTCTCGGTGAACGTGTCCCCGCGCAGCCTGCTCGACGCCCGCTTCCCCGGCGCCGTGCTGGCCCGGCTACGCGCCCACGACCTCCCGCCGGACCGGCTCGTGCTGGAACTGACCGAGACGCTCACGCTCAGCCAGCTCGACGTCGTCGACCGCGTCCTCAGCCGGCTGCGGGACTCCGGCGTCCGGCTCGCACTAGACGACTTCGGCACCGGATACTCGTCGCTCTCCCTGCTCTCCCGCATCCCCGTACACGAATTGAAGATCGACCGCAGTTTCGTCGGCGCCATGGAGACCGCGCCCGAAGCCGCCGCCGTGATCCGCTCCACCCTCGACCTCGGCCGCAGCCTCGACCTCACCGTGGTCGCCGAGGGCGTGGAGAGCGAACCGCAACGCCGCGCGCTCTGGGAACTCGGCTGCGCCGCCGGGCAGGGCCACCTGTTCGCCCGGCCACTGCCCGCAGCCGCGCTCCTCGCCGCCCTCCAGCGCGGCCACGGCGGCCGGACCGGCGCGCTCGCACCCGCGCTGCACGACGCCGGCGCCGTCATCCGCCTCCCCGGCCGCCGCACCGGCCGCACCCGCCCGTCACCCCCCGCCGCCACCGACGCCCGGCAACCCTGACCCGGCCGGGCCACCCCGCCGGTCTGCCACACTGGCCCGCGTGACCGCCCAAGCCGACCCGGCAACCCCCGTCTCCCGCCGCTGGTCGGCACTCGACACCGCCGCCGGCGGCCTCGCCCTCGACCTGGGCCTCTACGCCGCCGCCACCGTCTTCGCCGCGATCACCGCCGCCACCTCCACCCTCCCGCCGCACCGCGCCTGGGGCGCCGTCGCCACCATCGGGTACGCGCTCGCCGCGCTCGCCGCGACCACCCAGCTGCTCGCCCGCCGCCGCCACCCCGGCACCCCCCTGGCCGGCCTGCCCGCACGCTGGACCGTCGCCGGTCTCACCTGGGCCGCCACCGCGCTGCTGCCGATCGTCACGCAGAGCGTCGAACGCGCCGGCGGACGCACCGACCGCGCCCAGGAGGAGGTGATCGTCGTCGAACACGCCGGAGCCCGCCTCGCCGAGCACGGCACCCCCTACCTCGGACCCGACGCCATCGCCGCCCTGCCCCCCGGCGAGCAACTCCTCGGCTACACCCCCTACCAGCCCGGTATGGCGCTGTTCGGGCTGCCCCGTGCCGCCGTCGACGCCTGGTGGACCGACTCCCGCGTCTGGTTCGCCGTGGTCACCGCACTCACCCTCGTCGCCCTCGTCGCCACGCTGCGCGCAAGCGGCAGCCCGGGCGCACCCCGCCGCGACGCCGCCGTCCTGCGCGCCGTCCAGGCCGCCACAGTCCTGCCCGTCTGCGCGCTCACCCTCGCCACCGGCGGCGACGACCTCCCCGTACTCGCGCTCTGCCTGCTCGCCCTCGCGCTCGCCGCCGCCGGCCGACCCGGCCGGGCCGGCCTCGCGGTCGGCGCCGCCGGTGCCCTGAAGCTCTTCGCCTGGCCGGTCGCCGTCGTGCTGATCTGCTGGGCCGCCACCCGCCGGTCCGCGACCCGCACCGCCCTCGGCGCCATCGGCCTACCCGTCCTCGCCCTGGTCCCGGTACTCCTCGTCGACCGCGACGCCCTCGTCGAGAACGTGCTGCGCTTCCCGCTCGGCCACGGCCTCGTCACCAGCCCCGCCCAGTCGCCGTTCCCCGGGCACCTCATCGCCGAGACACTCCCGGCCGGCCGCGCCGTCGCCGCCGCGCTGCTCGTCGCCGCCGGAGGAGCCATCGCCGTCCGGCTGCTGCGCCGTCCGCCCCGCACCGCCGCCGCCACGGCCATCATCTGCGGGTACGGACTGCTCGCCGCGATCCTGCTGATGCCCTCCACCCGCTTCGGGTACCTGCTCTACCCGGCAGCCCTGCTCGTCCTCGCCCCCGCGCTGGCGCTCACCCGACCGGACGACAGGGCGGCATTCCCGGCAACCGCCCCGCGCGATCCGGCCGGAAGGCGTACACCTGAGGGATGACCACCTACCGCGACCGGGCCGAGGCGGGACGCGAACTCGCCGAACGACTCACCGACCTCGCCGGCCGGCCCGACGTCATCGTGCTCGGCCTGGTACGCGGCGGTGTACCCGTCGCCCGGGTGGTCGCCGACCGGCTCGGCGCACCACTGGACGTCCTCGTCGTCCGCAAGCTCGGCGTGCCCCTGGGCACCCGAGGTCGCGTACGGCGCGCTCGGCCCCGGCGGCGTGCAGGTCCTCAACGAGATGGTCGCCGGCCGGATCAGCGAGAACGACAGGGCCCAGGTCCGCCGCCGCGAACAGGCCGAACTGGAACGCCGCGAACAGCGCTACCGCGGCGGCCGCCCACCGCTCGACCTCACCGGGCGCACCGCCGTCATCGTGGACGACGGACTCGCCACCGGCGCCACCGCCCGCGCCGCCGTCCAGGTCGCCCGCCACCTCGGCGCCGTCCGCGTCCTGGTCGCCGTCCCGGTCGGATCCGAGCAGGCGTACGACATGCTCGCCGCCGACGCCGACACGGTCGTGAGCTGCCAACTCCCGCCCGACTTCGCCGCCGTAGGGGCGTACTACGAGGACTTCCACGAGGTCTCCGACGACGAGGTCACGCAGGCGCTGACCGCCACTGCGTGAAAACACCCGGTACCGTCGTTGTCATGCAGATGACCTGTCCCAAGTGCCGCGGAGAAATGCGCCAGTACGAGCGCAGCGGAGTAGTCATCGACCAGTGCGGCGAATGCCGGGGCATCTTCCTCGACCGCGGCGAGCTGGAAAAGCTGTTCGATGCCGAGGCCAACTGGAACCGGCAGCACGGCGGCGCCCCGCAGCAGGCCGCGCCGTCCGGTGCCGGCTACCCGCCACCTCCGCCGCCCCCGCCCGCCGCCGCGCCGCACCAGCCCGGCTACGGCGCCGTCCCCCCGCCCCCTCCGCCGCCGCCCGGCCACGGCTACGCGCAGCCCGCGTACGGCCACGGTCAGCAGCACCACGGCTACCACGGCCACTACCGGCGCAAGAAGAAGCACGGCTTCCTCGGCGAACTGTTCGACTGACCGCCGGCAACGCGCACGCCGGGCCGGTGCACCGCATCGACCCGGCGCGCTCGTCGGCGTGCCGCGCCTGCCGCACCGTGGCAGGCTGCTCGACATGAGCCCGATCCGGCAGCACGAGGCGCTGGCCCAGGCGTACGACGGCATCACCGCCGTGGTCACCCCGCTCGACGACGCCGGCCTGCAGCGGCCCACCCGGTGCCGCGGCTGGGTCGTCGCCGACCTGCTGTTCCACGTGCTCTGCGACGCCCAGCGCGCACTCGTCGCCCTGGCCAGCCCCGCACCCGGACCGGCCGACGTGGACGACGTCAGCTACTGGCGCGCGTTCACCCCCGGCGACGACGACGCGAGCGCCGGGCACGCCTGGTGGGCACGCCGCTCCGCCGCCGCCTTCGACCGGCCCACAGGCGTGGTCCGGCTCTGGACCGACACCGCGCCCGCCGCCGTCCGCGCGGCCACCGCGGCCGACCCCGACGGGTACGTGACGACACAGGGGCACGTGCTGCGCGTACCCCATCTGCTCGCCACACTGACCACCGAGGCGGTCATCCATCACCTGGACCTGGTGGTGGACCTGCCGGACGCGCCGCGGCCGGCGGCGGACCCGACGCGGGTCGCGGTGACCACGATGGACGGCCTGCTCAGCGACGACGCGGTACGGCCGGCCGGCTGGGACGACCACGACTACCTGTTGAAGGCCGCCGGGCGGGTGCCGCTCACCGACCGGGACCGGCTGGAACTGGGCGAGGCCGCCGGCTGGTTCCCGCTGCTCGGCTGACGTCGCTCAGACGATGGCCATGTCGACGAAGCGCGACAGGTGCAGCTGGGCCGCTACGGTGACCGTGTCGGTAGGACCATTTCTGTGCTTTGCAACAATAAAGTCTGCTTCGCCCGCTCGCGGCGACTCCTTGTCGTAGTAATCGTCGCGGTGCAGAAGAATGACAACGTCCGCATCCTGCTCAATTGAGCCTGATTCTCGCAAGTCGGACAATTGTGGTCGCTTGTCGGTGCGCTGCTCGGGGCCACGGTTCAGCTGACTCACCGCGATCACCGGGCATTCGACCTCCTTGGCCAGCAGCTTCAGGCCACGGGACAGGTCCGCGACCTCCTGCTGCCGGCTCTCGGTGCGCTTCGGCGAGGTCATCAGCTGGAGATAGTCGACGACGATCAGCTTCAGGTCGTGCTTCTGCTTGAGCCGCCGCGCCTTCGCCCGGATCTCCATGAGGTTCATGCTCGGCGTGTCGTCGACGAAGAGCGGCGCCTCGCTGATCTCACCCATGCAGCGGGCCAGCTTGGTCCAGTCGTCATCGGAGAGCTGGCCACTGCGCAGGACGTGCAGCGGCACGCGCGCCTCGGCCGAGAGGAGTCGCATGACGATCTCGACCTTGCTCATTTCCAGCGAGAAGATCGCCGACGCCTGGTTGGCGCGAATCGCGGCATTTCGGGCGAAGTCCATACTCGCCGTGCTGTTGTGCGTCGGGATCATCGAGCGGCCCGCCAGATACAGATGGTCGGGATTGTCGACAGTCACACAGCGCACCGGAACGCTCGGCACCGGACGGACGTCCACGATGAACCGCGAGTGGGAGCGGACGTCCGAGGACGTCCGGCGCCGGGCCGCATGGGCGGTCCGCTTCCGGTCCAGCCGGAAGACCGTGTCCGGGGTGGAGAAGTTCAGCGTGTACGCGATCGACGATTCCTCGGTACGGCCGCGCACCTTGCGCTCGGTCATGGTGCACCGATAGCCCAGGCTGACGACGAGTTCCCGTACGCCGTCGATCAAGCGCCGCGAGGTGGACGTGTACTGCAGGTTCCCGGTCGGCGCCACCGTGCCGTCGGTGTCCATGAGACCGGCGAGCAACGCCCGGCGCTGGGTTTCGGAGGCGCGTAGATAGTCGTCCGGAATGTGCTTGTCGTAGGCCACCCCGACCCGGCGGAGCAGGGCCAGGAAGGAGCCGTTCCGCTCGTGGCACTCGGCGCAGCGGCGGGTTGCGGGGTTCTCCCGCAGGGCACGGGTGGAGCCGCCGCAGTCGACGCAGGTGCGGTCCGCCGTCCTGGCCGGCGTGGGCAGATGCACGCTGTAGACCATGGGCCCACTCGGGCGCACCAGGAAGCCGTCCTGGGCCACGAGGTCGAGCATCTCCGCGTCCGCGGTGGTGAAGCGGCTGGCCCCGGTGTGCCCGTCGCCGAGCCACACCCCGAGGGTGTACGGCGGGACGGTCAGGTCGCGTTCCGGAAGTCGGAGCGGCGCGCAGTTCCGCACGGCGTGGTTGAGACGGCGGTCGGCCGTCTCGGTACGTAGCGTGGCCGCGATCTGCGCCGTCGTGACGATCCCGTCATGCTCGGCACGGCTGCCGGCGTTCACCGGTCGTTCCGCGCGTGCACGGAGGCCGGAAATCAACGCGCCCACCGGGTAGCCAGGAGCCGTCCGGTTGCGTGTCTTGCCGGCCCAGGTCACCGGGCGGGCGACCCGGCCGTTGGAACCCACTGTCTGCGCCACCGTGTGAAGCACGTTGCGGAATTCCGGGCCGACCTGTTCCAGGGTTTCGGCGAGAGTGACCAGGCGGTGCGGTTCGGCGGATGCAGCCATCTCGGCCGCCCGTACCTTCGCCAACGCCGGCTCGGCCCAGTGGTGCCGCCGACGTGCCTCCGGCTGGCGTCGGCTGGCCCGGGTGGTGGTCTTCCACAGGTGCTCGGCGTCCGCCACGATGACGCTTCCGTCGGAGAACTCGACCTCGTAGCAGGGGCGGTCGTACATCACGTCGAAGACGTTGGTGATCGTCGTCGGGATGCCGTCCGCGGCGAGGAGCTGCTCGCCGACGCGCACCTCACCCATGGTGGTCCAGCCCTGTGGGGTGGGCACCGGGGTGTCGAGTGCGAGCGCCTTACCGAGACCAGGCCGGCCGGCCACGATGATGAGCTGGCCGGCGTGCAGGCCGTTCAGCAGGCGGTCGAGGTCGGTGAACCCGGTCGGCACACCGGTCATCACCCCGCCCTGGGCGCCGACCGCCTCGATCTCGTCCAGCGTCGGCTGGAGCATGTCGGCCAGGACGGCGAAGTCCTCGCTGACGCGCTTCTCGGTGATCTCGTAGACGGCCTGCTGGGCGAGGTCGACGATGTCGTCGACGTCGCGGCTGCCGCTCGGGCCGGTGCCGTAGCCGAGCTGCACGATCCGGGTGCCGGCCTCGACCAGCCGGCGCAGCACCGCCCGTTCGCCGACGATTCGGGCGTAGTACGCGGCGTTCGCGGCGGTGGGCACGCTGGCGATCAGCGTGTGCAGGTAGGGGGCGCCGCCGATCCGGGCGAGGTCACCGGAGTCGGCGAGCGCGGCCGCCACGGTGATCGGGTCGGCGGGTTCGCCGCGACCGTAGATGTCCAGGATCGCGTCGAAGATGGTGGCGTGGACCGGGCGGTAGAAGTCGTTTGTCTTCAGGATCTCCACGACGTCCGCGATGGCGTCCTTGGACAGCAGCATGCCGCCGAGTACGCACTGCTCGGCGGCGACGTCCTGGGGTGGTGTCTTCTCGAACGCAGATTCGCGCGGCGGCGGCTCGGGCGATGATCCCCCGGTCCGTTCCGCACGCGTCTCGTCGGTGACCGACACGGGTTCCCCCCCTCGCTGCGTCGGATCGAGTCCAGCTGTATCGCCGGGGTATGACAACTCTCCGCCGACCCTCCGGTCGATCGGGGGTCATCGCCCGGCGGTCGGTGGACCACGATACGGAACCCGAGGTCAACCGCTCAACAAGGCCGGTGGATGAGCCTCGGGACAACCTGTGGACGCCTGGGGACAGGCATGTGCGCAGGGTGTGCACAGGGGTGTGGAAAAGTGATGGGGAATTCCGGGCT
This sequence comes from Micromonospora globosa, assembly GCF_000717585.1. Taxonomy (NCBI): domain Bacteria; kingdom Bacillati; phylum Actinomycetota; class Actinomycetes; order Micromonosporales; family Micromonosporaceae; genus Micromonospora; species Micromonospora globosa. The sequence continues at coordinate 31,356 of NZ_JNZR01000004.1, forward strand.
TATCGCCTCTGACCTGGGCTTTTACTATCCCCACCCTGTGGACGGAAGATTTCCGGCCGAGCTTTGTCGTCGTTCGTCCCGTACTATCGCTGCGAAACGGCGACACCTGGGACAGCGGGTTTACTTTCGGGTTGAGAGAGGTCACGCTCCGGCCGTGAGACACCGGGACTGGGGAAGCGGGGAGGACAGCCCGCGCGAGCGACGGCCGAGCGGTTCCTGGGACGAGCCCGCCGGGCCGCGCCGGGTCGACTCGTACGAGCCCGCCGGGCCGCGCCGGGTCGACTCGTACGCGCCGGAGGGCTACCGCACGGCGAGCCGGCGGCGGGCGATCGAGCGCGGCCAGGACGAGCCGGTGGAGACGTACCTTCCCCGTTGGGCGCTGGAGTCCGGGGTGAGTCGCGCGGACGGCGGCGGGCGGCATGCCGCGCCCGACGACGACGAGGTGGAGGCGCCGGCCTCAGGTGCCGGCCGGCGGGATCTGCGCGCGATCGGTGCGGGTCCGTTGTCGGACCACACCGCCGAGTGGACGATGGACGCCCCGCAGGAGCGGGGGTACGTGGGCAACCGGCGGGCGGACGAGGACGACGAGCCGGTGTCGGGGGCGGCACCCCGGAGTCGCCCGCGCCGGGCGGCGACGCGCCGGCCGCAGGTGACCTGGTCCGGGCTGCCGGAGTCGGCGGGTACGAGCGAGGGGCCGGCCGGATCGGACGGTGAACGGCCGGCGGGTCGGCGTCGCCGGTCGGCGTCGGGTTCCTCCTGGCCGCCGCCGGCGGGGTCGGACTCCGCATGGTCGCGGTCGGCGGCCTCGGACGGCGCGTGGTCCCGCTCGGGGACGGATGCCTCGTGGCCGGCGGCGGCGTCGGACGCGGGCCCGCCGGCGTCGTCGGCAGCGGAGTCGGAGCCGGCCTGGGGACGGGCGACGGCGTCCGAGTCGGAGCCGGCCTGGTCGCGGGCGACGCCATCGGAGTCGGCGCGGTCGCGGCCGGCGGCGGATCCGTGGCAGCGCCGCCGGAGCGCCGAGCGTGAGCCGGTGGAGCCGCCCGCCGTCGATCCGTGGGACGCGTCGGGCGTGCACGCCTGGGACCGGCCTGTGCCCGCGAGCCGCTGGGAGCGGGCGGAGAGCCGGTGGGACCGTACGGAGCACACGGGTGAGTGGGACCGGTTCACCGACACCGGTTTCCTGGAGCCGGTGCGGGACACCGACGACCGGTACGCGGAGGCCGATCCGTGGGACCGTTCGGCGCCGCCGGTGCGGGAGGGCTGGGCGTCGCCGGCGCGGGCCGAGGCGTTCTGGTCGGGTACCCGGCTCTCCGGTGACGACCCCCGGTGGATGGAGACACCGTCGACTGCTCCGCGTTCGCCCGCGGTGGCGTACTCGGCGCCGCGGCCGCGTACCGCGCCTCGTCGTCGCCCGGTGGAGCCGGCGGCGTCGACGTTGCGGCGGCGGGTGGAGACGATCGGCGGCGGTTCGTGGGGTCGCCGGCTGGAGGACGACCTGCTGGACCCGGATCCGGGTGGTCCGTTGCGGCCGCTGGTCTACACGGCGGCCTGCTATCTGGTTCCGGCGGTGCTGCTCGTGGTCGGCCTGCTGTTCCTGAGCGGGCAGCCTCCGGCGGGGTGCGTCACGGACATCACCGGCGGTGGTTGTGACTCGCCGCGTGCGCACGCGCTGGAGTCGTTGGTGTCGGCGGCGCCGCGGTTCGGGCTGGCGATGGTGAGCAGTCTGGTGGTGGCGGTGCTGCTGCGGCAGGTCGGGACGACGTGGCGGTCGGCGACAGTGGCGCTGGCGGCCGCGGTGGTGGGTGGTGGGCTGTCCACCGTGGTGATCAGCGCGGTGACCGGCAATCCGCTCGGCTGAGCGGCGGGGATGCGGAAAGGCCCGCACCGGCGACCGGTGCGGGCCTTTCGCGTCGTGCTTCGGGTGTCAGCCCTTGACCACGTTCAGGTCGAACTTGGCGGTCACCTCGGGGTGCAGCCGGATGCTGACCGGGTAGGAGCCGAGCGCCTTGATGTGGCCGGGCAGCTCCAGCCGGCGGCGGTCCAGGGTCGGGCCGCCGGCGGCCTTGACGGCGTCGACGATCTCGGCCGGGGTGACCGAGCCGAAGAGCCGCCCGCCGTCGCCGGCGCGGGCCTTCAGGTTGACCTTCAGACCCTCGATCTGGGTCTTGACCTCGGTGGCGTGGCCCAGGTCGCGGATCTCGCGGGCCGAGCGGGCCCGCTTGATGACCGTGACCTGCTTCTCCGCGCCCTTGGTCCAGGCGATCGCGAAGCCCTGCGGCAGCAGGTAGTTACGGCCGAAGCCGTCCTTGACCTCGACGATGTCGCCCGGAGAGCCGAGGCCGGACACCTCCTGAGTGAGGATGATCTTCATGTCCGTGCCTCCTCTCAGCGGGTCGTGGCCGTGTACGGCAGGAGCGCCATCTCGCGGGCGTTCTTGACCGCACGGGCGATCTGCCGCTGCTGCTGCGAGGTCACGCCGGTCACCCGTCGAGCGCGGATCTTGCCGCGGTCGGAGATGAACTTGCGCAGCAGCGCGGTGTCCTTGTAATCGATGTAGGTGATCCCGTCCTTGTCGAGCGGGTTCACCTTCTTCTTCGGCTTGCGAAGGGCCGCAGCCTTAGCCATTGCTCGTGCTCCTGGTTTGCGATCGCGGGCGCTCGGCGCCATCAGAACGGAGGCTCCTCGTCGAAGTTGCCGCCCGAACCACCGCGGGAGGGGGCGGGGGCAGCAGAGGCCCAGGGGTCGTCGAAGTTGCCTCCGCCGCCGCCCTGGCCGCCACCACCACCGAAGCCGCCGCCACCGCCACCGGAGCGGGACATCTTCTGCACCTTCGCCGTGGCGTAGCGCAGCGACGGGCCGATCTCGTCGACCTCCAGCTCGATGACGGTGCGCTTCTCACCCTCGCGGGTCTCGTACGACCGCTGGCGCAGTCGGCCGGACACGATCACGCGAGCGCCGCGCTGCAGCGACTCGGCGACGTTCTCGGCGGCCTGGCGCCAGACCGTGCACGAGAGGAACAGCGGCTCGCCGTCCTTCCACTCGCCGGAGGCCTTGTCCATGAAGCGGGGCGTCGAAGCGACCCGGAACTTGGCGACCGCCGCGCCGGAGGGGGTGAATCGCAACTCGGGGTCATCGGTCAGGTTGCCGATGACCGTGATGGTGGTGTCTCCTGCCATGACCATCTCCTCGCGCACTCATCTTTGTGCCGTCAGGCTCTCAGAGCCGTACGACAGCGTGGATGAGGCTTGTGATCCGGACGTGCCGGGTCTAGATGCTCAGCGCATCTCCGGGCGGATGACCTTGGTGCGCAGCACCGACTCGTTGAGTCGGAGCTGACGGTCCAGCTCGCCAACGGCCTCCGGCGTCGCCTGGAGGTCGATGACGGCGTAGATGCCCTCGGCCTTCTTGTTGATCTCGTACGCGAGGCGCCGGCGGCCCCACACGTCGGTCTTCTCCACCGAGCCACCCGCGGTCCGGATCACGTTCAGGTACGTGTCGAGCGACGGGGCGACGGTGCGCTCCTCGAGGCTGGGGTCGAGGATCACCATGACTTCGTAATGACGCAAGACGTGCTCACCTCCTGTGGGCTAAGCGGCCACGGTCCTTCCGTGGCAGGAGGTCGTGCGTCGTTGCCCGCGCCGGTGCCGGGGGAACCCGGCCGGACACACGGACAACCGGACCAGGATAGCCGGTCCGGACGATCATGGCCGGGCCGGTGGTCCCGGTGTGCCGGGTGCGGCGACAGGGGCCCACCTCCGGCGAGCCGGCAGGTGGACCCCTGTCCACGGGACCGCGGGGCGTCCCGTCCGCATTCCTTGGGTGGGACCTGGGGAGGAACGACCACACCGATGAGGTTGGATCGAAGACGCCCCGCGGAGCTTTATCGTGTTGTCACCTGGTCTGACCATACAATGGCTCTCGTCACCACTTGGGGTAAATGGAGGAATTGGTCCTACTGCTGGCCTCCCGTACCGGGATGACGAGCGGATCCCGCCCCGCAGTGCCGGGCCGCACGGCGGGGCGTCCCGTTTCCGGGGGTCCACCCTCGCCCGTCCGTGCTGTGGACCACGTGCGGGCGGAGCGTCGACCATCGATCCCACCTCGGACAACGACCGCCGGGCCGGGTGGTGACGCGGCCGACCCGCCGGGCGCCTCCCGCGAGCGCGCCGACCGTCGCAGGCGCGACGTAGGCTGCCCTGCATGCGAATCGGAGCCCACGTCGACCCGACCGACCCGCTGGCCGAGGCGGCCGCCCGGCAGGCCGAGGCGGTCCAGTTCTTCCTGGCCGACCCGCAGGGCTGGAAGGCCCCGAAGCCGCGCGAGGACGCCGAGCGCCTGCGTTCCGCCGACGTCGACCTCTACGTGCACGCGCCGTACGTGATCAACGTGGCCACGCTCAACAACCGGATCCGCATCCCCAGCCGCAAGCTGCTGCTCGCCCACGCGTCCGCCGCGGCGGACGTCGGGGCCAGAGGGCTGATCGTGCACGGCGGCCACGTCAACGCCGGCCACGACGTCGCGGTCGGCTTCGACAACTGGCGCAAGACCTTCGCGTACGCGGCGGACTCCGGCGGCTTCCCGCTGCCGGTGCTGATCGAGAACACCGCCGGCGGTGACAACGCCTGCGCCCGGCACCTCGACTCGCTGGCCCGGCTCTGGGACGCGCTCGGCGACCACGAGGTCGGCTTCTGCCTGGACACCTGCCACGCGTACGCGGGCGGCGAGGAACTGCTGGGCCTGGTCGACCGGGTGAAGGCGATCACCGGCCGGATCGACCTGATCCACGCGAACAACTCCAAGGGCGCGTTCAACTCCGGCCAGGACCGGCACGACAACCTGACCGGCGGCACCATCGACCCGGAGCTGCTGGTGGCGGTGATCCGCGCGGCCGGCGCGCCGGTGATCGTGGAGACCCCCGGCGGCGTCGAGGGCCAGGCCGCCGACATCGCGTTCCTGCGCGGGCAGTTGGGCGCGGCGGCGTGACGACCGAGCAGTCCGGAACGACCGGCCGCCGGTCCGGCGCCGAGCCCCGTCCGGACGGCGACGGCGACCCGACCGCACCAGACCGGCCGGACGACGCGACCGGGACGGCCCCGCCCGGCGAGGGTGGGACCGCCGGGGGCGGATCCGGCACGGACGACACCGCCGGGAAGAAGGCCGAGGCCCGGGACGAGGCCGCCGCCGAGGGCGACGCCCACGACGCCCGGACGAACGGCGGCGACGGCGGAACCGCCGCCGACAAGGCCGACGCCGGAGACGAGAACACAACGGGTACGGCCGACGACAAGGCCGCCGATCCCTGGTCCGCGTTCGGGCCCGCGCCGGAGCCGGTGCTCGGCCGGGCCCGCCGGGCCGTCCGCGCGGTCGGCCGGTTCCTGGTGCACGAGTGGACGCTCGCCGCCGTCGCCGCACTGGCGCTGGCCGCGGCGATGACCTGGCCCACGTTGCGCTATCCGCGGCACACGCTGCCGCAGGACTACTGGGATCCGAGCCTGCAGGCGTGGCAGATGGCGTGGTCCGGCCACATCCTGCGGACCGACCCGGCGATGCTGTGGCACGCGAACACGTTCTATCCGGAGAACTGGAGCTTCGCGTTCTCCGACACGCTCCTCGGGTACGCCCCGGCCGGCCTGATCGGGGTCGGCCCGGAGCACGCCGTGCTGCGCTACAACATCATGTTCGTGCTGGCGCACGCGCTCGCCGCGTTCGGCGCGTACGTGCTGGCCCGGCAGCTCGGCGCGGGCCGCATCGGCGGCGCGGTGGCCGGGGCGAGCTTCGCCTACGCGCCGTGGCTGCTGGCCCAGGCGGGGCACCTGCACATCCTCTCCAACGGCGGCATCCCGCTGGCGCTGGCCATGCTGGCGCGGGGTCACGGCTGGTCGCTGCGGTACGGCTACCGGCCGCGCCGCCGGCACGCGGGCTGGGCGTTCGCCGGGTGGCTGGTGGCCGCGTGGCAGCTCAGCCTGGGGTTCGGTATCGGGCTGCCGTTCGCGTACATGCTGGCCGGGACCGTTCTGGTCGCGGTGGTGCTGTGGTTCGTGCGACGGCGCCGGGTGAAGCGTCCGTTCGGGCGGCGGCTGTTCCTGGCCGACGTGTTCGGCGGGCTCGCCTTCGCCGCGGTGGGCGCGGCGCTGGCGGTGCCGTACTTCAGGGTGGCCGAGCTGCACCCGAACGCGGAACGGACGCTCGGCGACATCGGGCTCTACTCGCCGCCGGCGAGCGGGTTCTTCACCGCGCCGGCCGAGTCCCGGGTCTGGGGCGGGCTGCACGAGGGCGCCCGTGCCGTGCTGCCCTGGCATCCGGAGATGACGCTGCTGCCGGGCTTCGTGCTCTACGCGCTCGCCGCCGGTGGTCTGTTCTTCTCGGTCTGGCGGGTCCGGCACCGGATCTTCCTGCTCGCCGGCGTGCTGGTGACGATGGCGCTGGCGATGGGCACCCGGTTCTTCGGCGGCCGGTTCACCTACGTGCCGTTGTTCGACTACGTGCCGGGCTGGAGCGGGCTGCGCACGCCGGGCCGGATGATGCTCTGGACCACGCTGCTGCTGGGTCTGCTCGCGGCCGGCGCGGTCACCGCGTTCTGCATGCGGGTACGCGAGCTGGCCGCCGAGCGGGTGCCGCCGTGGCCGGGCCCGTGGCTGCGCCTGGCCACGCTGCTGCCGCTGGCGCTGGTGCTCGTGGAAGGGCTGAACGCCACGCCGCAGCCGGTGGTGCCGCGGCAGCCGGCGGCGATGCGGACTGTGGACGGCCCGATGCTGGTGCTGCCGAGCAGCCAGAACCTCGATCAGCCGGTGATGTTGTGGTCCACCGACCGGTTCCAGCCGATGGTCAACGGCGGCAGCGGTTTCACGCCGCGTTCGCAGGCCCAGATCCGCGAGGCGACAGTCAGCTTCCCGGACTACGCGAGCGTCGACTACCTGCGGCAGATCGGCGTGAAGAACGTGGTCGTGTTGCGCGACGAGCTGGAGGGCACCCCGTGGGAGGGGATGCTCGACCGGCCGGTCGACGCGCTGGGCGTGACCCGGGAGCAGGTCGGCGAGGCGGTCGTGTTCCGGCTGTAGACCGGAACACGACCGTCTCGGTCACACCGGAACGGGTTCGGCGGGCCGTTCGGCGGCGCGCGCCCGCCAGCGCTGATGCCAGGGCGCGTCGGGCGCGCCGTCGAGCACCCCGCCGTCCGGGTCGTCGGCGTAGGTGTGCCGGACGACGTCCAGTTCGGGCCGCATGATGTCCCGGATGACGAATCCGCAGAGCACCGCCACGGTGATCAGGCGCAGGCTCGACGCCAGCACGAAGACGCCCTCGGGGAAGACCGGCCGGGACATGGCCGTGCCGAGCAGTTCGCCGTAGAACGCGGCGAAGTAGCCGACCTCGGCGACCTGCCAGGCCAGGAACGCGCCCCAGCGCGGCCGGGCGAGCACCGCGAGCGGCAGCAGCCAGAGCACGAACTGCTGGGACCACACCTTGCTGAAGATGAGGAACGCGGCGACCACCAGGAAGGCGAGCTGGGCCAGCCGGGGGCGGCGCGGCGCCAGCAGCGCCAGCCCGGCCACGCCGAGGCAGGCCAGGCCGAAGAGCAGGTACGACAGCCAGTTGAGGGTGGGGATGTTCGCGTTGAGCCACTCGAAGGGCCCGAGCTGGCCGGGTGAGGACGGGCTGATCCGGCCGTCCAGGTAGCGGCCGATGTACCAGAGCGTGCCCCAGTCGATGGGGCGCGTGGTGTTCAGGTCGAAGAAGCGTTCCCAGTTCTCCCGGTACGGGATCGCCACCGGCAGGTTCACGGCCACGAGCGTCACCAGCGCGGTCGCCGTGGCGACGAGCCCGGCCAGCAGTTTCCCGGCGCGCAACGCGAGGACCAGGATCGGGCCGAGGATGAACAGCGGCCACATCTTGGCCGCGCCGCCCAGTCCGATGAGGACGCCTGCTACTCCGGGCAGCAGCAGCGCGTACCGGTCGGGCCGGGCGCGCGCCCAGGCCAGCAGGCCGAACGCGGCCAGGCCGATGGCGAGCAGATCCCAGTTGACGGTGGCGGTGAGCACCAGCGCCGGGGAGAGCGCGAACAACGCGGCGTCCCAGGGTCGTCGTCGGCGCAGGCTGAGGATCACGGCGACGGTGGCGACCGCGAGCGCGCCGAGCACCAGCGCGTTCAGGTTGTAGAACCACTGACCCTGGTTGATGGCGGGGTTGTCGGCGCCGAGGGCGTGCACCGGCAGGCCGAGCGCGCCCATGAAGTACCCGGTCAGCACCGGGTACTCCACCGGGTGGTCGGCGTAGGGCACCTTGCCCTCGTTGAGCCCTTCGGCGTAGTAGAGCGCCAGCACGTCGGTGTAGCACATCCGGGTGTACTGGACGTTGTTCTGCCAGGCGCCGTCCTGGCAGGGCGACTTCTGCACCCAGTGCAGGGCCAGCGTCAGGCACACCAGCGCCAGCACGATCCGGCCGGCGGTCCAGAACCGGCTCTCCCGGCCGGCGGGCCGGTCCAGGGCGGCGGCGTGGTCGCCGAGCGGCCCGCCGATCAGACCGGAGGCGCCCCGGACGAACCAGTCCGAGCGGGACGGGTGGTCCACCGTCTCTGCGGATCGTGGCGCCGCCTCGGACGCGCCGGGCTCATCGATGCCTGCGGGCGACTGGGTGCTCATGGAGAGGCATCCTGCCGTACACCGGGGGTCGCCGTCCCGTCGCGCGCGGAGAAATTCCGGTACGCGAAACGCGGCGGCGGCCGGACCGCTCGGGTCCGGCCGCCGCCGTCAGGTGGTACGCGTCAGTTCTGCCGTGTCGGTGGTGTGCTCGGCAGCAGCCCACCGCCGCCACCGCCACCACCGGGGCGTCCGCCGCCTCCGGGGAGCCCACCCCCGCCGGGGTTGTTGCCACCCTGGTCGCCGCCGCCGGGGTTGCCGCCACCGGGCGTGCCGCCGGGGCAGAACAGACCCAGCGGGTCGCAGTTCGGGCCGCCCGGCTGGCCGGGCTCGTTCGTCGGCGGCGGCACCTCGCCGTTGCCGGCCTCGTCGTCGCCGACGTTCGCGGCGGGCGGGAACTCTTCCTTGTCCTTGCCCTTGAGCGCGTCGTTCATGAAGCGCTGGAAGATGTCACCCGGCATCCGGGCGCCGCTGATGTCCCGGCCGTCCTTGTACTTGATCGCCTTGCGGTCCTTGACGTTTCCGACCCAGACGGCGGTGGCGAGCTGCGGCGTGTAGCCGATCATCCAGGCATCGCCGTTGCGGGTGGTCTTGTCACCGAGTTCCCAGGTGCCGGTCTTCTCGGCGACCTGCCGGCCCTCCTCGAGCTTCTTGTTGATCTGGCCCGGGTACTGCTTCAGCACGGACGTCACGTCGGCGACGATGTCCTTGTCGATCCGCTGCTGCCCCTTGAGCTTCTCCCCGCCGACCGTGTCCCACTTACCGGTGTCCGGGTTCTGCTTCTGCACCAGCTTCACGAAGTGCGCCTTGTGGTAGACGCCCTGGTTGGCGAACGTGGCGACGCCGTTGGCGTGGTCGAGCACCGTGATCGGGTACTGGCCGTAGCCGAGGACGTGGAAGAACGGCGACGGAGCCAGGTCCTTCGGGTCGGCCTTGGTCAGGTCGTGCGCCTTGGCCGGGTTGGTGTCGGTCTGCCACATGGTGGTGACGCCGGCCTGCTTGGCCATGTCGAGCACCTTGTCCGGGCCGATCTTCTCGGTGATGTAGTAGAACGGAACGTTCAGCGACTTCAGCGTCGACAGTTCGAGCGTGCAGGAGTCACCGCAGGAGACCTTGTCCGCGCCGGCGTTGCTGACCTTGAACTTGGTGCCCTTCGGCGTGAACGCCGATCCCTTCCACCGGGACTTGAGCGAGATGCCTTCCTTCAGGGCCGCGGCGAGCGTGTAGATCTTGAAGCTCGAGCCCGGCGAGTGCCCGCCGCTGACCACGCCGTTGTCGACGTTCTTCCCGGCGTAGTCGGTGCCGGTGCCGTTGTCGCCGCCGTAGTAGGCGAGCACCCGGCCGGTCTTCGGGTCGATGGCCACCACGGCGGCCATCAGGTTCGGCGGCTGGCCGGCGAGTTCGGAGCCCTTCTTGGCCCGCTGGGCCGCGGCGAGCGCCGCCTCCTGCATCTTCCGGTTGATCGTGGTGGTGATCTTGTAACCACCCCGGCTCAGCGCCTTGGCGCAGAGCGGCTTCTTCTCGGTCGCCTCGGCCTCGTTGTCGGTGCAGAGGTTCATCTCGCGGATCTCCTGCGAGACGTAGTTGACGATGTTGCCGTACGGGGTGTCGATGCCGAAGCCACCGCCGCTGTTCTTCGACGGCTTCGCGATGTTCTTCGGGTACTCGGTGGGGTGCTGCGGCGTGTTCGGCGCGTCCAGCCACTTCTCCGTGATCATGCCGTTGATCACGTAGTTCCACCGATCCAGTGCGGCGGTCGGGTTGATCGCCGGGTCGTAGCCCTGGTGGGTGGCGCTCGGCTCCGGCTGTTTGATCAGTGCGGCGAGCACCGCGGCCTCGGCCACGGTCAGGCTCTTGACGTCCTTGCCGAAGTAGGTCCGCGCCGCCGCCTGGATGCCGTACGCGCCACGGCCGAAGTAGATGACGTTCAGGTAGTGCTGCATGATCACGCGCTTGTCGTACTTGTCGTTCAGCTTGGAGGCGAGGATCGCCTCCTTCACCTTGCGGCCGTACGTGTCCTGGTTCAGGTTCTCGAACGCGTTGCGCGCGTACTGCTGGGTGATGGTCGAGGCGCCCTGCTTGTCGCCGCCGGTGAGGTTGTTCCACGCGGCCCGGGCGATGCCCTTGTAGTCCACACCGGAGTGCTTGTAGAAGTTCCGGTCCTCCGCCGCGGCGACCGCGTGCTGGACGTGCTCCGGAATCTGGTCGATGGTGACCAGCTGGCGGTTCTGGTCGCCGATCCGGGCGATCGCCTGGCCGCTCGAGTCGTAGATGGTGGTGGACAGCGGCGGGATGGTGTCCTCCGGGAGCACCACCTTGGTGGAGTACCAGGTGAAGCTCACCACACCGATGCCGGCGAGCATGATGAACACGGCGAAGCCGGCGATCAGGATGTTGATCCGGCGGCGCTTCTTCGCGCGCGCCGGGTCCTCGCCGCGGCCACGCCGGCCGGGGCCGGCCGGACCGCCGGGACCACCGGGGCCGCCGCCGGCGGCGCCGGGCACCCGGGCGCGGCCACCGACGGCCGCCGCGCCGACGCTCGCGCGTCCGCCCACGCTCGCACGCCCGCCGACGCCGGCCGCGCCGACGCTCGCCGCGCCCACCGAGGCGCGTCCGGCCGGAGCGGCCGGGGAGACGGGCACCGACGCCCGGCCGGCGCCCGCGCGTCCGGAGACGCCGGGTGCCGGCGAGACGGGCACCGAGGCCCGGCCGCCCGCGCCGGCCCGGCCGACCGAGGCCGAGCCTGCCGCCCCGCGCGGCGCCGGAGCGCCACCGACCGAGGCCCGGCCGCCCGCGCCGTACGGTGTCGCGGAGGCGCGCGCCGAGGCGCCGCCCTCAGCCGCGCCGGACCAACCGTTCCCGCCCCGGCTCCCTTCGGAACCGGGGTCGCCGTTCGGGCCCGGGATCTGGGCCCGCCCACGCGAAGAACTGGGATCGCCGTAGTTCATTCCTCACACCCTGCCGGTCGCGGTGGGGCGCGGGGGCGCCGCCACCGGGTTGCCGTGAGCTGGAACACGGGACGTTACCCGCCGGCCGTGCCAGCGATCGCCCGTCAAATCCGATCTATTCGGACCAATTACGCGTAAAGGCTGTCGATCCTGCCGCCCGGGGAATGGGCCGGCAGCGATCGGGACAGCCGCGTTCACCGTTGCGCCTCTCGCCTTCGCCGAGGGGTGGAGCCGTTGGCCGCGACCGACTCGTCCGCGTCCTCCGCCTCGCCAGCGAGACCGTCCCGGCCGAGCAGGAACTGCTCGACGAGATGGTTCCAGTCGCAGCCGGGGCAGACCTCCACCACGAACACCTGGAACTCACGCAGCGTCATGGCCAGGACGGGCAACTCGGCCCGGGTACGCGCCTGGCCGGCCGACTGCTTGAGTTCGTCACCGTAAATGTAGTGGACGTGGATCAGGTTCTCGCTGCGGCAGATCGGGCAGCGGTGGTCGGTCGGCTCGCCGTGGAAGCGAGCAGCGTTCTTCAGGTACGGCGAGGCGTCGCAGACGTCGTACGTGCCGATCCGCCCGGCGAGCAGTTCACGCAGCACAGCTCGCTTCTGAAGCGAGTAGTCGACGACCTGGCGCTGCGTACGCATGCGGCAAAGGGTACGCGCTCCCGCGAACCCAGGCGACCATGGTCACGATGCGTGATGATCGCGTCGCGTAAGCAGGGGTTTGCCCCATCCTCACCTCTCCGCTAACGTGCGATGTATCGGTTCGATACATCGCGGTGGTTAGCGCTCCGCGCAGGGGGAAAGAGGGGATGGCCCGTGCTCGAGCTCGCCATCCTCGGCCTCCTGCAGGAGGCGTCGATGCACGGCTACGAGCTGCGCAAGGAGCTGACCGCCAAGCTCGGTGCCATCCGGGCGGCGATCAGCTACGGCTCGCTCTACCCGACCCTGCGTCGGCTGCAGGCGGCGGGATGGATCGCCGAAGCCGCCGAGACACCCGCGACCGCCGAGGAGGTTCCCGCGCTGACCAGCCGACGCGGTCGGGTGGTCTACACCATTACCGCGGAGGGCAAGGAACGCTTCGCCCAGCTCATAGCGCAGGCTGGACCCGAGACGTACGACGACACGGGCTTCGGCGTGCACTTCGCGTTCTTCGCCCGGACCGACCAGGCCACCCGGCTCCGGATCCTGGAAGGTCGTCGCCGCAAGATCGAGGAACGTCGCGAAGGTCTTCGTGACGTGCTCGGCCGGGCAGCCGAGCGCCTCGACGCGTACACCCTGGAACTGCAGCGCCACGGGCTCGACGCCTGTGAGCGCGAGGTCCGCTGGCTGGAGGAGCTCATCGCCAACGAGCGCTCCGGCCGGGCCCCCGCCGACCCGCGACCCGGGACGGCCGGTGGCCGAGGAGACAACGACAGCCCGCCCACGCCTGGAACGTCCAGGAAAGAGCGGCCGTGATGAAGAAGAAGGAGGCAGACGCTATGGGCTCCGTCCGCGTCGCCATCGTCGGTGTGGGTAACTGCGCCTCGTCCCTCGTACAGGGCGTGGAGTACTACCGGAACGCCGACCCGAACGACCGCGTCCCGGGTCTCATGCACGTCACCTTCGGCGACTACCACGTCTCGGACGTGAAGTTCGTCGCGGCGTTCGACGTGGACGCCAAGAAGGTGGGCATGGACCTCGCGGAGGCGATCGTCGCCAGCGAGAACAACACGATCAAGCTGTGCGACGTGCCGCCGACCGGCGTCACCGTGCAGCGCGGCCCGACCTTCGACGGTCTCGGCCAGTACTACCGCGAGATCGTCGAGGAGTCGGACGCCAAGCCGGTCGACGTGGCGCAGGCGCTGCGCGACGCGCAGGTCGACGTGGTCGTCTCCTACCTCCCGGTGGGCTCCGAGGAGGCCGACAAGTTCTACGCCCAGGCCGCGATCGACGCCGGCTGCGCGTTCGTGAACGCCCTGCCGGTCTTCATCGCCTCCGACCCGGAGTGGGCGAAGAAGTTCACCGACGCCGGCCTGCCGATCGTCGGCGACGACATCAAGAGCCAGGTCGGTGCCACCATCGTGCACCGCGCCCTGGCGAAGCTCTTCGAGGACCGCGGGGTCGAGCTGCTGCGCACGTACCAGCTCAACTTCGGCGGCAACATGGACTTCATGAACATGCTGGAGCGCAACCGTCTGGTCTCGAAGAAGATCTCGAAGACCCAGTCGGTGACCTCCCAGATCCCGCACGAGATGAGCAAGAGCGACGTGCACATCGGCCCGTCCGACCACGTGCCGTGGCTCGACGACCGCAAGTGGGCGTACATCCGCCTGGAGGGCCGCTCCTTCGGTGACACCCCGCTCAACGCGGAGCTGAAGCTCGAGGTGTGGGACTCGCCGAACTCGGCCGGTGTCATCATCGACGCCGTCCGCGCCGCGAAGATCGCGCTGGACCGGAAGATCGGTGGCCCGATCCTCTCCGCCTCCTCGTACTTCATGAAGTCCCCGCCGGAGCAGTACGCCGACCACGACGCGCACGCCGCCGTCGAGGCGTTCATCGCCGGCGAGATCGAGCGCTGACGCGCTGACACGCACAAGAAGGAAGGCCGGGTCCGCGCGGACCCGGCCTTCCTTCTTCGCGTACGTCAGGACCAGGCTCGCCGCAGGGCCACCGACGCCTCCAGCTCCAGCAGCGTCACCTTGCGCGGCAGCCCGCCACCGAAGCCGACCAGCTTGCCGCCTGCGCCGACGATCCGGTGACAGGGCACGATCACCGGCACCGGATTGCGGTTGCAGGCCACCCCGACCGCCCGGGCGCCTCCGGGGTCTCCGACCGCCTTCGCCACCTCGCCGTAGGTCTTCGTCTCCCCGTACGGGATGCGGGTCATCTCCCGCCACACGGCGCGCTCGAACTCGGAGCCCCGGGGTGCCGACACCGGCACGGTGAACTCGGTCAGCTCACCGGCGAAGTACGCCCGCAGCTCCGCCACCGCCAGCCGGGCCACCGCGTCGCCGGGTTCGCCTGACGCCCCGTCCACCCGGCCGAAGTGCGCGCCGCGCACCGCGTCGTCGTCGGTGCCGACGGAGAACTCGCCGATCGGGGAGTCGAGCACGGTCCAGCGCATGCCACCCATTGTCGCGCCCACGCCGACATTCTCCCCGGCCGGTTCCCTGAGGGCGGGCTGGACGACCGCTGAGCGAAGTCGATGTTGCACGGCGTCGATACCGTGCAGGTCATGGCCACCGGGACGCTCATCTTCCTGATCATCGGCGGGATCGGTGTCGGCGTGCTGACCCTCGCCCTGCTCGGCTCGGGAGTGCTCCACCTCGGCCAGCCGGACGTCGACGGGCCGGTGTCGCTGGAGGCGGCCGCCGGGTTCACCGGGGCGTTCGGTTTCGGCGGCGCGATCGTCAACGAGCTGCTCGGGGGTCGTACCCCCGGAATGATCGCGGCGGCGGTGGCCGGCGGCGCGCTCGCCGCCGTGCCCACCGGCTGGCTGGCGGCGCGGCTGAGCCGCGCGGCCCGCAACATGCGCACGGACGCCACACCCACCCGCGACCACCTGGCCGGCGCGATCGGCCTGGTGGTGACGCCGATCCCCAGCGGCGGCTACGGCGAGGTGCGGGTACGCCTCGCCGGCCAGCCGGTGAAGCTCAACGCCCGCGCCGACGGGCCGATCGCGGTCGGCACCCGGATCTTCGTGGTCGAAGCACTGAGCGAGACCAGCGTGCACGTCGAAACCTACTGACACCACCACACAGACGGGAACGCCCATGCCCCTGCTCGTCGCCATCGGCGGCGCGGTCCTCCTCGCCGTCGTCCTCGTTCTCTTCGTGTTGTCCCGGATCAAGGTGGCCGGGCCGAACCAGGCGTTCATCGTCACCGGCCGCAAGGGCCGCACCACCCAGTCCGCCGACGGAGCCCGCTCCACCGACATGTCCGGCCAGAAGGTCGTGCTCGGCGCCTCGGTCTTCGTGCTGCCGGTGGTGCAGAAGCTCCAGTCGCTCGACCTGTCCAGCCGCCGGATCGATGTCAGCATCCGCGGCGCGGTGAGCAAGCAGGGCATCCGCACCGAGCTGCACGGCGTGGCGATCGTGAAGGTCGGCGGCACCGAGGACGCGATCCGCGCCGCCGCCCAGCGCTTCCTGAACCAGCAGGAGGAGATCGACAACTTCACCCGCGAGGTGCTCGCCGGCGCGCTGCGCTCGATCGTCGGGCGGCTCACCGTCGAGGAGATCATCCGGGACCGGGCGGCGTTCGCCAGCGCGGTCGCCGAGGAGGCCGAGCACTCGATGACCAACCAGGGCCTGGTGCTCGACACGTTCCAGCTCCAGGACATCTCGGCCGAGGGCTCCTACCTCCAGGACCTGGGCCGGCCGGAGGCGGCCCGGGTGCTCAAGGACGCGGCCATCGCCGAGGCGCGGGCCCGGCAGCAGGCCGAGCAGGAGCGGCTGCTCGCCGAGGAGGCGATCGCCGAGGCGAACCGGAACCTGGCGCTCAAGCAGGCCGGCATCCAGGCCGAGATCGACGCGGCGAAGGCGAAGTCGGCGGCGGCCGGGCCGCTCGCGCAGGCCGAGCGGGACCAGGCGATCCTCTCCGAGCAGCAGAAGGTGGCCGAGCGCAACGCCGAGCTGAAGCAGCGCCAGCTCGACACCGAGGTGCGCAAGCCGGCCGACGCGGCCCGGTACAAGGTCGAGCAGGAGGCCGAGGCGGCCCGCAACGCGGCGGTGCTCAACGCCGACGCGCAGCGGCAGGCCACCATCGCCGCCGCGCAGGCCTCCGCCGAGCAGGCCCGCCTCACCGGTGAGGGCGAGCGGGCCCGGCGGGCCGCGCTGGCCGAGGCTAACGCGATCGAGGGCGCCAAGGAGGGCGAGGCCGAGCAGCGCCGTCGTTCCGCGATCGCCGAGGCGGTCGAGCGGGAGGGCCAGGCCGAGGCCGCGGCCATCCTGGCCAAGGGTCAGGCCGAGGCCGACGCGATGGCCCGCAAGGCCGAGGCGTTCGCCGCGTACGGCGAGGCGGCCGTGCTGGACCTGCTGGTCAAGGTGCTGCCCGAGGTGGTCGGTGCGGCCAGCGCCCCGATCGGCGCGATCGACAAGATGACGGTGATCTCCACCGACGGGGCGTCGTCGCTGACCAAGTCCGTGGCCGGCAACGTCGCACAGGGCCTCCAACTCGGCAGCGACCTGACCGGCATCGACCTGGCCGGGCTGCTGGCGCGGCTGGGCAGCAGCGCCCAGCACAACGGCAAGACCACAGTGGACGGCACCACGGTCACCCCGTGACGACGGACGCCCGCCGGTTCCCCTCGGGAGCCGGCGGGCGTCGTGCGGTGGTACGGGTCAGAGCACGGCGACGACGAACTTCTCGCCGGCGCCCAGGCCGAGGGTCGGGCTGTTCCAGTCGATGGTCCGGCTCGCGATGAGCTGGCTGGTGCCGGCGCTGCCGGCGGTGACCGCCTTCTCGTTGATGTTCGCGTACAGGTAGACCGAGCCGTCGGCGTTGTAGTCGAGGAACGACATCCCCTCCCACGCGCCGATCGAGGCGCCCCGCGCGATCAGCGGCTTCGCCCCGGCGCTCTCCGCCGTCACGAACTTGCCGTTGATCTGGGCCTTCAGACCGAAGGTGCCGTAGCCGTCACCCACGTTCACCAGCTCGTACTTCTCCCAGGCGCCGACGGTCGCCGAGCGGGCGATCAGCGGCTTCGCCCCGGCGCTCTCCGCCGTCACGAACTTGCCACTGGCCACCGACTTGATGCTCACGAGGGGTGCCGGGGCGTCGAAGTCGAACTTCTCGGCGGTGCCGATCGCGGTCTTGCTCGCGATCAGCGGGGAGGTGGCGCTCGGCGCGGTGACGTACTTGCCGTTGATCGCCGCCTTCAGGCTGATCGTGCCGTCGGTGTTGTCGACGATCTGGAACTTCTCCCACGCGCCGATGGTGGCCGAGCGGGCGATCAGCGGCTTCGCCCCGGCGCTCTCCGCCGTGACGAACTTGTTCGTGACCCGCGCCCGCAGGCCGAACAGGCCTCCGCCGGCGTCGACCACGTCGTACTTCTCCCAGGCGCCGATCGAGGTGCCCCGGGCGATCAGCGGCTTCGTCCCCGCGCTCTCCGCGGTGACGTAGCGGCCGTTGACCCGGGCCTTGAGCCCGTACGAGCCGCGGGCCGTCACGGCCGAGCCGATGTGCAGCAGCCGGTCGGTGGAGCCCATGATGTCGTGCACCGCGCCGCCGATGCCGGTGGTCACGACCGAGTCGCGCACCTGCTGCGGCGACCAGCCCGGGTGCTCCTCCAGGAGCAGCGCGGCGGCGCCCGCCACGTGCGGGGACGCCATCGAGGTGCCGTTCATCGACTCCGAGCCGGCGCTGGTGCCGGCCTTGGCCGAGACGATGCCGGTGCCGGGGGCGAACAGGTCCAGGCAGCGGCCGTAGTTGGAGAACCAGGCGCGCATGTCGACCCGGTCGGTGGCCCCGACGGTGATGGCGGCGGGCACGCTCGCCGGCGAGGAGCCGCAGGCGTCCTGCATGCTGTTGCCGGCCGCTACCGCGTAGGTGATGCCGGAGGCGATCGAGCGGGCGACCGCGTCGTTGACCGCCTGGTCGACGCGGTCGACGCCGAGGCTCATGTTCGCCACGGACGGCCCGGTGGCGTTCGTGGTGACCCACTCGATGCCGGCGATCACCTGCTCGGTGTCGCCCTGGCCGGAGCAGTCGAGGACCCGGACGGCGACCAGGTCGACGGCCTTCGCGACGCCGTACGTCGTACCGCCGATCGTGCCCGCCACGTGCGTGCCGTGCCCGTCGCAGTCCTGCGCGACGTCGTCCTGCTCGACCGCGTCGTAGCCGTTGCGGGCGCGCCCGCCGAAGTCCTGGTGGTCGATGTCGATGCCGGTGTCGATCACGTACGCGGTCACGCCGGCGCCGGTCGACGGGTAGGTGTACCTGCCGTCGGTCCGGGTCTTGAGCTGGTCGATGCGGTCCAGGCCCCACGGCGGGGTGGTCTGGGTGCCGGCGGTGCTCCAGCGCTGGACCTGCTGGACGTACTCGACGTCCGGGTCGGCGGCGAGCCGCGCGGCCTGCCGGGCGTCCATGGTGGCCGAGTAGCCGTTCAGCGCCTTGCCGAAGACCCGGCGGACGGTGCCGCCGTGCTCGCCGGCCAGCGCGGACGCGGCGGACTTCACCTTGGCCGGGGTGGTCTTGCCCTTCTTGAGGACCACGATGTAGCGGCCGGGCACCGCCTCGGCCGTGCCGGCGCCACGGACCGACGGTCGCTTCGGGTCGGCGAGGGCCGGCCCGGCGACGGTGGCGCAGAGGATGGAGGTGGCGCTGGTGAGGGCGAGCCCCACGAGGGCGGAGCGGCGCAAGCCGCCACGACGTGTCACGAATTGTCTCCCCGTGTCCAGCGACCGTCCGGATCGGACGGGCGGATGAATCAGAACAGCCGCATCTGTCGATTCGGCGGCTGCCGATGACTCATCATGCGGGAGACATCGACCGGAGCGGGTCAACCGTTCGGTCGACACGCCGGCGTATCGTCGTCAGATCCGCGGCGCCGGCCTCAGCCGGTGATGCCCTCGTCGCGCGCCCAGCGCAGCAGCTCCGCCTCGGCCTCGTCGCGGTCCAGCGGCCCGCGTTCCAGCCGCAGCTCCTTGAGGTACTGCCAGGCGCGACCGACCACCGGCCCCGGCGGTACGCCGAGCAGCTCCATGATCGCGTTGCCGTCCAGGTCGGGGCGGACCCGGGCCAGGTCCTCCTCGGCCGCGATCCGGGCGATCCGCTCCTCCAGCGCGTCGTAGTCGGCCGCGAGCTGGGCGGCCTTGCGCCGGTTGCGGGTGGTGCAGTCGGAGCGGGTCAGCTTGTGCAGCCGGGACAGCAGGTCACCGGCATCGGTGACGTACCGGCGGACCGCCGAGTCGGTCCACTCGCCCCGGCCGTACCCGTAGAAGCGCAGGTGCAGCCCGACCAGCTTGACCACCTGGGAGGTGATCTCCTTGGAGTAGCGCAGCGCCTTCATCCGGTTCTTGGTCAGCCGGGCACCGACCACCTCGTGGTGGTGGAAGCTGACCCGGCCGTCCGCGCCGACCGCCTTGGTGGCGGGCTTGCCGATGTCGTGCATGAGCGCGGCCATCCGCAGCACGAAGTCGCAACCGTCGGACTCCATCGACATGGCGTTGCTGACCACCGTGAGCGTGTGCTCGTAGACGTCCTTGTGCTGGGCGTGCTCGTCGATGGTGAGCTTCAGCCCGGTCAGCTCGGGCAGGAAGCGCTCGGCCAGCCCGGTGTCGACGAGCAGGCGCAGCCCGGTGATCGGGTCGGCACCGCAGAGGAGCTTGGTGAACTCGTCCCGGATCCGCTCGGCGGTGATCCGGTCCAGGTCCGCAGCCATCTCGGTCATCGCCGCGCGGACGTCCGGGTGGACGGCGAAGCGGAGCTGCGCGGCGAACCGGGCCGCGCGCAGCATCCGCAGCGGGTCGTCGCGGAACGACTCCTGCGGCGTTCCCGGGGTACGAATGATCTTGGCGGCCAGATCGGCCAGTCCGCCGTACGGGTCGGTGAACCGGTGGTCCGGAAGACTGACCGCCATCGCGTTGACTGTGAAGTCGCGGCGCTTGAGGTCCTCGGTCAGGCTGGTGCCGTACTGCACCACCGGGTTGCGGCTGACCTGGTCGTAGACCTCCGCGCGGAACGTGGTGATCTCCAGGTTGAGGCCGTCGCGCTGGCAGGCGATGGTGCCGAACTCGCGTCCGGTCTCCCAGATCGACTCGGCCCAGCCGCGGATGACCTTGATGGTCTCGTCCGGGTGGGCGTCGGTGCAGAAGTCGAGGTCGTTGCCGAGCCGCCCGAGCAGCGCGTCGCGGACGGATCCGCCCACCAGGTGCAGTTCGTGACCGGCCTGGGCGAAGCGCCGGCCCAGCTCGTCGGCGACCGGTGAGACTCGGAGCAGTTCGGCGACGGCGTTGCGCTGCGCGGCGGTCAGTTCGCGGCGGTCGGCGGCGTGGGAGGCGGAGGCTTCGGACATGGGATCGCCAGCCTATCGGGCCGGAGGTGGATCGACCGCGCCGGGCGCGGGTAACGGGTCCGGGTTGACTAAGGTTCCGGTTGGGCGGGGCCGGCCGGGCCCGATCGCCACGTACCCCCTGGAGGCTGGCAGATGAGCGGCGGGCTCTACCGCAGCGCGAACGCGCACGGCGGCGGCCTGCCGCCGGACGACGGCGCCACCTTCATCTCGGCCGAGCCCCTGAACCAGCCCGGCGTCGAGGCCGTCGCACCGCCGCAGGAGGTGGTCGCCGAGACCAGCGCCGCGGCGAACAGCGCGGTGATGGCGATCGGCAGCCTGGTGAGCCGGGGTACGGGGTTCATCCGCAACCTGATGATCGGCGCCGCGCTCGGCACGATGGTCGGCGACGCGTTCACCACCGCCCAGTTCCTGCCCAACCAGGTGTACGAGTTCCTGCTCGGCGGCGTGCTGACGAGCGTCCTGGTGCCGGTGCTGGTGCGCCGCCGCAAGATCGACGCGGACCGGGGCGAGGCGTACGCGCAGCGCCTGCTGACGCTCGCGGTATTGGCGCTCGCCGCGACCGCGCTGATCGCGGTGCTGCTGGCCCCGGTGCTGACCGCCGTGTACGCGGCCGGCGGCGACGATCCGGCGTACACCAAGCTCGTCACCCGGCTGTCGTACCTGATGCTGCCGATGCTGTTCTTCACCGGCATCAGCGCGCTGATCGCCGCGGTGCTGAACACCAGGGGGCACTTCGCCGCCCCGATGTGGGCGCCGATCCTCAACAACCTCGTGTCGATCGGCACGTTCGGCCTGTACATCGTCGTCTTCGGCGCGACCGGCCTCCGGCCCGACGAGGTGGGCTGGGACCGGATCCTGCTGGTCGGCGGCGGCACGCTGCTGGGCGTGGCGGTGCAGGCGATCGGCCTGCTGCCCGCGCTGCGCAAGGTCGGCTTCCGGTGGAAGGCGCGGTTCGACTTCCGCGAGCTGGGGCTGCGCGAGCTGGCCCGGCTCGGCGCCTGGATGTTCTGCTACGTCGCGGTCAACCAGCTCGGCCTCTTCGTGGTGGTCAACCTGCTCAACCGGGCCAGCGGCGGGGACGGCGAGAACGCCGGCCTGCTGATCTACAACAACGTCTTCCTGCTGCTGATGATGGCGCACGGCATCATCGCGGTCTCGATCATCACGGCGCTGATGCCCCGGATGAGCGCGGCGGCGGCCGAGAACCGGTTCCACGACGTCACCGCCGACCTGTCCCGCGGCACCCGGATGGTCACCGCGGTGCTCGCGCCCATCGCGGTCTGCTACGCGGTGCTGGCCGCCCCGATCTCGGTGGTGGTCTTCCGGTACGGCGCGTTCACCGGCGACAACGCGGTGGCCACCTCGACCGTGCTGCTCGTGGCGGCGCTGGGCCTGGTGCCGTTCGCGGTGAGCCAGCTCTTCACCTTCGCGTTCTACGCGCTGCCGGACACCCGTACCCCGGCTCTGATCAACATCCCGGTGGTGGCGCTGCGCGTCCTGCTCCAGGTGGGCCTGTTCCTGCTCTTCTCGAACACGTTCGCGGCCGCCGGGATGATGCTCGGCAACGCCGTGTCGTACCTGGCGGCGGCGATCATCTCGGCGATGCTGCTGCGGCCCCGGGTGGGCCGGATCGGACTGGGCGGGATCATGCGGACGCTCGGCCGGGTGGTCGTGGCGGCGCTCGGCGCCGCGCTCGTCGGCGTGCTCGTGGTGGCCGTGCTCCCCGGCGACCCGGCGAGCCTGAGCTGGCTCGCCGCGGCGGTCCAGTTGGTGATCGGCGGCGCGGCGATCGGCGCGACCTATCTCGGGCTCGCCATGGTGCTGCGGATCGGCGAGATCACCGAGGTGGTCGGGATGGTCCGGCGGCGCCTCGGGCGTTGACCCCCTCGGTGACCGACGGTGAACGAGGATCACCAGGCTGGGGATACGGCTGTGGATAACTTGGAATTCCGCCGTCCAATGGGCCTCTCGGCCTGTGGACAACCAACCGTACGGACGAGGGAGCGCAGGCCGGGGCGGGGAAAACCTCCCCGTCTCCGCACCGGTACGCCCCTGTGCCGCCTCGTTGCCGCCAACCTTTAGATTGACGGTGCGTGTCCGGCTCGCCCGCCGGGTGGGCGGGCGACCCGGCCGGGGCCCGTGGCGACTGGCCTTCCGGCCGGTCACAGCGGGAAGATGACATGTCGGAGAACCGGGCATCCCGGGTAAGGTCGCTCTCGACGGGTACGACCGGGATCGGCGCGGGTGTCGAGACCGCCGGCCGTTCCACCGAAGGCAGAGCGGGAAGCCACATGCCCAGCAGCACGGGTCCATCGATCGACGCGATCACCGAGGGAGGACGGGTGACCCAGGTCGGCGAGGGTCAGGAAGCGGAGGAGACCTCTCCTGCGGTCGTGACCTTCGGTGCTCCCACTGTCGGTGAGCTGCTCGCGGAGCGGTACGAACTGGTCGAGCACATCAACAACGACAGCGCGGGCCGGCTGGTCTGGCGCGGTGTCGACGTGGTGCTCCGCCGTCCCGTCGCCGTGGTCCTCCGCTACCCGGGTGGCGACTCCGCCACCGAGATGCTTCAGGCCGCGGTCGCCGCGAGCCGCGTCATCCACCCCAACCTGGTCGGCGTCTACGACGCGATCGACGAGGACGACCGGGCCTACGTGGTCCGCGAGTGGGTCGACGGGCAGTCGCTGCGCGAGCTGGTCGCCGCCGACGGGCCGCTGGACCCGGCCCGGGCCACCGCGATCGGCAACGCCGTCGCGAGCGCCCTCGCCGCCGTGCACGCCACCGGCATGGTGCACGGCAACCTCCACCCCGGCACCGTCATGATCAGCGACGACGGCCGCGTGGTGCTCGCCGACGCGCGTACCGACGGCGCGGACAGCCAGGAGAACGACCTGCGCGCGGTCGGCGGGGTGCTCTACTTCGCCCTGACCGGGCACTGGCCGCACGGCGAGGCCCCGCTGCACGGCGCCACCGCCGGGCACGGCCGCGCCGCCCTGCCGGACGCCGTCCGGGACGCCGGCGGCGCCATCGCCGCGCCACGGCAGATGCGCGCCGGTGTGCCGGCCTACCTCGACGACCTCACCATGGACCTGCTCGACGCGGAGATCCCTCCGCCGTCGTCGGACGTGCTGGCCGCCGAGCTGAGCCGGCTCGACATCCCCGCCGACGAGCAGTTCCTGGAGCAGGCCGGTCCGCTGCGTTTCACCGCCGAGCCCGGCGAGGAACCCTCACCGCTGGCCGCGGCCGGCGGTCGCAAGGTCGCCATCGGCATCGCCGGTCTGCTGGCGGTCGCCCTGGTCGGGCTGCTCATCGGCATCAACGCGCTCGGTGGTGGCGACGACGGCGACAAGGAGCCGGTCGCCCAGCCGTCGAACAGCGCGCCGGCCACCGGGGGCGGCGCCGAGCCCGCCGCGCAGGTCCGCAAGCTCACCATCCAGGACGTACGGATCATCGACCCGGACGGCGACCGCGCCGAGGTGCGCAACGCCGAGAAGGTGATCGACGGGAACGACGACGAGGGCTGGGAGACCAACAGCTACCGCAACAACGGCAAGTTCGGCGGCCTCAAGAAGGGCATGGGTGTCTGGATCGACCTGGGCGCCCCGCACACGGTCAAGCAGCTGGAGGCGACGCTCTCGGCCACCGGTGCCACCGTGGAGCTGCGTACCGGCGCCCGCGGCGACTTCCCGTCCAGCTCCTCCGGCGACAAGCAGCTCGTCAACGCCTACTCGACGCTGATCGGGCCGGCGAACGAGGACGGCGGCACCAAGATGATCTTCAACGCCTTCGAGCCGGACCAGAAGTACCAGTACCTGCTGTTCTGGATCACCAAGCTGCCGGCGAAGGACAGCGGCAACAGCTGGAAGCTCGGCGTCCAGGAGATCGTGGTCCAGGGCTCGTGACCCGGCCGCCGTCCCCGCCGCGCCACCTCCGCCGGATGTGGTGATGGCGGAACGCGACGGCGCGCAGCCCGGCCGCTCCGACCTGGAGCTGCTCCGGGCACACGCGGCAGGCGACCGGGACGCCTTCACCGAGCTGTTCCGACGGCACCGGGACCGCCTCTGGGCGGTCGCGCTGCGGACGATCGGCGACCGCGAGGAAGCCGCCGACGCCCTCCAGGACGCCATGCTGTCGGCGCACCGTGCCGCGGCCCGGTTCCGGGGCGACTCGGCGGTCACCACCTGGCTGCACCGCATCGTGGTGAACGCCTGCCTGGACCGGATCCGGCGGCGGCAGACCCACGCCACCGTCCCGCTGCCCGACGGCGTGCACACCGACGGCGAACCGGGCCGGCACACCGGCGGTCCGGAACCGGCCGCGCCGGCCCACGACCACGACACCGCGCTCGTGGTCCGGCAGGCGCTCGCGGCACTGCCCGCCGAACAGCGGGCCGCGCTGGTCCTGGTCGACGTGCAGGGCTACCCGGTGGCCGAGGTCGCCGCCATGCTCGGGGTCGCCGAGGGCACGGTCAAGAGCCGGTGCGCCCGCGGCCGGGCCCGCCTCGCCGTGCTGCTCGGGCACCTGCGTACCGGCACCGACGCACCGGCCGCCGACGTGCCGCGGCTCACCTCCGGGAACCGCAGACGCCCCGAGGGCGTCGGATCCTCGTCGGGAGCGTCCCGTCAGGCCGTCAGCCAGGAGGAGCCGTGACTTCCCGGGAGTTCAGCGAGGTCGACCACGACCTGCTCGCCGACTACCTCGGCGGGGCGCTGGACGGCACCCCCGAGCAGGCGACAGTGGCACGGCTGGTCGAGCAGGACCCGACGTGGCGTGCCGCGTACGAGAATCTCGCCGACGCGATCGACCTGGTCGGCGCCGACCTGGCCGACTGGGCCGCGGCCCCCGCGCCGGAGATGCCGCAGGCGGTGGCCGACCGGATCACCGCGGCGCTCGCCGGCGCCGGCCCCGCGCTGCGCGACGGTACGCCGCTCGTGCCGGCGCAGTCCGGCGGCGCGAGCCGGCCACCCGGCACGGCACCCCGTCCCGACCGGCACAGCGGCCCCGGTCGTCGTCCCCGGCGCTGGGCCCGCATCGCCGGGCCGGTGGCGCTGGCCGCGGCCTCGGTCGCCGCGGTGGGGCTCGGTGTCGGCCGGCTGGCCGACCCGGGCGACGGCGGTACGGCCGACCAGGCGGCCCGGGAGGCGGCGCCGATGGCCGCCGCGCCGTACCGGACCACCGGACCGGCAGTGCGCAGCGGCACCGACTGGACGCCGGAACGCCTCGCCGGCGCCCGGGCGCCCGCCGGAGCGAAGTCGATCCCCGGAGACATGGCCGGTCCGTCCGGCGCGGCGAAGGACGGCGCGGAGACGCCCCTGTCCATGGACAGTCAGCGCCTCAGCGGCCTCGGCGGGCTGGACCGGCTGACCCGCCCGGAGAACCTCGCCGCGTGCCTCACCGCGATCGGGGTCGAGCACGGTTCCGGGCCGCTCACCGTGAACATGGTCGACTACGCCCGGTTCCAGGGCGCACCGGCGCTCGTGGTGACGTTCGCGGACGCGGGCGGCGCCCGCTGGGGCTGGGTGAGCGGGCCGGAGTGCGGAGTACCCGGGTCCGGCGCGGACACGCGGTTCCGGACGCGGGTAGGGTGAAAACGCGGTCACGACGCTTGTCCCGCCACGTGACCTGACCCACCGGATGACCGGCTCGGGAATCCCCGCTTCGTACGATGACGTTCTGCAAGTCAGGCGCCGGCGCCCCTGAGCCGTCGGCACTCGGGATCGACATCGGTGCGACCGGTGACGAACACACACATCGGGAGACGGCAGTGGACGAGGTCCGCAACCTGATCATCATCGGCTCCGGTCCGGCCGGCTACACGGCGGCGGTCTACGCCGCCCGCGCCAACCTGAAGCCCCTGGTGATCGAGGGCGTGCAGTCGGGTGGCGCGCTGATGACCACCACCGAGGTGGAGAACTTCCCCGGCTTCGCGGACGGCATCCTCGGCCCCGAGCTGATGGACAACATGCGCAAGCAGGCCGAGCGCTTCGGCGCCGAGTTCCTCACCGACGACGTGACGCGGGTCGAGCTGAAGGACACCGGCGAGATCGGCTCCGACGCGGTGAGCACCGTGTGGGTGGGCGAGACCGCGTACCGCGCGCACGCCGTCATCCTCTCCACCGGTTCGGCCTGGCGTCCGCTGGGTGTGCCGGGTGAGCAGGAATACCTCGGCCACGGTGTGTCGTCCTGCGCCACCTGTGACGGCTTCTTCTTCCGCAACCAGCACATCGTGGTGGTCGGCGGCGGCGACTCGGCGATGGAGGAGGCGAGCTTCCTCACCCGCTTCGCCGAGTCGGTGACGATCATCCACCGCCGCGACTCGTTCCGCGCCAGCAAGATCATGGCGGACCGGGCGCTGGGCAACGAGAAGATCAAGGTCGAGTGGAACTCCGTGGTCGAGGAGATCCTCGGCGACGACGGCAAGGTCAACGGCGTACGGGTGCGCAATGTGCACACCGGCGAGAGCAAGGTGCTCGACGTCACGGGCGTCTTCGTGGCGATCGGGCACGACCCGCGCAGCGAGCTGTTCCGCGGTCAGGTCGAGCTGGACGACGAGGGGTACGTGAAGGTGCAGGCCCCCAGCACCCGTACCAGCGTGCCCGGCGTGTTCGCGGCGGGTGACCTCGTCGACCACACCTACCGGCAGGCCATCACGGCGGCCGGCACCGGCTGCGCCGCCGCGCTGGACGCCGAGCGGTTCATCGCCACCATTCAGGGCTGAGAGTTCCACGAGCAAGGTTCGGAGGAGGAGAGTTCATAGTGGGAGCAACCAAGGCGGTCACGGACGCCAGCTTCGTCAGTGACGTGCTGCAGTCCGACAAGCCGGTTCTGGTCGACTTCTGGGCGGAGTGGTGCGGCCCCTGCCGCAAGGTCTCGCCGCTGCTGGAGGAGATCGCGGGCGAGATGAAGGACCAGGTCACCATCGTCAAGCTCAACATCGACGAGAACCCGGAGACGGCCCGCGCCTACCGGGTGATGTCGGTGCCGACGCTGACCATCTTCAAGAACGGCCAGCCCGTGCAGTCGATCGCCGGCGCCAAGCCGAAGGGCGAGCTGGTCAAGCTCATCGAGTCGGCGCTCTGAGCCGTACCGGCACCGCCGCAACCCCCGTCACCACGCCCGGTGGCGGGGGTTGCGGCTTTCCTGACCTGCATGAACACGAACCCGCCGGGTATCGCCCACGGTACGCTCCGTAAGCATCCGTCGGAGTTCCGGTCCGCCAACGTCCGTGCAGAGGGGGTCGTCGTGCGTCCGATCCGACCCGGTGACCAGGGACCGGCGGTGGCCGAGATCCGTACCGTCCTCGCCGGCCTGGAACTTCTTCCCGCCGAGGCCGGAGGAGACGACTACGACGCACAGACCGAACGCGCGGTACGGGCCTTCCAGCAGTCCCGCGGCCTCAGCGTCGACGGGCGGGTGGGCGCCGAGACCTGGCGGGCGCTCGACGCGGCCCGCTGGCGGTTCGGGGCCCGCGCGCTCTACCACGCCGTCCCCGAGCCGCTGACCGGCGAGGACGTCCGCTCGCTCCAGGAACGCCTGCTGGAGATGGGGTACGACGTGGGCCGCGCCGACGCCATCTACGGCATCCGCACCTCCCGCGCGGTGGCGCAGTTCCAGCGGGAGATGGGCCTGAAACCGGACGGCTCGTGCGGGCCGCACACCGTCAACGCGCTGCGCCGCCTCGGCCGCAAGGTGGTCGGCGGGCGCCCGCAGTGGCTGCGCGAGTCCGACGCCATCCGGCAGGCCGGGCCGACGCTCATCGGGCGGACCGTGGTGATCGACCCGGGGCACGGGGGCACCGACCCGGGCGTGGTGGTGCCCGACGGCACGCTGCGCTGGAGCGAGGCGGACCTCGTGCACGACCTCGCCAGCCGGCTGGAAGGGCGGCTCGCCGCCGCCGGCGTACGGGTGCAGCTCACCCGGGGTCCGTCGCCCGACGACTGCCTGCCGGACGCGGACCGGGCCCAGCTCGCCAACTCGCTCGGCGCCGACGTGTTCATCTCCCTGCACACCGACGGGCACGCCAACCCGGAGGCAGAGGGTGTGGCCACCTACCACTACGGCACCGACAACGGCGTCACGTCGGCGACCGGCGAGCGCCTGGCCGGGCTCGTGCAGCGGGAGATCGTGGCCCGCACCGGGCTGCGCGACTGCCGTACCCACGCCAAGGCATGGGAGCTGCTCCGGCTCACCCGGATGCCCGCGGTACGCGTCGAGGTCGGCTACCTCACCTCACCGGACGACCGGGCGCGGCTCGTCGACCCGCGCTTCCGGGACCGGGTGGTCGAGGCCATCGTGGCCGGCGTGCAGCGGATGTACCTGCCGATCGAGCGGGACGTGCCGACCGGCTCGATCGACGTGAGCGAACTGCGGGCGATCGTGGCCGCCGGCACCGTCGTCGACTGACCCGCGGCTCAGCTCGTCGAGCGGGTGGCGGGTGCCGGGCGGACCGGCCGCAGCAGCGTCTCCGGGCTCATCGAGCCGAGCAGCTTCTCCAGCGCGTACTCGACGTCCGACTTCCAGCTCAGCGCCGTCCGCAACTCCAGCCGCAGCCGGGGGTAGCGCGGGTGCGGCCGGACCGTCTTGAAGCCCACCGAGAGGAAGAAGTCGGCGGGTGCCACGCACGCGCGGGCCGGGTCGTCCGCGTCGTCGCCGAACTTGGCGTCGCCGAACGCCTCGATCGCCTTGATGCCGCGCTTGGTCAGGTCGCGGGCCACGCCCTGCACCAGCATCCGGCCCAGGCCGCCGTCGGCGAAGGCGGGCACCACGTGCGCCGTCATCAGCAGAGCCGCGTCCGCCGAGACCGGTGAGGTGGGAAACGCCATCGAGCGCGGGACGTACGCCGGTGGGGCGTACATGACGAAACCGGCCGGCATGCCGTCGACGTAGACGAGCTTGCCGCAGGAACCCCACTCCAGCAGCGTCTGGGAGACCCACGCCTCCTTCTCCAGGCCCGGGTCGCCTGCCGCGCAGGCCCGCTCGGCGGAGACCGGATCCAGCTCCCAGTAGACGCAGCTCCGGCAGGATCGAGGCAGGTCCTCCAGCGTGTCCAGGGTCAGGCTGACCAGACGTCGCGACATGAGCGCACCCCACCACTAGGCTCGGAGCGCCGGTGAGTCCCGCGCCCTCCTGCTCCCGACGAGCGATCGTACGCCCCCGTCCGGCGGTACGGGAGTGAACGCGCGAGCCCTCGCCCGGACGGCCGACGGCGGGTCCGGGATGTGGACGTGTCCACACGGCCGGTGCCGCGACCGTCACCGGGGACTACGATCGACCAACCGGCCCCCGCCGCCAATGGATGTCGGCATCGCGGGTACCACACCGGGCGGCAGCCCCGCCGACACCCGATCGAGGTGATGTCCATGACCGGCACGACGCTCGACGACTACACCGACCGGTACGCCCGGCGCGTCCGCGGAATGACCGCCTCGGAGATCCGGGCACTCTTCGCGGTGGCCAGCCGGCCGGAGGTCGTCTCGCTCGCCGGTGGGGCCCCCTACATCGCGGCGCTGCCGCTGGACGCGGTCGGCGAGATGCTCGGCCGGCTCGGCTCCGAGCACGGCGCCACCACCCTCCAGTACGGCATCGGCCAGGGCACCCCGGAGCTGCGCGAGCGGATCTGCGAGGTGATGTCCCTGTCCGGGATCGACGCCTCCTGCGGTGCCTCACCGGAGGACGTGGTGGTCACGGTCGGCGGCCAGCAGGCCCTCGACCTGGTCGCTCGTCTCTTCCTGGACCCGGGTGACGTGGTGCTCGCCGAGGGCCCGACGTACGTCGGCGCGCTCGGGGTGTTCCAGGCCGCCCAGGCCCAGGTGGCCCACGTGCCGATGGACGACGAGGGGCTCATCCCGGAGGCGCTGGAGACGGCCATCGCCGACCTGGCCCGAGCAGGCCGGCGGGTGAAGTTCCTCTACACCATCCCCACCTACCAGAACCCCGCCGGTGTGACGCTGAGCGAGGAGCGGCGCGAACGGGTGCTCGACATCTGCGAGCGCGCCGGGCTGCTCGTGGTGGAGGACGACCCGTACGGTCAGCTCGGTTTCGAGGGTGAGGCGCCCAGGCCGCTGCGGGCCCGGCGGCGCGACGGGGTCTTCTACCTGAGCACGTTCTCCAAGACGTTCGCGCCGGGCCTGCGGGTGGGCTGGATCCTGGCCCCGCACGCGGTCCGCGACAAGCTGGTCATCGCCAGCGAGGCGCAGATCCTCTGCCCGAGCGCCTACGCGCAGTCGGCCGTCTCGACGTACCTCGGCACCATGCCCTGGCGGCAGCAGCTCAAGGTCTACCGCGAGGTCTACCGCGAGCGCCGGGACGCGTTGCTCGACGCGATGGCCGACCTGATGCCGGAGGGCACCACCTGGACCACACCGCGCGGCGGCCTGTTCGTCTGGGCGACGCTGCCCGACGGGCTCGACTCCAAGGCGATGATGCCGCGCGCCGTGGCCGCCCGCGTCGCGTACGTGCCGGGGACCGGCTTCTACGCCGACGGCACCGGCACCGGGAACATGCGGCTCAACTTCTCCTTCCCGACGCCGGAGCGGATCCGCGAAGGCGTCCGCCGGCTCGCCGGGGTGATGGAGCAGGAGATCGCCATGCGCAAGGTCTTCGGCGCGGTCGGCGGCGCCGGACCCCGCCGTCGCCAGGGCGGCTCGGACGCGCCCGGTCCCGACTTGGCATGATGCCCGCATGTCCGACAGCCCCGCCGCACCGCCTCCCGTGACCGGATCCGCCGCCGACGAGCTGCACGTGCTCGTGCTCGCGGGCGGCCTCTCCTACGAACGGGACGTCTCACTGCGGTCGGGCCGCCGGGTGCTCGACGCGCTGCGGGCCGTCGG
This sequence comes from Micromonospora globosa, assembly GCF_000717585.1. Lineage (NCBI taxonomy): Bacteria > Bacillati > Actinomycetota > Actinomycetes > Micromonosporales > Micromonosporaceae > Micromonospora > Micromonospora globosa. Next base: position 62,757 of record NZ_JNZR01000004.1, read on the forward strand.
CGTCGACGCGGAACTGCGCGACGCCGACGTGGCGTTGCTGCCCGCCCTGACCGCGGACCCGCCGGACGCCGTGGTGATCGCCCTGCACGGCGCCACCGGCGAGGACGGCTCGCTGCGCGGCGTACTCGACCTCTGGGACGTGCCCTACGTCGGCTGCGACGCCCGGTCGTCCCGCCTCGCCTGGGACAAGCCGTCCGCCAAGGCGGTGCTGCGCGAGGCGGGTATCCCCACACCCGACTGGGTGGCGCTGCCGCACGACCGTTTCTCCGAGCTGGGCGCGGTGGCCGTCCTGGACCGGATCGTCGACCGCCTCGGGCTGCCGCTGATGGTCAAGCCCGCGCAGGGCGGTTCCGGACTGGGCGCCGCCGTGGTCCGGGAGGCGGCGTCGCTGCCGGCCGCGATGGTGGGTTGTTTCGCGTACGACCAGACCGCGCTCGTGGAGCGCTACGTACCCGGGATGGACGTGGCGGTCTCCGTGCTCGACCTCGGCAAGGGCCCGCAGGCCCTGCCCCCGGTCGAGATCGTGCCGCGCAACGGCGTCTACGACTACGCGGCCCGCTACACCGCCGGGCGCACCACCTGGCACGCGCCGGCCCGGCTCGACGCCGCGACGACCGCCCGGGTGACCGAGGTGGCGCTCGCCGCGCACACCGCGCTCGGGCTGCGCGACGTGTCCCGGGTCGACCTGATCGTCGACGCCGGAGGCGACCCGCACGTGCTGGAGGTCAACGTCTCACCGGGCATGACCGAGACGTCGCTCCTCCCGCTGGCGATCCAGGCCGCCGGGCTGGACTTCGGCCGGGTCCTCGGCACGCTCGTGACCCGGGCCGCCGCACGGCGTCGCTGACCTCAGCTCTCCCGGGTACGCGCTGCGTCCGGCCGGTCGTCCGCGGCGTCGTCCGGCCCGGCCTCGTCCTCGTCTTCGCTGTCCGGGGCACTGTCCCCTGCGTGTTCCGGCGCCGGGCCGGCCTGCGGTGCCGGGTCGGGCTCCGACGGGCCCGCCGAGGGGTCTGAGAGGCCCGCTGCCGCGTCGGACTCGGGGATCTCGTCCGCTGCCTCGATCACCGACACGGCCTCGTCCTCGGGCTCCTCAGCGGCGTTCGCGGGCGAGGTCGGGGAGAGACTCGACGGCGCCTGCCAGTGGATGCGCGGCGGCTCGGCCAACGGACGGCCGCCGAACTCGGCGAGCCACGCGGCCACCATGGCGAGGTTCTCCCGCCACTTCTCCTCGGAGATCGGGGGCAGGATCGAGTCCCACAGCGACAGGAACGTGCCCCGCAGCTGCAGTCGACCGTACGGCCGGGCCAGGAACCACAGGTGCAGGTGCGCCGAGCCGTCGCCCCACCGGTTCACGTGGACGCGGGCCACCCCGTCGAGCGAGCGGACGGCCCGCTCCAGGCGGACGGTCATCACGCCCAGTTCGGCGGCGAGCAGGTTCGGCAGGTCGCCCAGATCCAGGTGGGAACGGGACTCAAGGATCAGGACCATCGGCAGGCCGGTGGGCCGGTCCATGGCGCGGACGCGCCACCGCTCACCGACCCAGATGTACGCCTCGTCGGGCGCGTTGCAGGCGGTGCACTCCCGGTCCGCCTCGCCGCGGCGGGGAGGTTCGAACGGTACGGGCTCGTCGAGTTGCTTGACGCGGAGATCGCCCTCGAAGGGGAAGGACGGCCACTGGGTGAAGTCGGGAACTGAGGGAGGGGTGTCCGGCACGACGCTGACCCTAACCGAGTTGGCGACGCCTGTCCCTACCTGTTCCACTGGCCGCCCACCGGTTGTCCACCGCGTTGTCCACAGGCTGCCGAGATCACCAGCACAGCGCGTCATGCACTGCTCAGCAAGGGTTTCCTCGCTTTGTTTCACGTGAAACGGGGAGTGCCTGTGGACAACCGCTGTGGATAACTCGGGGTGCGTCTGGGCCCGTTCTTCCAACGATCCGGTGACCGATCCGCACCGGGTGCCGACGGCTTCTTCTCGTGCGTGTTTCACGTGAAACGGCGGATGCGTCGGCCCGCATCTCGGCGCGGTCGCTCGGCTCGCTGGCGTCGACTGGCCTTGTTCCGTGACTGGTCCTCGGATCGAACGAGGCGCCTCCGGGCGACGGCGACAGGTGAGTCGCGAGGCAAGCCATCCGGCGGTTGTTCGTTGGGAGCGCGCCGGGCCGCGCGGATACCGAGCCGCGCCGACCACCGCTCGACTTGTGGCCGGCGCCGCGCCGCATCGCTTGTACCCGGCACAGCCGGGACTCGATCGGATGAGGGTCGGGTCGGTCGCCGCGTTTCACGTGAAACAGCAGGCGCGTCTGAGCCGACAGGCCGATCCCGAGCTGGCCGCACGGGCCTCGGGTTTGCCGGGCCTCGGGTTTGCCGGGCCTCGGGTTTGCCGCTCGATCGCTGATCGGGCTCGCCACCACCCTGGAGGCGTGCGACCACCTGGCCGCCCCGGAGAGCGATCCCGGGTCATCGACGGCGGCGCGAACGAGTCAGCATCATCCGGCCCAGGGATGCTGAGCCGGGCCGCACAGCTCGGCCCGCTGGCCGGGCTCCTCGCGACTGGCGCTCCCGGCTCGGCGCTCCCGGCTCGGCCGCTCGCCGGTTCGACACTCCCCGGTTCGGCAGTGTTCGGTTCGGCACTGCTCGGCTCAGCGACCCTCGCTCAGGTGCTCCCCGGTTCGGCGGGGCGCGGCTCAATGCGCCTGGATCGCTCACAGGCGCTGCGGCGGCGTGCCCTACGCGGGCGCCCGGATGATCGGATAGGGGGTCGGCAGGACGGCTCTTGCGCGGTCGTCACGGCCGGGTGTGCTCAACCCTCTGGCCCGTCAGCATGGTCATCCTCCGATCGCCCTTGCCCTAGCTCAGGGCTTGCCGCCCGGGACAGTCGGCACGCCGGTCCGGGGCACGCCGCGGCACGCTGGCCCGGGCAGGGCGGCTCGGCAGCCCGGCAGCCCGACGGCCCGGCAGCCCGGCAGCCCGAATGGCTTTCCGGCGGATAACCGGTTCGCGTGCGTGCGATCGGTGGGCGGCACCAGCCGGCGGCTAGACGAGTGTGTCACGCGGAACGAGCGAGTCACCAAGCAACGGATTCCGTCTGAGCCGTCGCCGCCAGCCCTCCTGCCAGACCAGCGGAGTGGGCGCGCACCGACTCGTCAACGCCGAACGGCGGCTCTTTCGGAACCTTTGCGCACTCGGCCCTCGCGTACTCAGCCCTCCAGCGCTCGGACGCGCGGCCCTGCCGCCGATCAGTAACGCGGATAGCAGATTCACCGCCACCACCCAGTCGCCTGCCCCCGTTTCACGTGAAACGACGGGCGAGGCACGACAGCCCAACAGCCGGTGCGACCCAGGATGCTCCCGCTTCGACCGCATCAGCGCGGAAGGACGCTAGGGCATCGGTGAGCACCACCGGCACCAGACGGCCCAGCCCCTCGTCGGAGACGGCATCGGCTTCGGAGGGGCCGGTCCCCGTCGACCGAGTAGCCGTGACCCAACGAACCGCTATGCCCGACGAACGGCACCGAACCGACCCGGACACAGATCCGGCCGCATCCCCTCGTCGGGATGCGGCCGGATCGACACCGGAGAAAAGGGCTACGCCTCGGGCTGCCCGTCCTCGCCCACGCCGATGATGCCGACGATCCGCTCCAGGTCGTCGACGGTGGCGAACTCGATCGTGATCTTGCCCTTGCTGCGGCCGATGTCGACCTTCACCCGGGTGTCGAACCGGTCCGAGAGACGGTCCGCGAGATCGGTGAGCGCCGGGGCGTGCGGCTTCGGCCGGCGCTTGGCGGCGGCCGTCTTCGCCGGCTCCTCGGCGAGCGCCAGGTGCACCAGTTCCTCGGCGCCGCGGACCGTGATGCCCTCGCGAACGATCCGCTCGGCGAGTGCCTCCTGCGCCTCGGCGTTGTCCAGGCTGAGCAGTGCCCGGGCGTGGCCGGCGGAGAGGACACCGGCGGCGACCCGGCGCTGCACGGCGGGTGGCAGGTTCATCAGCCTGATGGTGTTGGAGATCTGCGGGCGGCTGCGGCCGATCCGCCGGGCCAGTTCCTCGTGCGTGGCACCGAACTCCTCAAGGAGTTGCTGGTACGCCGCCGCCTCTTCGAGCGGGTTGAGGTTGGCGCGGTGGATGTTCTCCAGGAGCGCGTCCCGGAGCATCGCGTCGTCCTTGGTGTCCCGGACGATGGCGGGGATGGTCTCCCGGCCGACCGCCTGGGCGGCACGCCAGCGCCGCTCACCCATCACAAGTTCGAACTTCTCGGGGTCGAGCTGGCGGACCACGATCGGCTGGAGGAAGCCGACCTCCTGGATCGAGGTCTTCAGTTCCTCCAGCGCCTCCTCGTCGAAGACGTGCCGGGGCTGCTTCGGGTTCGGCACGATCGCGTCGACCGGGATCTCCGCGAAGCGGGCGCCGGGCACCGGGCTCAGCTGGGGCTCGGGCTCGACGGCCGGAGGCGGGGTGCTCCCGACGCCGCCGGTGATGGCGGCGGTCGCGCCGGCGACCGGAGCCGACGGCGACGCGGCAGTGGCCGACGATTCCGGTTCGGTGGCAGCCGGTTCGGCGCCCGGTACCGGTCCGGTGGGGATGAGGGCGCCGAGCCCTCGGCCCAGTCCGCCGCGGGGACGGTTCTTCATGCGACGCCTCCCAGCGACATCTCCGCACTACGCATTCCGGCTCACCGGCTCCTTGACGCCTCGCTCCGCGATCTCCTGGGCGGCCTCGAAGTAACTCGTGGCCCCCCGCGAACCGGGATCGTAGGTCATCACCGACTGGCCGTAGCTCGGTGCCTCGGAGACACGCACGTTGCGGGGGATGACGGCCTGGAGCACCTTGTCGCCGAAGTGGTTCCGGACGTCCTGCTCCACCGCGTCAGCCAGCCGGGTACGCCTGTCGTACATGGTGAGCAGGATCGTGGAGACCTCGAGCTTCGGGTTGAGGTGCTGACGAACCAGGTTGATGTTGTTGATCAGCTGGTTGAGGCCCTCCAGTGCGTAGTACTCGCACTGGATCGGGATCAGCACCTCCTGCGCGGCCACGAGCGCGTTGACTGTGAGCAGGCCGAGCGACGGCGGACAGTCTATGAAGACGTAGTCGAAGTGGCCGGGGTACGCGGCGATGGCCCGCGCCAGGCGCGACTCCCGGGCCACCACCGAAACCAGCTCGATCTCGGCGCCGGCCAGGTCGATCGTGGCCGGTACGCACCACAGGTTCGGGATGCCCTCGACCGCCTGGGCCACCTCCTCCAGCGGCACACTGTCGATCAGGCAGTCGTACACGTCGGGCACGCCCGTGTGGTGCGGCACGTTCAGACCGGTGGAGGCGTTGCCCTGGGGATCAAGGTCGACCACGAGCACCCGATTGCCGTGCAGCGCGAGTGCCACTGCGAGGTTCACGGTGGTGGTCGTCTTACCCACGCCGCCCTTCTGGTTGGCGACGCACATCACCCGGGTCCGGTCGGGGCGCGGCATGGTGACCTCGCCACTGGGATTCAGGATCTGCACGGCGCGCATCGCCTCCATAGCCAACGGTGGATCATCCTCTTCGCGCGTCGGGGTTTCACGTGAAACGTACGTGCTGGCGTCTACCTCGTCCCCGTACCCGTCCGCTTGTGGCGTGTCGGACGGCGCCGCTGTGACCTCGGGGACGGCCTGGAACGGCACGGCCGAGACGGGCGGCTGGGGTTCGTAGCGGGTGGGTACCGCGGCGTTCGCCCGCACCGCGGGCGGGCGCGGAGTCGGTGCGTTCACCGGACCGTCGGCCGGGTCGAGCGGGTCGCGGGCCGGCGGTACGTTCGCCGGCACGGACGACACGGGCCGCACGGGCCCGCCGGCCGACGGCTCCCGTCGCTTGGACGGCTGAGCCGGGTACGGGGAGGACGGTTCGCCGGGCTCGTTCACCGTCCACTCCTGGTAGTTGGTTTCACGTGAAACGGGGTCGGCGGAGGGCTCGCCTCCTGGTCCGGTCAACCGTGGATCGTCGTACCTGCCGTCGTCATGCACCTGTCATCCCTACCCGCTCCGGATGGTCGGTCCGCACCCGTCGAATCGCGTCCGCGCCTCGCACGGCGCCGTCGGTTCGGCGGGAACCGTCAGGTTCGGGTGCCGCCCGGCACCGCCGTTCCACACTATCGACGCGCGGTCAGCCTACGGCCGACGGGCGCGGTGGGTCCATGTCGGGTTGCGATCGATCGCGTCACGCCCACCGGTCCAACGACCGGATCGGGCGTGCGGAATGGCGTACCGGCTCAGCGGTCGCCGCGGCGGCGACCGCCACGCGACCGCTTCGGCTTCTTCGGACGGCGCGGGTTGATCACGCGCTCCCGGACCACCTCGACCACAGTCGCCGGGGGGTCGATCACCCCTTCGCCGCAGCGGTGCAGTTCCGGGGTCGCGCCGCCGAGGCGGATCACGGCCTCGGTGTGCTCGGTGATCTCGTCGGCCGCCGAGGCGCCCTTGAGCGCGACCAGCCGTCCGCCGGGGGCCACGAGCGGCAGGCACCAGGAGGCGAGCCGGTCCAGCGGCGCCACCGCGCGGGCAGTCACGATGTCGGCGCTCAGTGGTTCCCGGTCACGCGAGCCGGCCGCCGCCTCCTCGGCCCGCCCACGGAACACACGGACGTCCCGGGTCAGGCCGAGACGCTGTACCGCCTCGATCAGGAAGGCGGTCCGCCGGGCCAGCGGCTCGACGAGCGTCACGGTGAGGTCGGGACGCGCGATCGCCAGCACCAGACCGGGCAGCCCGGCACCGGAGCCGACGTCGATCACGCTGGCGCCCTCCGGGATCCGCTCCGCCACCACCGCACAGTTGAGCAGGTGCCGCTCCCAGAGGCGCGGCGTCTCGCGGGGGCCGATCAGGCCGCGGACCACGCCGTCGGTGGCGAGTAGTTCGGCGTACGCGGCGGCCAGGTCGAGCCGGTCATCGAACAACGCGCGGGCGGCCTCCGCCAGCTCGGGCGGCAGCGTCGCCGTCGCCGGGTCGGGGACGTCGTCACCGTCCACGAGGGACGGTGCGTCCGCCGACGGCTCCGCGAAGACCGGGTCGGCCACCGCGGCCGGGTCGGCCGGCGTCACGTCCGCCGCCTGCTCGCCGGAGAAGGCGGGTGTCACGTCCACCGCCGGGTCGGCGGGCTCGATCCCGGTCACCACCGCCGGCTCGCCGGAGAAGGCGGGCTCGCCGGGGTCGGTCACGGCCCTTCCCGGGTACGCCGGGTCGGCCGGCCCGTCGTCATCGGAGAAGACCGGGTCGACTGTGTTGTCGGGGCGCGCAGCCGACGGCCCGGGCGGCGTACCGCCCGGGCCGGTCACGGCTCCTGCCGTCGTCTCGTCGGAGATCACAGACCTCAGTCCGCCACCGGCCGGACGACGATGCGGCGGTTGGGCTCGACGCCCTCGGACTCGCTCTCCACCCCGCTCATCGCGTTCACCACGTCGTGCACGCACTTGCGCTCGAACGCGGACATCGGCTCCAGGCGCACCGGCTCGCCGTGCTCCTTGACCTTCTCGACCGCGTTCTTCGCCACGGCGGCCAATTCCTTGCGCCGGGCGGCCCGGTAGCCGCCGACGTCGAGCAGCAGCCGGCTCGGGGTGCCGGTCTGACGGAACACGGCCAGCCGGGTCAGCTCCTGGAGCGCCTCCAGGGTCGCGCCGCGCTGGCCGACCAGGTTCTGGAGCCGGCCGCCGACGACCTCGACGACGGGGCGGCCGCCGGAGACCAGCTCGTCGATGTCGCCGTCGTAGTCGAGGATGTCCAGCAGTCCCTCGACGTAGTCGGCGGCGATCTCGCTCTGCCGGAACAGGTCGCTGTCGGCCGGGGCCTTCTTCTCCCGGGCCTCGCCCACGGCGTCCTCGGTCTCGGTGGCGGCGGTAACGGGGGTCTCCTCGTCCAGGGACTGGTCGGCGCTGGGGATGCTGGTCTCGGTCACGGGTCTCATCTCCGTACTCGCTCGGCCGGACCGTCGGGGGTCCGCTGGTCTCCCGGGGCCGGCGGGAGGTTCGCCGGGTGCCCTCGGGCACGTCTGTACGGGCCAGTTTCGCCCGTGTCCGCGCTCCGCGCGGCGATTCCGGCCCGGCGCCGACTCCTCGGATGGCAGCACGCGGCCGGAACGGGCCACCGCCGACGTCGCGACGGTGGCCCTGTGGGCTCAGCCCTGTCGCTTGGCGGGCTTGCTGCCACCCTTCTTCGGGTTGACCGGCTTGGCGCCAGGCTTCGGGCCGGCCACCTTCGGCGCGACGGCCGGAGCCTTCGCCGGCGGCTGGGCCGCCTTGCGGCCGAACAGGCCACCGGCCTTGGCCGGCTGCACGGGGCCCTTGCCGGAGGTGCTCTTGGCGGCGCTGGTGCTCTTCGCGGTCGGCGGCGGCGGGAACTTCCGCAGCACCCACTGCTGCTGGCCGAGCGTGAAGAGGTTGTTGGTGACCCAGTAGATGATCACACCGATCGGGAAGATCGCACCCGAGATCAGCAGCGACAGCGGGATGCCGTAGAGCATCAGCCGCTGCACCATGCGCTGCTGCGGGTCCTCGGCCCACCCGGTCTTGAGGATCATCTGACGGCTGGTCAGGTAGGTGGTGGCGATCATGATGATCACCAGGATGCCGGCGACCACCTTGACCGTGCCGGTGCTCGCTCCGAGCCGGCTCAGCTCGTCAGCGGTGGAGCCGAACTTGCCGGAGATCGGCGCGGTGAACAGCGTCGCGTTGGAGGCGCTGTTGAACTGGTCGACGGTCCAGCCGTACAGGGTCTTGCCCTGGTTGTCGGGGCTGAGGCGGCGCAGCGTGTGGAACAGGCCCAGGAAGACCGGGATCTGGAGGAACATCGGAAGGCAGCCCATGAGCGGGTTGGCCTTTTCCTTCCGATAGAGCTCCATCATCTCCTTCTGGAGCGTCTCCCGGTCACCCTTGTGCTTCTCCTGGAGCTCCTTGACCTTCGGCTGGAGCGCCTGCATGGCACGCTGCGACTTGATCTGCTTGACGAAGACCGGGAACAGGATCACCCGGACCGTCACCACCAGGAAGACGATGGCGAGGATCCAGGCCCAGTTCGTACCGATCACGGCCCCGACCGGAACTCCGATGGCGTCCCAGGCCGAGTGCCAGGTCAGCAGGATCCACGAGATCGCGTAGTAGATCCAGTCGAGACTAAACACTCAGGCTCCAGTCACGTCGGAACGGCGGCGGTCGCCCGGCTCCGGAACCGGGTCGTGTCCACCAGGGTGGAAGGGGTGGCAGCGCGACAGCCGACGGACCGTCAGCCAGGCTCCCCGCAGCGCACCGTGCCGGGACACCGCCTCGACGGCGTAGGCACTGCACGACGGGTAGAACCGGCAGCGGGCCGGCAGTGCCGGACTTATCCACCGACGGTACGCGATGATGGGTGCCAGCAGCATGCGGGCACCGGTTGTGGGCGACGGAGTCGTCGTCGGGCCGGTCACCGCGACCGCCGTCCCCGGGGGGCCCGTGCGGCGGCGATGGCCGCGTCCAGGTCGGCCCCGAGCCGGGCGTACGTCGCGTCGGCGGCCGCAGGCAGCGCGCGTACCACGAGGGTGGTGCCGGCGGGCAGCTCGCCCAGCCGCTCGCGGACCAGATGCCGGAGCCGGCGGCGGACCTTGTTGCGGACCACAGCGCCGCCGACGGCCTTGGACACGACGAAGCCGGCGCGGCTCGGTGCGGAGGTCTCCGCACCGAGGCTTCGCGCCGGCTCCGGCGAGAGTGTCGCGGTGGTGCCGATCGGCTCGGGGAGGGTCAGGTGGACCACGACGGCGCCACGGCCGACGCGTCGGCCACCGCGAACCGCTGCGGCGAAGTCGTTACTGCGCCGCAGTCGTTGCGCGGCGGCCAGCACGACTGCCCACGTCCCCGGACCGGACCTGTCGGCGTCAGGCCGACAGGCGGGCGCGGCCCTTGGAGCGACGGGTCGAGATGATGGCGCGGCCGGCACGGGTGCGCATGCGCAGCCGGAAGCCGTGGGTCTTCGCGCGCCGGCGGTTGTTCGGCTGGTAGGTGCGCTTGCTCACGTCAGGCTCTCCGTTGTCGTACGCCCCGCGCGGCGGATCGCCCGGGGTCGTGTGCTGGTCCAGATCACCTGTCGGTGACCTCCGATCGGCGCTGCCGCGACACGCTCCCCGGCGATGCGGGGTGACAGCCACGGACAGCAAGCATCAATCACCCTAGCAGAGGGCGAGAGAGCAGCCGCTCCAGCCTACGCAGGGGCGCAATGACCGTCAAACGTCACACTCGGGCGTCCGACCTGCGCGCAAGCGCGACCGAAGGGGCGGTTTTCACTGATGTTGCCAAGGTCGTCAGGGTGTCGCCGGTTGATGCTGTGGGGTCCGCGCTGTTAGCGTGCGCGATTGCGGTCGGCGTCGGGGGTCCGGGGTTTGTCGCCGATCGGCAAGACCGGACACGCTGTTGAATCGTTCGGCACGGTGAACCCGCTTCAACGCCTCCCCGGATCGAGGGGGGCAGGTCCGACCCGCGTCCGGTGGGCGGCCACAATCGGTCGGTACACAGGCTGTGGATAACTTGTGGATGACGACCGGTCAGCCGTCCGGGCGGGCGTGAGAAGGAGCAGGCGAGGGGGTGGCACGACGGTGACCGGAGCGACCGACCTTGCCGCGGTGTGGACGGCGACCACCGACGAACTCGCCGACGAGATCATCTCCGCGCAGCAACGGGCGTACCTCCGGCTCACCCGGCTGCGGGCGATCGTCGAGGACACGGCGCTGCTCTCGGTGCCGGACGCCTTCACCCGGGACGTGATCGAGTCCCGGCTCCGCCCGGCCATCACCGAGGCGTTGAGCCGCCGGCTCGGCCGGCCGATCCAGGTGGCCGTCACCGTGCGGGTCTCCGACGACCCGAGCGCCCGCCCGGCCGGCACTGTCTACCGCAGCGGCCCGGAGCCGCTGCCCGAGCACGACGCCGCCGCCCCGCTGCCCGGCTTCGACCAGCCCGCGTCCGCCTTCCCGTCGCCGCGCCCGGAACCCGGGTACGCCGAGGCCGGGTACGCCGAACCGCGCCCGGAGCAGCCGCTCGACGAGCCGGCGCCGCGCCAGCGGACCGCCGACGGCGGCGGCCGCCCGCACCTCATTCCGGCCGGCCGGGACGCGCAGGACACGCTCTTCAGCGCTGCGTTCGCCGAGCCGGTACGCACCGCGCCCGAGCGCCGCGCCTTCGACGAGCGCACCCGCATCGAGCCGCCCGTGCCCGACGCCGGCGGATACGAGCCCCGATACCGGGAGAGTCCGCCCGCCGACCCCGCGCCGATGCGCGGCCTGCCGCGCGACGGCGCCACCGACAACGGCCCCGGCCGGGGTGGCGCCGACCACCACCGTCCGGGCGGCGGCGGCCAGGCCGATCGCAGGCTCCCCGGCGGTACGGAGAGCGGCGGTAACCGGCTCAACCCGAAGTACATGTTCGAAACTTTCGTCATCGGCTCGTCCAACCGGTTCGCGCACGCCGCGAGCGTGGCGGTGGCCGAGTCGCCGGCGAAGGCGTACAACCCGCTGTTCATCTACGGCAGCTCCGGGCTGGGCAAGACCCACCTGCTGCACGCCATCGGGCACTACGCCACGACGCTCGGCAACGCGCGCTCGGTCCGGTACGTCTCGACCGAGGAGTTCACGAACGACTTCATCAACTCGCTGCGCGACGACAAGACGAGCGCGTTCCAGCGCCGCTACCGGGACGTGGACATCCTCCTGATCGACGACATCCAGTTCCTGGAGAACCGGGAGCGGACGCAGGAGGAGTTCTTCCACACCTTCAACACCCTGCACAACGCCAACAAGCAGATCGTGATCACGTCCGACCGCTCGCCGAAGCAGCTGGCGACGCTGGAGGACCGGCTGCGTACGCGGTTCGAGTGGGGTCTGCTCGCCGACATCCAGCCGCCGGACCTGGAGACGCGGATCGCGATCCTGCAGAAGAAGGCGGCGCAGGAGCGGCTGTTCGCCCCGCCGGACGTGCTGGAGTTCATCGCGTCCCGGGTGTCGAACTCGATCCGCGAACTGGAGGGGGCGCTGATCCGGGTCACCGCCTTCGCCAGCCTCACCCGATCCTCGGTCGAGCTGTCGCTGGCCGAGGAGGTGCTGCGGGACTTCATCCCGGACGGCGCCGGCCCGGAGATCACCGCGGACCAGATCATGGTGTCCACGGCCGACTACTTCGGCGTGAGCCTGGAGGACCTGCGCGGCCACTCCCGCTCCCGGGTGCTGGTGAACGCGCGTCAGGTGGCCATGTACCTGTGCCGCGAGCTGACCGACCTGTCGCTGCCCCGAATCGGGCAGGCGTTCGGCGGCCGGGACCACACGACGGTGATGCACGCGGACCGCAAGATCCGCCAGCAGATGGCGGAGCGGCGCTCGCTCTACAACCAGATCGCCGAGCTGACGAACCGCATCAAGCAGAACACCTGACCGTCTCTCTGCTCGCGCTGCCTCTTTCCCTCACCGCTCCCGCCGCGGACGTCCCCGCAGATCTTGGAAGCTTGGCGCCCTCATAGGGGCCGTTTCCTACCAAGATCTCGCCAGAGCTGAACGTCACACCTCACGCGTGACCTGAACGCAGCCACCGGTCCCCACCCTCACCGGCCGACCGTTCGCGTCGATCATGAGGTTAGCGGCGACAAACCGGACGCCAGATGCCGCCAACTTCATGGTCGACACGTGCAGGGCGGGGCGAGGCGGGCGGAATCGCGGGAGGGGCGGGGTGACCAAGGTGACCATTTCGGCGCCGACGCGACGGGCTCGGGCGGGTGGCAAGTAGCCGACAGCGGGGATCGGTTGACCCTCGACCCGGTGGAGGGCCCAGGATCTGTCGTGTGCTCGTCCACAGCTCGTACCCGTTGTCCACAGCCCCTGTGTCACAGGCAGTGGACAACCACGCTTTGCACCCGGCCGGTTACCCACAGACTGTGGACAACTCCTGGGGACGACGCTGTGGATGCCTGGGGACAACGCAGTCGTCATCCCCAGACGACGGTCTGCCTGTGGGCGAGCTGTTGAAGGTTCTGGGGATGACGGCTCTCGACCCTGTCGGCGTTGTCCACAGCGCTGGGGAGAAAACCGGTGGATTACCGGTGGACAACCGGTGGACAGCCGTGGAAAACCCGGCGGCCGGCGAGGGCTGTGGACCGGGACACGAGTTTTACCCCTGGTTCTCCACAGCCAAACCACCGGTGGATAACGTGTCTGACCTGCGCGGACGCCGGTTCTCCACAGTTTGCACAGGTGCGATGAAGACGATGAGTTATCTCTTCTAAACAACAAAAACCAATCATCACCGTTGGACTTCCTGTGGATCGGGCCGGAGCACTGCCGTCGGCAGTCGCCCGGGGCACCTGGATCCACGGGGTCGGGCGCACAGCCGATGTCCCAGCGCCTTAAGGTGCGATGGGTACCCGCACGGTCGGGCGGGACGGGTGGCAGCGGTCGGCATGAGAGAGTTGTCGCTGACGTCGACGCGGAGGCATTGATGAAGTTCCGAGTGGAGCGCGACGCGCTCGCCGAGGCGGTCGCGTGGACCGCCAAGAGCCTGCCCAACCGACCCTCCGTACCGGTGCTGGCCGGGGTGATGCTCCGCGTCACCGACGGCAACCTGCAGGTCTCCGGCTTCGACTACGAGGTCTCCAGCCAGGTGACGGTCGAGGTGCAGGGTGACGCGGACGGCGCCGCCCTGGTCTCCGGCCGCCTGCTCGCCGAGATCACCAAGGCCCTGCCGGCCAAGCCGGTGGACATCGCCGCCGTCGGCGCCCACCTCGAACTGGTCTGCGGCAGCGCCCGGTTCACGCTGCCCACCATGCCGGTGGAGGACTACCCGACGCTGCCGGAGATGCCGGAGAGCGCGGGCACCGTCGACGCCGCCGCCTTCGCCTCCGCCGTGGCCCAGGTGGCTGTCGCCGCGGGCCGCGACGAGACGCTGCCGATGATGACCGGCGTACGGATCGAGCTGAGCGGCAGCACGATGGCCATGCTGGCGACCGACCGCTACCGCCTCGCGCTGCGCGAGATGGAGTGGAACCCGGACGACCCGGAGATCAGCCTCAACGCGCTGGTGCCGGCCCGTACGCTGCACGACACCGCGAAGGCGCTCGGCCCACTCGGTGGCCACGTCACCATGGCGCTGTCCTCCGGCGGCGCCGGTGAGGGCATGATCGGTTTCTCCGGTGGCACCCGCCGGACCACCAGCCGCCTGCTCGACGGCGCCAACTACCCGCCGGTGCGCTCGCTGTTCCCGGCCGACCACAACGCCGAGGCCCGCGTCGCCGTCGCCGCGCTCATCGAGGTGGTCAAGCGCGTCGCGCTGGTCGCCGAGCGCACCACCCCGGTGCTGCTCAGCTTCAGCGCCGACGGTCTCGTGGTCGAGGCGGGCGGCACCGAGGAGGCACGGGCCAGCGAGGCCATGGAGGCCACCTTCAGCGGCGAGCCGCTGACCATCGGGTTCAACCCGCAGTACCTCATCGACGGCCTGGCCAACCTGGGCGCGCAGCACGCCCTGCTCCGGTTCGTCGACGCGTTCAAGCCCGCGGTCATCTCCCCGGCAGGCGAGGATGGCGAGGTCATCCCGGGGTACCGGTACCTCATCATGCCGATCCGCGTGTCCCGCTGATCGCAGGCAGCACGACCCTGACGTACGGAGGTAGGAGCAGATGCAGCTCGGCCTGGTAGGACTCGGCCGCATGGGCGGCAACATGCGGGAGCGGTTGCGCGCCGCCGGGCACGAGGTGGTCGGCTACGACCACAACCCGGAGATCAGCGACGCCGCGAGCCTGGCCGAGCTTGCCGAGAAGCTCCAGTCGCCCCGCGCGGTCTGGGTCATGGTCCCCGCCGGCGTCACCGACGCCACCATCGACGAGCTCGCCGGTGTGCTCGGCGAGGGCGACATCATCATCGACGGCGGCAACTCCCGGTTCAGCGACGACGCCCCGCGCGCCGAGCGGCTGAACGAGCAGGGCATCGGCTACATCGACGTCGGCGTCTCCGGCGGCGTCTGGGGCCGGCAGAACGGGTACGCGCTGATGGTCGGCGGCGCGCAGGAGCACGTCGAGCGCCTCATGCCGATCTTCGAGTCGCTCAAGCCCGAGGGCGAGTTCGGCTTCGTGCACGCCGGCCCGGTCGGCGCCGGCCACTACGCCAAGATGGTGCACAACGGCATCGAGTACGGCCTGATGCACGCCTACGCCGAGGGCTACGAGCTGCTTGCGGCCTCGGAGCTGGTGACGAACGTCCCCGGCGTGTTCAAGTCGTGGCGCGAGGGCACCGTCGTGCGCTCCTGGCTGCTCGACCTGCTGGACCGGGCACTCGACGAGGACCCGGAACTGGCCGAGCTGAGCGGCTACACCGAGGACACCGGCGAGGGCCGCTGGACCGTGGACGAGGCGGTCCGGCTCGCCGTACCGCTCAACGTCATCACCGCGTCGCTCTTCGCCCGGTTCGCCTCCCGGCAGGACGACTCGCCCGCGATGAAGGCCGTCGCCGCGCTGCGCCAGCAGTTCGGCGGCCACGCCGTCCACAAGCGCTGACCGGTATCCACAGGCTGTGTACGTCCGCCGGCTCGAACTGGTCGACTTCCGCTCGTACGAGCGCGTCGGCGTCGACCTGGAGCCGGGTCCGAACGTGCTCGTCGGCGCCAACGGCGTCGGCAAGACCAACCTGGTCGAGGCGCTCGGCTACGTGGCGACCCTGGATTCGCACCGGGTCGCCACCGACGCCCCGCTGGTTCGGATGGGCGCCGCCTCGGCGGTGATCCGTTGCGCCGTGGTGCACGAGGGCCGGGAGCTGCTGGTCGAGCTGGAGATCGTCCCGGGCAAGGCCAACCGGGCCCGGCTCGGCCGGTCCCCGGCCCGCCGCGCCCGGGACGTGCTCGGCGCGCTGCGCCTGGTGCTGTTCGCGCCGGAGGACCTGGAACTGGTCCGCGGCGACCCGGCTGAACGCCGCCGCTACCTGGACGACCTGCTGGTCACCCGCCAGCCCCGCTATGCCGGTGTCCGCGCCGACTACGAACGCGTGGTCAAGCAACGCAACGCGCTGCTGCGTACGTCGTACCTCGCTCGGAAGACCGGCGGCACACGCGGCGGTGACCTGTCGACGCTGGCCGTGTGGGACGCGCATCTGGCGCAGCACGGCGCGGACCTGCTCGCCGGCCGCCTGGAGCTGGTGGCCGCGCTGACCCCGCACGTGGCGAAGGCGTACGACGCGGTGGCGGCCGGCCGCGGCGCGGCGGGCATCGCGTACCGGCCCTCGGTCGAGCTGCCCGAACCCGGCGCCGACCGCGCGGCGCTGGCGGAGGCGCTCGCCGCCGCGCTCACCGCGAACCGCGCCGCCGAGATCGAGCGCGGCACCACGCTCGTCGGCCCGCACCGCGACGACCTGGCGCTGACGCTCGGCCCGCTGCCCGCGAAGGGGTACGCGAGCCACGGCGAGTCCTGGTCGTACGCGCTGGCGTTGCGGCTGGCCGGTTACGACCTGCTGCGCGCCGACGGGATCGAGCCGGTGCTGGTGCTCGACGACGTCTTCGCCGAGCTGGACACCGGCCGGCGGGAGCGGCTGGCCGAGCTGGTCGGCGGCGCGAGCCAGCTCCTGGTCACCTGTGCGGTGGACGACGACGTGCCGGCGACGCTGCGCGGCACCCGGTATGCGGTGGGCGAGGGGACGGTGCGACGTGCCGGATGACGAGGTGCAGCTCCCGCCCGCGCGGCTCGGGCCGGGACGCGACGCGCGTACCCCGGGGAAGCCCGCGGACGGCGAGCCGGCCGCGAAGCTGCCGGAGGGCACGGCCGGGCCGGAGCTGGCGCGGGCGGTGCTCGACGCGGCGAAGGCCCGGCGGCAGGCGGCGGCCCCGCGACGGCGCGGCACGGTCCGCGGCGACGGCGAGAAGCGGCTGCGTGGCTACTCCGGCCCGGGGCCGGACCCGCGCGATCCGCAGCCGCTCGGCGCGGTGCTGGACAAGCTGATGAAGGCGCGCGGCTGGCAGCAGCCGGCCGCCGAGGCGACCGTGTTCGGCGCGTGGGAGAAGGTGGTCGGCCCGGAGGTCGCGCAGCACAGTCGCCCGGTCAAGCTGGAGGACGGCGAGCTGACCGTGGAGGCGCGTTCGACGGCGTGGGCGACCCAGTTGCGCCTGCTGGCGGGCTCGCTGTTGCAGCAGATCGCCCGGGAGGTCGGCCACAACGTGGTGCGCAAGCTGCACATCCACGGGCCGGCGGCGCCGTCGTGGGCGCGCGGTCCCCGACGGGTACGCGGGCGCGGCCCTCGCGACACCTACGGCTGACCGACACCGCCCGAACGCCGCGCCTCCCGCCGGGCGCGCTTGAGTTCGCGCTGCTCGCGGCTCCACTGCTTGCGGCGCTCCAGGTCTTCCTTCCACGCGTCGCGGGCCAGCTTCGAGCCGCCCTGCACCGCGCCCTGCACCTGGGACGGGCCGGCGAGGTTGCGGAACACCCAGCCCAGCAGACGGCCACCCTTGCCGGAGGCGTCGCCCACCTGCTCGTCGTCGCTCATCCCGCCGCCTCTCTGTTTGGTGCAAACCATTGGTACACCAATCGTTGCTAGGATCGCAACGACGACGAGGAGGACGCGGGTGACCGGCGGCATCGAGGAGGACCCCCTGGCGCTGGAGCAGCAGGTCTGCTTCGCGCTCTCAGTCGCCGCCCGGAGCGTCGTCGCTGTCTACCGGCCGCTGCTGGAGCCGATGGGGCTCACTCATCCGCAATACCTGGTGATGCTGGCGCTCTGGCAGCACGCGCCGCTGTCCGGCCGGGATCTGAGCCGGCTGCTCCAGCTCGACCCGGGCACGCTGTCCCCGCTGCTCAAGCGGCTGGAGGCGGCCGGCTACATCCGGCGGGAACGCGACGCCGCCGACGAGCGCAGCCTGGCCGTCTCGCTCACCGCCGAGGGGCAGGCGCTGCGGGCGCAGGCCGAGCGGATCCCGCCGGCCATCGTGCAGCGCCTCGGCCTGCCGCTGGCCGACCTGCGGCACCTGCACGCGGCGCTGACCGAGGTGATCGCGGCAGCCAACCAGGCCACGTCTTCTTCGGGCGCTGCGGCGCCCGGTCAGGCGTCGGCGTAGACCGCGAAGCCCCGCTCCGCGCAGCGCCGGTAGAAGGCCGCCAGCACGCTCAGCTCGGCGCAGGTGAAGTTCCACTGCGGCGGATCGCCGCTCTCGTCCCGCAGCCGGTCGAGCCGGCTGTCGAGCCAGCGGAGCTGCTGCTCGGCCAGCCGCCCGTCGCCGAGCAGCGCGCGCAGCACCTCGCTCACCGACTCGAACGTGACCGGCTCGCCGTACGGCCGGTGCCGTGCGACGAACTTCTCCACGCCCTCGGCGATCCAGGAGCAGCCGTCCGGGTCGATCACCGGGTCCTCGTCCTCGACCGCGTTCTCCGTGGCGTAGAGCACATTCTCCAGCCCGAGGATCAAATCGACCAATTCGGTGTACGCGGTCGCGCGTACCGTGCCGGTCTTCGCGATCAGCTCGGCGAGCGCCGCGGTCGGCGCGGAGATTCGGGGCATGTCCACGATCTCGCCGAAGTCCACGAACTCAGCCGGCGCGACCGGATCGTAGAAGCGGCCGGTCCGCGGCCAGTGCACCGCGACGTTGTCCAGCCCCATCTGGCGTCACCTCTCACCAAGCGTTTTCGGACCATCTCCGACGATCGTCCCGGTTCCGGGCGCGAAAGATCAAGACCGCAACGGCGGCGCCGCAAAAGCTACGGCACGCCGGGCCCGGCCGCGACCCCCGGTCGGGGCAGCCGCCGATCACCGGTCGGATGACCGTCGTGGCTCACGGTGGCCGGTGGCGCGGTACCGCCCCAATGGCGTGTAGGGGGAGTCGTGGGCAACGCGGTTCGTCCGGCTACGGCATTCTCAGCCGCCTCGGAGAGGGTGCCGAGTGGCGGTTTGGTCGGCTCCGCACAGTAAGATTGAGGGCGAGACGAAAGACCCGAGACGGAGCGACGGACAGGGGCCCGCATGAGCCCTCGATCATAGTCCCGCATCGGGTCCGAGCCGATCGCGATCCGCGGGCAACCGCGGCGCCCGGCGTACATGATCCGAGCCTGGCGATCCCAGGGGCGGTCCATGCGCGCCGACGTCGCGTCCTGTCCGCCGAACCCGCGCCCCGCGCCCACGCGCGGCCGGTGCGAGAAAGTGGCCGAGCGTGGCAGCGGAGGACAACAAGAAGTACGGTGCCGAGTCCATCACCGTTCTCGAAGGCCTGGAAGCGGTCCGGAAGCGGCCCGGTATGTACATCGGGTCCACCGGCGAGCGCGGTCTGCACCACCTGGTGTGGGAGGTCGTCGACAACGCGGTGGACGAGGCGCTGGCCGGGCACTGCGACACCATCGACGTGGTGCTGCTGGCCGACGGCGGTGTCCGGGTGACCGACAACGGCCGTGGCTTCCCGGTCGACCTGCACCCCAAGCTGAAGAAGCCGGGTGTCGAGGTCGCCCTGACCGTGCTGCACGCGGGCGGCAAGTTCGACGGCAAGGCGTACGCCGTCTCCGGCGGCCTGCACGGCGTCGGCGTCTCCGTGGTGAACGCGCTGTCCACCAGGATGGCTGTGGAGATCCACAAGGACGGCTTCGTCTGGCGCCAGCAGTACCACCACTCCAAGCCGACGCCGCTGGAGAAGGGCGAGGCGACCGACCGCACCGGTTCGGCTGTCTCCTTCTGGCCCGACCCGGACGTCTTCGAGACCGTCGACTTCGACTTCCACACGATCTACCGTCGCCTCCAGGAGATGGCCTTCCTCACCCGGGGTCTCACCATCCACCTGCTCGACGAGCGGGTGCCGGAGGACGAGGACGGCAAGACCCGCGAGGTCACCTTCCACTACGAGGGCGGCATCGCCGACTTCGTCCGGCACCTCAACGCCTCCAAGAGCCCGATCCACAAGACGGTGGTCGAGTTCGGCGCCGAGGAGACGGGCATGTCGGTTGAGATCGCCATGCAGTGGAACGAGTCGTACGGCGAGTCGGTCTACACCTTCGCCAACAACATCAACACCCACGAGGGCGGCACCCACGAGGAGGGCTTCCGGGCCGCGCTGACGAGCGTCGTCAACCGCTACGGCGCCGAGAAGAAGCTGCTCAAGGGCGACGAGCGCCTCTCCGGTGAGGACATCCGCGAGGGCCTGGCCGCGATCATCTCGGTCAAGCTCACCGACCCGCAGTTCGAGGGTCAGACCAAGACCAAGCTGGGCAACACCCCGGTCAAGGGCTTCGTGCAGCGGGTCTGCAACGAGTCGCTCGTCGACTGGTTCGACCGCAACCCGGCCGAGGCGAAGATCATCATCCAGAAGGCCTCCCAGGCGGCCCGGGCCCGGATCGCCGCCCAGCAGGCGCGCAAGCTCGCCCGGCGCAAGTCGCTGCTGGAGTCCGGCTCGATGCCCGGCAAGCTGGCCGACTGCCAGTCCACCGACCCGCGCGAGTCCGAGGTCTTCATCGTCGAGGGCGACTCGGCCGGCGGTTCGGCCAAGCAGGGCCGCGACCCGCGTACGCAGGCGATCCTGCCGATCCGCGGCAAGATCCTCAACGTGGAGAAGGCCCGGATCGACCGGGTGCTGAAGAACAACGAGGTGCAGGCGCTGATCACCGCGCTCGGCACCGGCATCCACGACGACTTCGACATCGAGAAGCTGCGCTACCACAAGATCGTGCTGATGGCCGACGCCGACGTCGACGGCCAGCACATCCAGACGCTGCTGCTCACGCTGCTGTTCCGGTTCATGCGGCCGCTGGTCGAGCTGGGGCACGTCTACCTGGCCGCCCCGCCGCTCTACAAGATCAAGTGGAACAAGAAGGGCGACGACGCCCAGTACGCGTACTCGGACCGGGAACGCGACGGGCTGATCGCACTGCGCCAGCAGAAGAAGCCCAACGCCCGCCCGGACGACATCCAGCGGTTCAAGGGTCTCGGCGAGATGAACTACCCCGAGCTGTGGGAGACCACGATGAACCCGGCCACGCGTACGCTGCGCCAGGTCACGCTCGACGACGCCGCCACCGCGGACGAGCTGTTCAGCGTCCTGATGGGTGAGGACGTCGAGGCTCGCCGGTCGTTCATCCAGCGCAACGCCAAGGACGTGCGGTTCCTGGACATCTGACGGACGCGCCCGGGTCGGCCGGCGATCCACCGGCCGGCCCGGCGGTCCACAGAGTTATCCACAGTCTGGCCGCTTTCCACAGCCGTTATCCACAGCGAGACCACGACTCTGAGTCTGATAAGGGTTAACAGTGACCGATACTCCCGAGTCCACCCCGAACGAGCCGGAGACCCCGGAACCACTGGCGGCGGTCGTCCAGCACGACCGGATCGAGCCGGTCGGCCTCGAGGTCGAGATGCAGCGCTCGTACCTCGACTACGCGATGAGCGTCATCGTCGGGCGGGCCCTGCCGGACGTCCGGGACGGGCTCAAGCCGGTCCACCGCAAGATCCTCTACGCCATGTTCGACTCCGGCTACCGGCCGGACCGCGGGTACGTGAAGTGCTCCCGTGTCGTCGGCGACGTGATGGGCCAGTTCCACCCGCACGGCGACTCGGCCATCTACGACGCGCTGGTCCGGATGGCGCAGCCGTGGTCGCTGCGCTACCCGCTGGTCGACGGCAACGGCAACTTCGGCTCGCCGGGAAATGATCCGGCTGCGGCCATGAGGTACTGCCTTGCGGCAGATGTCCGGGTTCGTACCGTCGACGGCACCGTCCGGATCGGCGACGTCGTGCCGGACGCCGCGCCGAGCAGCGAGACCGACGTCGACCTCAAGGTCCGTGACCGCAACGGCGACCTGGTCCGTGCCAGCAGGTTCTTCCACTCCGGCGAGCACCCCACGCTGCGGCTGCGCACCCGTGAGGGGTACGAGCTGACCGGCACCCACAACCACCCGGTGCTCTGCCTGGTGAACGTGGCCGGTGTGCCGACCCTGCTGTGGAAGCTGCTTGCCGAGATCGCCCCGGGCGACCGGGTGGCCCTCCAGCGCACCGTGCCGGACGAGATCGGCTACCCGATGCTGGAGCACGTCGAGGCAGCCGTGTTCGCGGGCGCGTTCGTGTCCGAGGGGTGGGTGTCCGAGCAGCGGGCCGGCTTCAACAACGTGGACCGGGAGTTCTTCGTCCGGGTCCTCACCGCCTATGACCTCGCGGTCGGCGGCCCCCGGTACGTCGCCGAGCGGGTCATCGACTCCGGCAGCACGCTGCACGAACTCGATGTACAGAACCTCGCCGCACTGCGGGCGAGCGTACTCGGCGAGATGGTGGGCGCGCGGAGCGCCGACAAGTTCGTGCCGGAGTTCGTCTGGCGCGGACCGGCCGCGGTCAAGCGGGCCTTCCTCCAGGCGTTGTTCGAGGGCGACGGCTCGTCGTCGCTGCTGCCCCGCCACACGATCCAGGTCTCCTACTCGACCCGCAGCGAGCGGCTGGCCCGCGAGGTGCAGCAACTGCTGCTGGAGTTCGGCGTGGTCAGCCGGCAGTGCCGGTACGACAACGGCGAGATCAAGGTCGTCGTCACCAACCGGCGGGACGCCCGGATCTTCGCCGCTCACGTCGGATTCCTCGGCCGCAAGCAGGCCAAGCTGGAATCCGAGCTGGCCCAGGTGCCGGCGAGCAGCACCGCGCTCTCCGGCGATCACGTGCCGTTCGTCGGTGACTTCGTCCGCGAGCACGGCGCGAGCCGCTGGACCGAGCGTGACTGGCTGCGCCGGCACAACGTGGACCGGATCGAGCGCTGGGAGCGGGACCGCGACGAGATCGCCGCCCGGATCACCGAGCCGGGCATCCTCGACGTGGTCGAACCGCTCGTCGACGGCCGCTTCTACTACGCCGAGGTGACCGACGTCACCGACGCCGGTGTGCAGCCGGTCTACAGCATCCGGGTGGACACCGAGGACCACTCGTTCGTCTCCGACGGTTTCGTCAGCCACAACACCGAGTGCAAGCTCGACCCGCTGGCGATGGAGATGCTGCGGGACATCGACGAGGACACCGTCGACCTCCAGGACAACTACGACGGCCGGGCCAAGGAGCCCACCATCCTGCCGTCGCGTATCCCGAACCTGCTGATCAACGGCTCCGAGGGCATCGCGGTCGGCATGGCCACCAAGATCCCGCCGCACAACCTGCGCGAGATCGGCGCGGCCGTGCAGTGGTGCCTGGAGCACCCGGAGGCCGACGAGGCCACCACGCTGGAAGCCCTCCTGGAGATCGTCAAGGGTCCGGACTTCCCGACCCACGGCCTGATCGTCGGTCAGGCGGGCATCCAGGACGCGTACCGGACCGGGCGCGGCTCGATCCGCATGCGCGCCGTGGTCGAGGTCGAGGAGGACAAGCGGGGCCGGCCGGCGCTCGTGGTCAGCGAGCTGCCGTACCAGGTCAACCCGGACAACCTCGCCGAGCGCATCGCCGAGCTGATCAAGGAGGGCAAGCTCGCCGGCATCGCCGACATCCGCGACGAGTCCTCCGGGCGTACCGGCATGCGGATCGTGCTCGTGCTCAAGCGCGACGCGGTCGCCAAGGTGGTGCTGAACAACCTCTACAAGCACACCCAGCTCCAGGAGACGTTCGGCGCCAACATGCTGGCGCTCGTCGACGGCGTGCCGCGCACGCTGAACCTGGCCCAGTTCATCCGCTACTACGTCGAGCACCAGATCGAGGTGATCCGGCGGCGGACCGCGTTCCGGCTGCGCAAGGCCGAGGAGCGGGCGCACATCCTGCGCGGCCTGTCCAAGGCGCTGGACGCGCTGGACGAGGTGATCGCCCTGATCCGGCGCTCGCCCACTGTGGAGGACGCACGGCAGGGCCTGATCCGGCTGCTGGACATCGACGAGGTCCAGGCGACCGCGATCCTGGACATGCAGCTGCGCCGGCTGGCCGCCCTGGAGCGGCAGCGGATCCTGGACGACCTGGCGAAGCTCGAAGTGGAGATCGCCGACCTCAAGGACATCCTGGCCAAGCCGGAGCGGCAGCGGCGGATCGTCTCGGAGGAACTGGGCGAGATCGTCGCGAAGTGGGGCGACGACCGGCGTACGAAGATCGTCCCGTTCGACGGCGAGGTCTCGATGGAGGACCTCATCGCCCGCGAGGACGTGGTGGTGACGATCACCCGCACCGGATACGCGAAGCGGACCAAGGTCGATCTCTACCGGTCGCAGCGGCGTGGCGGGAAGGGCGTCAGCGGGGCGACGCTCCGCCAGGACGACATCGTCAGCCACTTCTTCGTATGCTCTACCCACGACTGGATCCTGTTCTTCACGAACAAGGGTCGGGTCTACCGGGCGAAGGCGTACGAGCTTCCCGAGGCCAGTAGGGTGGCCAAGGGCCAGCACGTGGCCAACCTGCTCGCGTTCCAGCCCGACGAGCAGATCGCGCAGATCATTGAAATCCCGAACTACCAGGTGGCCCCCTACCTGGTACTGGCCACGAAGAACGGCCTGGTGAAGAAGACGCGGCTCGAGGAGTTCGACTCCAACCGTTCCGGCGGCATCATCGCGATCAACTTGCGCGATGAGGACGAGCTGGTCGGTGCGGTACTGGTCGCTCCGGAGGACGACCTGCTGCTCGTGTCGAAGAACGCCCAGGCGATCCGCTTCAACGCCACCGACGAGGCGCTGCGTCCGATGGGCCGGGCCACCTCCGGTGTGATCGGCATGCGCTTCAGCGGCGAGGACGAGTTGCTCGCCGTCGAGGTGGTGCGAGAGGGTCTGGACGTTCTGGTCGCGACGAACGGGGGTTACGCGAAACGTACCCCGATCGAGGAATACCCGGTCCAGGGCCGGGGAGGTAAGGGCGTGCTGACCGCGAAGATCACCGAGCGACGCGGTGGCCTGGTCGGCGCGGTCGTGATCGATCCGGAGGACGAGCTGTTCGCCATCACGAGCAACGGCGGCGTCATCCGGACTCCGGTGAAGCCTGTACGCCGTACGCGTGACCGGAACACAATGGGGGTCAAGCTGATGGACCTCCCGGACGGCGTGACTATCGTGGCGATTGCTCGCAATGCCGACGAGCCTGACGAACAGGACTAGTTGATGACGGAGACACAGGCGAAGTCGGGGAACAAGGGGACCTCGGCCACTCCGGTCGAGGAGGAGGCCGCGCAGGGCGGCACACCAGCGACCGGCCGCGCGGCTGTGGGCCGGGCCACGGTTCCCGCCGACGCGCCTGCCCCGAAGTTCACCCGGGCTCCCGGCATGGCCCCGCCTCCGGACAAGCCGGCCGAGGACTCCGGTTCCCGGGACTCGGCCGAGACCAAGGTCGACGCGCCGACATCGGCCGACGGTCTGGCCGCTCCGGCCGCCAAGCCCGCGAACGCCACGAGCACCCAGCCGATCAAGACCCCGTCGGCCGCCGGCCGGGCCTCCACCGGGACGACCGGCACGCAGCCGCGGATCGGTGCCGGCCTGGGCACCGCCCCGAAGACGTCGCCCGACGGCTCGCGCCCGAGCGGCGCCGCGAGCGCCCAGGCCCGGCCCGCCAACGGCGGCGGCCTACCGCCGGGCATCAGCGGCGCGGCAGCCGTCGGCGCCGCGCGCGTGGGTGAGGCGGTACGCGCCGCGCGTACCTCGGTCAGCTCGGCCGCGTCGCGCGGACCGCGACGGGCCCGGCTGAACCTGAAGCGGATCGACCCGTGGTCGGTGATGAAGTTCGCCTTCGCGGTGTCAGTGGTGCTCTTCATCGTGGTCGTCGTGGCGACGTCGGTGCTCTACCTGGCGCTGGACGCCATGGGTGTGTTCAAGAGCGTCAACGACAGCCTCACCGACCTGGTGAACGCCGGCGGCGGCCAGGGTGGCGGCGGCTTCCGGATCACCGCCAAGGGCGTGATCCTGACGTCGGCGCTGATCGGCCTGGTGAACGTCGTGCTGTTCACCGCGCTGGCCACGCTCAGCGCGTTCGTCTACAACGTCTGCGCCGACCTGGTCGGCGGGATCGAGCTGACGCTCGCCGAGCGGGACTGATCGACCGGCGCCGGGGCACCGCGTAAAGCGGTCGCCCCGGCGTCGTGCGTCCGGGTAGGTTCGAGGTGGCGCGGGTGCTTCCCACCACGGACCCCCGATTTGGGCGCGGTGGAGGCGATGGGTTAACCTAGCTCGTCGCTACGCGGGGCTATAGCTCAGTCGGTTAGAGCGCAGAGCTGATAACTCTGAGGTCGCTGGTTCGATTCCAGCTAGCCCCACCGCACATCGTCCGACGACAGTCGAGCGCGAGGGGTCAAGCACATGTTCAAGAAGCTCCTGATCCTGGCCGGCATCGTCGGTGTGGCCGCCGTCGTGGCCAAGAAGGTCAAGGCCTCCAACGACGAGCGCGCCCTGTGGCACGAGGCGACCACGGCGCCCGACCTGCGCTGAACGCCGTCACGGGGCCCTAGCTCAACTGGCAGAGCACTGCCTTTGCAAGGCAGGGGTTAGGGGTTCGAGTCCCCTGGGCTCCACCACATCATTTCGCCGGATCATCAGCGTCTGTCGATGCTGCTGTATCGCGTGCCGCCTCGGCAGTCGGCTTCCATCGATCAACGAAAGCCTCGGCGAACCGTTCATGATCTGATCGGCGTTGCACCCGGCCGACCTTCCGGCTGCGGTGTTGGAGCACGTGATGCCCTAGCTCGTGCAGCAGTACGTCGAACCGCATGAAGTCCCGCATCGACGCGGCCTCCGGTAGCGGTTGCTCGTAGAGAACGATCTCGCCCGGCACCCTGGTTCTGCCGTAGACGACGAATCCGGGCCGGAAATCCTCCCTCTGTCGCAGCTCGATGCCGCGTAACCCGTACCACGCCCAGGGCCCGAGGGTCTCCAGCACGTCGCGCACGTCTTGCCCGCTTGCCGGGTGCGCGAATCCGGATCGCGGTGCGTGAACGTGGATCCGCAGCCGGTCGAGCCGGGGCGCGCGCCGGAGTGCCTGGCGCGAACGGGGGTCTGTTCGGAGGCTTCGGCTCACAGCGGCCATGGTGGGCGGGCGGCACTACCTACGACAACGGGTTTCTCCGCGAAGCAGCTCGGCGAGGCCGACGGGGTAGAGCGGACTCCCTGCGTCGAAGCTGTTCAGCGGCCGCCACATCACCTTCGTGCCCGCGTCGTCGCGTATCTCACCGACGGCATCCCGCTCGTAGAGGACTGGTCGGCGAGCCGGCAGTCGAAGACGAAGACGATCTCGTGCCCGTCGCGGCCGAACGCGTGGAACAGGTTCTCCAGAACGCCCAGGAGGGGGTCCAGGACGTCAAGTTCAAGTTCATGTCGTACCTGATGGACACCGACTCGGTGCGGCGCCAGCTCGCCGGCTGATCCGTCACCCCGGACGGCGCGTCGCCACACCGCCGCCGGCCCTCGCTCGTCGAGGCCGGCGGCGGTTCCGCATGTCGGCGTCACGGTCCCTGAGCGCCGCAGTCGACGACGGCGCCGGCCCGGGTTCGCCGAGCATCAGCGTGACCACCGCGGCGAGCAGCACGATCGACCCGAGAACGGCGGTCACTGTGAGCCGTTCGTCGAGCAGGAGCACCGCGATGAGCGCCGCCGTCACCGGCTCCACGAGCGCGATGACCGACGCGGTGGTCGCCCGGACCGAGGCCAACCCGGCGAAGAACAGGGTGTACGCCACGGCGGTGGGCGCCACGGCGAGGAAGGCGAGCAGGCCCACTGTCTGACGGGTGTCACCGGCTGTGGGCAGGATCCCTTCGAGCAGGGCCAGCGGAAGCAGGCAGATCATTCCGACGGCGAATCCGCCCAGCAGCGGAGTGTGCCAGCCGCCGTCTCGGCCGAGCTTCCGGTTGAGCAGGGTGACGGCTGCGTACCCGGCCGCGGACAGCAGCGCGCAGGCCAATCCCAGCAGCGGCGCCGGGGCGCTGCCGGCGCTACCACCGCCCAGCAGCAGGACCAGGCCGACGAGTGCTGTCACGACTGTGACTCCGCCGGATCGGCCGAGTCGCTCGCCGAGGGCCAGGCGTGAACCGAGGGCGATGAGGACCGGCCCGGCGCCCAGGGTGACCATGGTGGCGACGGCCAGACCGGCGTACCCCACTGCGGCGAAGTACGCCGTCTGGTAGACGGCGAGACCTACGCCTGTCGTTACGACCTGCCGCCACCTGTGGCGCAGCCGGGTGCTGACGACCCGGATACGCGAGGATGGTCGCCGACGTGTCAGGTGTCCGGCGGCGAGCAGCAGGACGCCGCCCGCGAACCGCCAGACGGAGACGGCGACGGGGCCCAACCCGCTGGTGTCGTAGAGGACGGCCGCCGCGGCGCCGCCGGTGCCCCAGGCGATCGCCGCCAGGAGGATGTACAGGGTTCCTCGCCCCACGGTCGGGGGCAGATTTCTGCGCACGGGATTCTCCGTTGTCGTCGCCGCCCGGGCACCGCGAACGCACCCGGGCTCTGGATCGAAAGCCGGGTTCGGTGAACGGCGTCGTTACCGGGTGACCGGTGGCGGCGAGACAACGCGGAACGTCATGTCCGCACCCTAGCGGCGCGCAGACGATCGACCGCCTGCTTTATCGCGGCCACCCGCGTCGCGAGCGGTCCCGCGGGCACCTCGACGAGGTCGAATCCCGCGTCGCGGTACGTCAGTTCGTGGACGCGCTCGAAGACGAGCGACTCCTCGAAGCTGATCCGGCGGGCGGCGGTCGCCTCGACGAAGCCCTGATTCCGTACGAAGAAGACGGTCCGCTCGTAGTGGCGGCGTTCCGTCGTCAGGCGCTCGACCTCGTCCAGCAGGGCGGACGGCGGCGTCGACCCCAGGTGGCGGCACAGCGCGAGCGTGCAGACGGGTGAGCGGTCGTGGAAGATGATCTCCCCGGCGTGCGCTTCGGCTCGGCGCCGACGCCTCCGCTGGAGAGCCAGCACCCGCTCGGCGAAGTCCGGCTCCCGCCACGGTTCGGGCCGGCCGAGCGCCTGGTGCAGCGCGATCACGTCGGTCGCCGCCTCCTCCACGACGGGATGGCCGTCGACCTCCAGGTGGCGCAGGATCGCGGTCTTACCGGAGCCGGGAGCGCCGGTGAGGATGAATCCGGGCATGACGTCCTCCGTTGGCAGACAGCCTCTTGATAGGCAAGCTGTTACTTGCATATGGTGGGTGACGTGGGCGATCTGTACCAGGCGCTGGCCGATCCCACCCGCCGCCTGATCCTCGACGAGCTGACCGAGCGCGACGGTCAGACCCTGTTCGAGATCTGCGGCCGGCTGGCCACCAAGCACCAGGTCGGCTCGTCCCGGCAGGCGATCTCCCAGCACCTCGACGTCCTGGAGGCCGCCGGCCTGATCGTCACGCGGCGGCAGGGTCGCTACAAGTTCCACCACCTCGACACCCGGCCGCTGCGGTCCATCACCGAGCGATGGCTCAGGTCCGACGCACCCACCCAGGAGAACCCATGAGAATCAACCTCACCAGCGTGTACGTCGACGACCAGGACAAGGCACTGCGCTTCTACACCGAGGTGCTGGGCTTCGTGAAGAAGACAGACGTGCCGACCGGGGAGTACCGGTGGCTGACTGTGGTCTCGCCGGACGCCCCGGACGGCGTGGAGCTGCTGCTGGAACCCGACGCGCACCCGGCCGCCAAGGCGTTCAAGGAGGCGCTCGCGGGCGACGGGATACCGCTGACGCAGTTCGCGGTGGACGACGTGGCCGCCGAGCACGACCGGCTGCGGGGCCTCGGCGTGCTGTTCACCCAGGAGCCGGTCGACATGGGCCCGGTGACCACGGCGGTGTTCGACGACACCTGCGGCAACCTGATCCAGATCGCACAGTACCGGTAGCGGGTCGACAGTGGCCGGACCGTGGCGTAGCCCGGCGCTGGCGGCCGCGGTGGCGCGCCTGGAGGACGAGATCCGGGACGCCTGGGCGCGGCTGCGCGGTGAGCTGGACGTGGCGCCGGGCTCGCCCGAGGAGAGCGAGCTGGCCTGGCTCGTCGTCGACGACCCCGGGGCGTACGACTGGCGGACCGTGGACGGCGCGGTGGACCGGCTGACCTGTCCCGACTGCGGGGCACGGCTGACCGCCGGACCGGCGACGTGCGAGACGTGCGAGTTCCGCCACCGGATGCGGTTCGGCGCCCGGGAGCGCGACCGCCCGCACGTGCCGCCCGGCAACGAGCACGCGCTGCGCGTCGCCACGGCGGTGACCCGCAGCCGCCACCGCTACTCACCCGGGCGCGGGTCGGCTACGAGCTGGTCCTGCCGGACCTGCTGGCCGGCGCCCTGCCCACGACTCCCCAGGCCCAGGCCGCCAAGGCACTCATCAACACGTTGACCGACGACGAGTGCGACCGGGTCGCGAGCCTCGCCGAGGTCGTGAAGTTGGCGAGAGGTCGTTGACTCCGCGCGGAACCGCTGGACACGATCGGTCACTCTGGCCGCATGACGGTGTGGCGGCGCCCGTACTCGCTGGACCTGACCACCTCCGGCTTCATGGTCGTGGCGGTGCTGGCGGTCGGCTTCTTCGTGCTCCTCGTGTTCGAGGTCAGAAGCGGCAGGATGCCGGGACGGGATGCGGTGTTCCTCGGCGTGTGGAACGCCGTCGGCCTCGCCGTCGCGGTCCGCCGCGCGATGCTCGGCGTCTGGGTGAGCCCTGTCGGCGTACGCTCGCGCTCGCTGCTCCGCACGACCACAGTGCCGTGGGCGTCGGTTGCGGAGATACACAGCGGTACGGGTTCGATCGTGGGCCTGGACGTGGGACGCGACGCGATCGTCATCGAGCGGATCGACGGCGAGCCGGTGCAGACGCCGATCCAGTCCGGCGCCGTCGTCCGGCCGTTCCGCCTGGAGCTGACCCGGCTGGTCACCTGGCCGGAGCACTACGACGAGATCCTCGCGAACCTGCGGGAGTGCCATCGCAACGCCCGACCCCCGGAGCAGCGCGCGGCGGCGAGCCCGGCGCCGGATCCGGTCCGCACCGACCATTTGGACCCGCCGGGGCAGATCCGGCGGCCCGCTCCGAGCGCCACGCAGCGGCGCGACATCCACGCGCTGACCAGGCAGTACGAGCGTGGAGTGCTGACCGACGCCGAGTACGCGGCCGCGTTGGCGCGGCTGCGCGGTGACGAGTAGGCGTCAACCGAGCCGGTCGAGCAGCTCGCGGCTGCGGCTCACCACCAGCGCTGTGGCCTCGGCGTCGTACGAGGGCAGCGAACTGTCGGTGAACAGGTGCCGGTCGCCGGGGTAGACGTACAGCTCGCCGCGCTCGGGACCGACGATCGACACCAGCTCGCGCGCGGCGTCGACGTCGCCTTCGAGCCCGAAGAACGGGTCGCGCTCCATGCCGTGCACCTGCACCGCCACCCCGTCGGGCCACGGGCCGATCGCCCACTCGCCGGTCACCGGCAGGCAGGCCTCGTAGAGCAGGGCGGCCCGGGCGCCGGCCCGGGTCTGGGCGAGCCGCTGGGCGATGGCGGCGCCCCAGGAGACGCCCGCGTAGACGAGGCCGGCGGGCAGGCCGGCGACGAGCGCGTCGGCGCGCCGGTCGAGGACGTCGCCGCCGATCCGCTTGATCAGCGCGGCGCCGTCGGAGATGGTGGCCGGCCGTTCGCCGTCGAAGAGGTCGGGGGCGTGGACTGTGTGGCCACCGGACCGCAGGGAGCCGGCGAGCGCGCGGACGCCGTCCGTGAGCCCTTGAATGTGGTGGAAGAGCACGATCTCGGCCATCACTACACTCCTGAGTTGTCAGACCAGAGTTGTCGAACGAACCAGAATCTTAGAACGGTCGAGAAATGTCGGTCAATGAGCGAATCCCGG
The DNA here is from genome assembly GCF_000717585.1 of Micromonospora globosa. Taxonomy (NCBI): domain Bacteria; kingdom Bacillati; phylum Actinomycetota; class Actinomycetes; order Micromonosporales; family Micromonosporaceae; genus Micromonospora; species Micromonospora globosa. The sequence goes on from NZ_JNZR01000004.1 coordinate 94,438, forward strand.
ACTACGACCTCGACGACCTGCTCGTGGTCACCGCTCCGGAGCAGTTGCGTGCGCTCGCCGACCCGCTGCGGAGCACGCTGCTCGAACTGCTCCTGGAGCGCGCCGCCACTGTCAACGAGATGGCCCGCGCCGTCGACCGGCCGAAGAGCAGCGTGGCGTACCACGTGAACCAACTGGTCGACGCCGGTCTGCTGCGCGTGGTGCGGACCCGCCGGGTACGCGCCATCGAGGAGCGGTTCTACGGGCGGGTGGCCCGCACCTACTACGTCGGCGCGCTCAGCCGGGCCGAGGACAAGCAGGTGGTGTCCCGGATCAACGGGCTCGCCGAGGCGGCAGCCGAAGCGGCGGCCGCGCACGCCGCCGACGAGTTGCGGTGCACGCTCGTGCACGCGCGCATCCCGATCGAGGACGTCCGCGAGTTCTGGGCGGAGGTGCAGGCGCTGGCCCGGCGGTTCGCGCAGATCCCCCGCGCCGGCGACCAGGTGTACGGCTTCGCCGCCGGCCTCTACCCCACCGACGCGCCCACGCTCCCCGACACGGAACCCGCCACCGACCCACGCGACTGACGGCCCCACCACGTGACGGCAGGGTCTTGCCGGGACGGCGAACCGGGCAGACTAGCGTCGGAAGCGTGAGCATCGGATCCCCGCGCGTCCTGCCGGCCGAGCGCGGCATCGACGAGGCAGCCGCCGTCCTGCGTGCCGGCGGGCTGGTCGCCTTTCCCACCGAGACGGTTTACGGGCTGGGCGCCAACGCGCTCGACGCCCGGGCCGCGGCGCGGATCTTCGAGGCGAAGGCGCGGCCCAGCTTCGACCCGCTGATCAGCCACCTGGCCGACGCCGCCGACCTGGCCGCGCTGGTGGGCGAGGTGCCCGCGGCGGTGGCCGAGCTGGCGAAGCGGTTCTGGCCCGGCCCGCTCACCCTGATCGTGGACCGTCCGGAGATCATCCCGCCGATCGTCACCTCCGGTCTGGACACCATGGCGGTACGCGTACCGGACGAGCCGTCGGCGCGGGCGCTGATCGCCGCCGCCGGAGTGCCGGTGGCGGCGCCGAGCGCGAACCGGTTCGGCCAGCTCAGCCCCACCCGGGCCGAGCACGTGGTGGCCGGGCTGGGCGGCGCGGTGGACGTGGTGCTCGACGGCGGGCCCACCCGATGCGGGATCGAGTCGACGATCGTGGACGCGCGCGGTGAGCGGCCGGTGGTGCTGCGGCTGGGCGCGCTGCCGGTCGAGGCGCTCGTCGAGGCGGTCGGCCCGGTCGAGGTGCGCCAGGGCAGCTCCGGCCAGCCGGTCGCGCCCGGGACGCTCGCCGCGCACTACGCCCCGCGTACCCCGTTGCGGTTGGGCGCGGCGGCCGAGCCCGGCGGCGGCCGGCGGGGCTTCCTGGCCTTCCGGGAGCCACCGGCGGACGGCGACTGGGCGGCGGTGGAGGTCCTGTCGCCCGACGGCGACGTGACGGCGGCGGCGGCGCGCCTGTTCGACGCGCTGCACCGGCTCGACGCGGCCGGGGTGACCGAGATCGTCGCCGAGCCGGTGCCGGAGACCGGCGTGGGCCGAGCGATAAACGACCGGCTGCGCCGGGCTGCCGCCACCTGGCGCTAGGACTGGCCGGCGTCGGGTCGCCGATGCGAACCCGGCTGCGGCAGGCGGTCGACCAGCTTGGTCAGCGCACCGTTGGCGAACGTCGCGCCGAGTGCCGACCCGGTGGCGATGGTCCAGCCCACCGGGCCGAGCGGGGTGCAGCCGAAGAACTGGCTGACGCCCGGCGTCTGCACCACAGCCACGAGCACGCCGACCGACGCGGCGGTGGCGGCGAGCACGCTGGGGCTGGTGCCGCCGGCCAGCACTGTCTGGCCGAGCTGGGTGCCGATCAGCGAGGCGAGCGCGACGGTGCTGGCACGCCGCTGGGTGCCGGTCCACCTGGCGATCGTCCAGCCGGCGGTCGCGCCCAGCGTGGTCGACGCCGCGCGCAGCCCGATCTCCCGGGTCATGGTGACGCCGAGCGAGGAGTCCGGCCCCTCCCGCAGCAGGTGGTCGGCGCTGTCGTCGGCGGGCGGCCGGACCGCGATGGCGAGCGCGGGCGCCAGGTCGGTGAGCAGGTTGACCAGCAGCAGTTGCCGGCCGTTGAGGGCGGACCGGCCGGTCGCGGCGGCGGTCAGCACGCTGAACGCGATCTCGCCGAGGTTGCCGCCGACCAGGATGCTCAGCGCGTGCCGTACCGACGACCACATGGCCCGTCCCTCGACGAGCGTGGCGATGATCGTCTCCAGCCGGTCGTCGGTGACCACCAGGTCGGCGGCGGCGCGGGCGGCGGGAGTGCCGCGTTGACCGAGCGCGATACCGACGTCGGCGAGCCGGATCGCCGGGGCGTCGTTGGCGCCGTCACCCGTCATCGCGACGGTGCGGTCCTGGCGCTGCAACGCCTGGATGATCCGTACCTTGTGGGCGGGCGTGCAGCGTGCCACCACGTCGGTGGCCATCAGGCGCTCGGCGAGCGCGGCGTCGTCCAGCCGGTCCAGGTCGCTGGCCGTGACGACGCGCTGCCCGCCGTCGTCCGGGCTGATCGCGGCGGCGATCGCCTCGGCGGTCGCCGGGTGGTCGCCGGTGATCATGACGGTGTGCACACCCGCGGCCCGGATCCGGGCCACCGCCGGCCGGGCGCTCTCCCGCACCCCGTCGGCGAGCGTCAGGAAACCCACGAAGACCAGGCCGTCGACCTGCTCGTCGCTCACCTGCTCGGTGGAGACCTGGCACTCGGCCACGGCGAGGATGCGGTGCCCGGCACCGGCCCGCCCGGCCAGCATGGCCTGCACCTCCTCGCGTCCGGCCGCGTCGAGCGGCCGGTCACCCTCGGCGGTTCGGCGGGACGCGCAGCGCGGCAGCACCGACTCGGGGGCGCCCTTCACGCTCAGCAGCAGCCCGCCGGCGGCACGCCCGACAGCGGCGCTGTAGCCGCGGGACGGCTCGAACGGCAGCCCGGCCGTGGCGGTCCAGTCCGCCGCTCCGGTCCGCTCGTCCACCCCGGCGGTGTCCGCGCCGTGGCGTACCGCCCGGTCGGTCTGCTGCGGCAACTCGTCCGGATCCGCCGCAGCAGGGGTGGCCCGCACCGCGGCGGCCAGCGTCGACCGCAGCGGCTCGTCCAGGTCGTCCAGCGCGGCGTACCGGCCGTCGCCCGTACCCACGCCGGCCAGCATCAGCTTCCCCTCGGTGAGCGTGCCGGTCTTGTCGAAGCAGAGCACGTCGACGCGCCCCAGCGCCTCGATGGTCCGGGGGTTGCGGACCAGGGCGCCGTGCTCGGCCAGCCGCCGCGCCGCCGCCAGCTGCGCGGCGCTGACCAGGAACGGCAACCCCTCCGGCACCGACGCCACGGCCAGGTTCGCGGCGGTCGCCGCCGTTTCGGCAAGGGGTACGCCCCGAAGCAGCCCTGCGCCTGCGACAGCGATCGCCGAGGCGGCCGCAAGGGGTACGGCGCTGCTTGTCAGCCTGCCGAGCCGCGCCTCCACGCCACTGGCGGGCGGGGCCTGCCGGGCCATGGCGAGGCTCCGCCCGGCCTCGGTCTCCGCACCGGTGGCCACCACCACTGCGGTGCCGTGCCCGGCGGCCACAGTGGTGCCCTCGAACAGCATCGAGTGCCGTTCGGCGATGGCCGCCGCCACCACCGGTTCCGGGCTCTTCGCCACCGGCAGCGACTCGCCGGTCAGTGACGACTCGTCCGCCTCCAGCCCGTCGCTCGTCAGCACCCGGCAGTCGGCCGGTACGGCGTCCCCGGAGCTGACCGTGATCACGTCGCCGCGTACCAGTTCCTCGGCGGGCACCACCCGCTCGGTGCCGTCGCGCAGCACCCGGGCGGTGACCGCCGAGCGGGACAGCAGCTCGGCGAGCGATCGTTCGGTGTTGCGCTGGTGCACCGCGCCGACCAGAGCGGACCCGCCCACCACGCCGCCCACCAGTGCCGCGTCGACGAGTGAGCCGAACGCGGCGGAGAGCACCGCACCGGCGGCCAGCACCGGGGTGAGCGGGTTGGACAGCTCCTCCACGAACGCGCGGAGCAGCCCGGCCGGGCCGTGCTCGTCGCCGACCTCGACGCGCCGGCGACGGGCCGCCTCGTCCTCGGCAAGCCCGGACGGGTCGGTGGCGAGCTGGTCCAGGACGGTCTGCGCCGGCATCAGGTGCCAGGCGGTGAGCGCGGGCATCGGTGCGCCGGTCCGGTCCGGCAGCCGGTGTGCCCGGAACACGCCGTGCGCGAACGCGAGCGCCGCCGCGCCGTTCACCGCGGCGAGCGTTGGGCGGGGCAGCCGCCGCCGGTCGGCGGTGAATGCGGCGAGCGCGCCGAGCCCGCTGCCGGCCATCGAGATCCGGACGTTCTGCTCGGTCATCCGGCGGGCCACCCCGGCGGCGTCGACGAGCAGGGCCGGTACCCGCAGGTCGTCACCGACCAGCAGGTGCGCGCCCCACGGCGGCAGGTCGTCCGGGCCGTACACGCCGAGGCCGCAGTCCGAGGCGGCGAGCGCCGACCGCTCACCGGAGACCACCATCACCACGGCGCCCTCGCGTTGCAGGTCGTGCACCGCGTCGGCGAGCCGGGCACCACCGGGTACGAGCAGGTCCGCGAAGTCGTACCGGCCGTCGTCCGCGCCGCCGACCACGAGCCGCAGGCCCGCCTGCCGTGCGGCCGACGCCAGCGCGTCCACGCCCGGCGCGGGCTCCGGCTCGACCCGCAGTACGGCGGCGAGCCGGCCGTTCTCCGCCAGCCCGAGCAGCCGTCCACCGTCGGCGCGCAGCCGGGCGCTGTCCGGGGTGTCGCCGGGATCGTCGGCGCCGAGGCGGTCCAGCGGGCCGATCCGCCAGCCCTCGGCGGCGCGAACCGCGTCCGGCTCGGCCGGGTCGAACAACGCGAACGCGCGCGCGGCGACCTGCCCGGTGTCGGCGTCGGCCAGCGGCGCGAGATCGGCCAGGACGCCCCGGTCCGAACCGAGCACCGCCGCGTCGAGCACCACCGTGTCGATCCGGTCCAGCTCACGCAGCACACTGCGGTCCATCGCGATCACGCCGCGCCGGGCGAGCATCCGGCCGAGCTGGGCGCCGTACCCCTCCCGGCCGGAGCCGGGCGCCTTCGGCAGCGAGGACAGCGCCAGCGCGGCTGCGCGCTTCGGCCCCAGCACCGGCAGCGCCGCCGCCCCGGCGACCGCGCCGGCCGGAAGCACCCGCTTGGCGTACCGCTCGGGCTGCCCGTCCGGCACCGGGCAGGGCCGCTCGCCGTCGGGCACCCGGGCCACAGCCCGTTCCGGGTCACCGGTCAGGTGCGGCTCGGCCCGCCGCCATGCGTTCAGTTGAGCGGCGCCCTCACCCCACTGCACGACCCGCTGCGCGCCGTCCAGCACGATGCCCGCCCAGCCGCCGGTGAGACCCTGCACCACCGCCTCGGCCAGCGGGAACAGCACCTCGGCGCGCGGGTCGGCGCGGATGCCCAGACCGGCCAGCGCGTGCAGCTTCGGGTGCAGGTCGACAGCGCCGAGCAGACCGGCCACCTCGGCGGGAATGGGAGTGAGCGGCAGGACACGGGTGGCAGCGGAGATGCTCAACCCGAGCACGTCGGACAGCAGCGCGCCGAACGTCCGCGCGGTACGCGGGCCGTCCTCGGGCGGCTGCGGCGGTTCGATCTCCGGGTCCGGCTCGTACGGGCAGGTCTGCTCCACGCGCGCCACCGTGGCGATCAGGTCGCGCAGCTTCGGCGCCGGATCCCCGGTCGCCACCACCACCCGGCCCGACGGCGCGTTCACCCGCGCCCAGGCGACACCCGGCATCGACTCCAGCGCCGCCTCGACCTGACGGGCCAGCCGGTCGCCGCCGTCCTGGCACACGCCGTGCACCTCGATGTGGTGGCGGCCGTCCTGCGACCACACGCGGCGGCTGGTCAGCCCGGTGAGGCGGGCCAGCCGGGCCGCCGCCGTACCGACGCTGCCCGCCACCTCGCTGACCCGGGCCGGCACGGCATCAGTGGGCAGGGCCGAACCGACGGTACGCGCGACACGCGCGGCGGTCTCCGGTACGACCGTCGGCGACAGCAGGAGGCCGGCGAACCGTCCCAGCGAGGTCATCGAGTCGTACGGCCGGGCAGTCGGTTGAAGGTGTCGCAGCCGTACGCCATCTCGCCTCCCGGTCTCGTCCCGGCGGCCCGACTTCCCGGCGCGGCGTCCGTTATGCCACCCCGACGGCAGAAGTTTCCGGGCATCGCCCCGCCGTTCCCGGCCGACGAGACGCGCGCCACAGTTGACCTCAACCGGGGGTGAGGTCCGAGGCTGAACGCCATGACCAGCACCACCGCCGTTCCGGCTGATCCACCCGTCGACCTCTGGTCGCCGCGCCTGCGGGCGATGACGGTGGGCAGTGTCGCCCTGGTGTCCCTGCTCGCGTTCGAGGCGCTGGCGGTGGGCACCGCCATGCCGACCGTGGCGCGCAGCCTCGACGGGCTCGGCCTGTACGCGCTGGCGTTCGGCGGTTCCTTCGCCTCCGGCGTGGTGGCGATGGTCGCCTCCGGCATCTGGTGCGACGCGCGCGGGCCGCGCCCGGCCATGTGGCACGGTGTCGTCTGGTTCGTCGCCGGGCTCGTGGTGGCCGGCGCCGCCACGACCATGGAGGTGCTGGTCGTCGGGCGGGTGGTGCAGGGCTTCGGCTCCGGACTGGTCTCGGTGGCGCTCTACGTGGTCGTCGGGCAGGCGTACCCGGAGCAGTTGCGGCGGCGGATCTTCGCCGCGTTCGCCGCGGCCTGGGTGGTGCCGTCGCTGGTCGGACCGGCCCTGGCCGGACTGATCGTGGAACATCTGGGCTGGCGGTGGGTGTTCCTCGCGGTGCCGGCGGTGGCGATCCCGGCGGCGCTGCTGGTCCAGCCGGGGCTGCGGGCGCTGACCGCCACCGTGGCGACCCGCCCGCCGGCGGGTGCCCTGGCCCGGATCGGCTGGGCCTGCGGGGCGGGGGCGAGCGCCGCACTGCTGCACTACGGGGGGCAGCAGCGCGGCGTGCTCGCCGCCGCCCTGATCGCCGGGGCGCTGGCCGGGCTGTTCGTCTGCGTGCCGCACCTGCTGCCGGCCGGGTTCCTGCGCGCGGCGCGGGGACTGCCGACGGTGATCGGCCTGCGCGCGCTGGCGTCGGCGGCGTTCGTGGCCGCCGAGGTGGTGATCCCGCTGATGCTGTCCCGGGAGCGCGGTTTCTCGCCCACCGGTGCCGGCCTGGTGCTGACCGTCGGGGCGCTGTCCTGGTCGGTCGGCTCGTGGATCCAGGGGCGGATCGGCTCACCCCGCTCGGCGGCGACGCTGCCCCGGGCCGGGCTGGCCTGCATCACGATCGGTACGGCGGGCGTGGCGTCGGCGCTGGTGCCCGGACTGCCGGTGCTGCCGGCCGTGCTGAGCTGGTCGGTGGCCGGGCTGGGCATGGGCCTGCTCTATCCGTCGCTGTCGGTGCTCACCCTGGAGCAGTCCGCCCCGGCCGAGCAGGGCCGCAACAGCTCCGCGCTGCAACTGGGCGACTCGCTCGCCGCCGCCACAGTGCTGGCGCTCACCGGCGCGGTCCTGGCCGCCGGTGCGTCCCCCGGCCCGGCCGGCTTCGCGACCACGCTGGCCGTGGCAGCCGCCTGCGGCCTGCTGGGCCTGCTGCTGGCCGGCCGGGTGGTCCTCCGCCCCACCCCCTGACCGCCCTGCCCGCCCCCCGCCCCTCCCCACCCTCTGCCGGTTGATCAAGGAGTTCGGGTCGGTTTTCGAGCCTCCGTCCGACACGAACTCCTTGGTCAACAAAGGGAGGGCAGGGCCGAGGTGGCCCTCGGGGGCGCAGGATCGGGGTGAAAGGGGCCGGGGGCGGGCGGCTGTCACGATCCGGGTCGGCGTTCCGTCCCAATCGGGGAGCCGCGGTGTGGCGGTCGCGCGTGGGCGGGAGGAGTGGGCGATGCGGGTGCTGGTGACCGGGGCGACCGGGCGGCTCGGGCGAGTGGCGGTGCCGCGGCTGCGGGACGAGGGCTTCACGCTGCGCGCGATGAGCCGCGGACCGCGTACCGGGGACGGGGTCGAGTGGGTGACCGCCGACCTGGCCACCGGCGCCGGGCTGGCGGAGGCGGTCGCCGGGGTGGACGCGGTGCTGCACCTGGCCTCGTCGCCGCAGCGGCGCACCCACGACATCGACGTGCTCGGCACCCGCCGGCTCGCGGTGGCGGCCGGTCACGCCGGGGTGCGTCACCTGGTCTTCGTGTCGATCGTCGGCGTCGACCGGGTGCCGTTGGGCTACTACCGGCACAAGCTCGCGGCTGAGCAGGTCGTGGCCGCCGGACCGGTGCCGTGGAGCGTGTTGCGGGCGACCCAGTTCCCGGAGTTCCTGGAAGGGCTGCTCAGCGGCGCGAGCCGCCTCGGCCCGGTGATCGGGGACCGGGCCGTGCTCGCCCAGCCGGTCGACCCCGGTGAGGTGGCGGACCGGCTCGCCGTCCTGCTGCTGGCCGGGCCGTCGAACCGGGTGGAGGACTTCGGCGGACCGGAGGTGCTGCGCTACGAAGACGCGGCCCGCGCCTGGCTCGCGGCCCGGCGGGTACGCCGTCCGCTGCTGCCGGTCCGGATCCCCGGCCGGCTCGGACGGGAGCTGCGCGCGGGCGGCCTCACCACGACCGCCACGCCGACCGGCACCCGGACCTGGGCCGACCACCTCGCGGACACGTACGGGGGAACCGCCGGAAGATGAGAAACGGTCGGGTCCGCACCGGCCTACGGTGACCGCATGCTGGTCTTCGTCGCCACAGTGGTCCTGTACGTCTTCGGTTTCGTCTTCCTCTACGGCGTGATCCGGGTCGGCGTCCGGCACGGCATCGAGGACGCCGAGGCGAACCGTCCCGAGGTGCTGCGCCGCCGGCAGCTCACCACGACCGAGAGCCGGGACTTCGCGCAGGAGAACGCGTTCCTCACCAATCCCAACTGAAGGGCGGGGGCGGGGTCCGGCCGGTCGATCCGCCGGGCGGGTGCGAGGATCGCGGCATGATGGGGACGCTGAAGACGGAGCCGGCCCGAACCCGGCTCGACCTGCTGGCTCCGCCGGTCGCCGCGGCCCTGCAGGATTGGCCGGCCGAGGCCCCGGTGGACGTGGACGACGTACTGGTCGCCCCGATCGACGCCGACCTGGCCGACACCGCTGCCTTCTGCGAGGCGTACGGGGTGGGGCTGGAGGAGTCGGCCAACTGCGTGGTGGTCGCCGGCAAGCGCGGCGGCGAGATCCGGTACGCGGCCTGTGTCGTGCTCGCCACCACCCGTGCCGACGTCAACGGTGTGGTCCGCAAGCTGCTCGAAGTGCGCAAGGCGAGCTTCGCGCCGATGGCCGAGGCGGTCGAGTCGAGCGGCATGGAGTACGGCGGCATCACGCCGATCGGCCTGCCGGCGGACTGGCCGATCCTCGTCGACTCCCGGGTGATCGCCACGCCGCACGTGATCATCGGTTCGGGCGTACGGCACAGCAAGATCGCCCTGCCCGGGCCGGCGCTCGGCGCGCTGCCCGGGGCGAGGGTGGTGGAGGACCTGGCCAGGCCGGCCTAGGTCCTCATCCGCATCGATCTTGTTCCACGTGAAACATCAGGCTGCCGCTTCGCGCTGCGCCACCTCGCGCAGCGCGGCGAGCAGCGTCTCCGGCTCCTGGGCGCCGGTGACCGCGTACTTTCCGGCCAGCACGAAGGTCGGCACGCTGGAGACGCCGAGCTGGTGGGCGGTGCTCAGGTCGGCGGCGACCTCCCGGCGGCCCAGGTTCGACTCCAGGTACTGCCGCGCCTCGGTCTCGTCCAGCCCGGCCTCGCCGGCCAGCGTGACGAGCGCGTCGATCGAGCCGACGTCGACGCCGTCGTGGAAGTGCGCCCGGTAGAGCCGCTCGACCATCTCGGCGGAGCGCCCGTGCTCGGTGGCGAAACGCACCAGCCGGTGCGCGTCGAACGTGTTCGCGGCCACCGCCCGGTCGAACCGCAGGTCCAGGCCCGCGCCCGCGGCGACGCCCGTCACGTGCGCGGCCATGCCCTCGGCCTTGTCCCGCCCGCCGAACTTGTCGCCGAGCGCCTCCAGCAGCGGCTTCGGCTCGGTGACCGGAGTCGGGTCCAGCTGGAACGGCCGGAACCGGACGTTCACCTCGCCGTCGTACGACTCCAGGGCCTGTTCCAGCCGGCGCTTGCCGATCCAGCACCAGGGGCAGACCACGTCGGCGTAGATCTCGATGTCCATGACCAGCGACAACCCGCGGGTCAGGAGATCTGTTCCCGGACCTGGCGCTTGAGCCGGGCCAGGATGGCGGTGCCGCCGCGTACGCGCAGCGGGCTGATCGCCTGCGCCAGGCCCATCCGCTGGTAGAGGTCGTCCGGTACGGCGAGCACCTCCTCGGCGCTCGCCCCGGCCAGCCCTTCGGCGAGGATGCCGGCGAACGCCCGGGTGGTGGGCGCCTCCGGCGGGCAGTCGAACACAGTGCTCACGGTCTTGTCCGCGTTCACCTCGGCGCGCAGGAAGAACGCGGTCTGGCACTCGGGGACCTGCTCCAGTTCCTCCCGGTTCACACCCTCGGGCAGGGGCGGGATCACGTCCGCGAACTCCAGCAGCATCTCCAGGACGACGTCGCGGGGCGCGGCGGCGAACTCGTCGACGATCTCGGCCAGCTTGGTCGGCATCTCGGGCATGGGTCGAGGCTATCCGCCGCCGGGCGTCGCCACCCGGCGGTGCCGAGCGGGGCCCCGCCGCACGTGCGGAGCCCGCGCTCACACGTTCGGCGCGGCCTCGCTGATGTCGCTGAGCGCCGAGTGGGGGTCGAGCTGCATGGCGAGGTCACCGAGGGAGACGATGCCGACGAGCTTGCGGTCGCTGTCGCACACCAGCACCCGGCGGATGTTGCGCTCGCGCATCAGCGCCGCCGCCTCGTTCGCCGTGCAGTGCTGTTCAATCATCACCACCTCGCGGGTGATGATCGAGCCGATCGTGGTGGTGCCGGGGTCGGCACGCTCGGCCACCGCCCGGACCACGATGTCGCGGTCGGTCAGCATGCCGGCGAGCGTGGCGCCGTCGGTCACCACCACGTCGCCGATGTCCGACTCCTTCATCACCCGGGCCGCCTCGTCCAACGGGGTCTCCGCCGAGAGGTAGACCACCTGCCTGGTCATCACGTCACTGACGCGGAACATGAGAGCCTCCGAACGCTTTGGTCGATCCGTCTGCGGTACCCGGTGGCGCGCTCGCTACACCCCGTCGCGGCGCGTCGCGCCCGCCTCGTCGCGCAGGCGCTCCACGATGGCCTCCACCGGCAGCTCGGTGCGCTCGCCGGTGGCCCGGTCGCGCAGTTCCACGTACCCCTCGGCCAGGCGGCGGCCGACCACGACGGCGCGCGGGATGCCGATCAGCTCGGCGTCGGTGAACTTCACCCCGGCGGACACGTGCGTGCGGTCGTCGACCAGCACCCGCAGGCCGGCGGCGGCGAGGCGCCCGCCGAGGTCGAGCGCCGCATCGAGCTGCGGCCCTTTCCCGGCGGCGATCAGGTGTACGTCGCACGGCGCGACCGCCGCGGGCCAGACCAGCCCTCGGTCGTCGTGGTGCTGCTCGGCCACTGCGGCGACCGCCCGGGACACGCCGATGCCGTAGCAGCCCATCGTGGGCCGGACCGGCTTGCCCTCGGGGCCGAGGACGTCGACCGCGAACGCGTCGGTGTACCGGCGTCCGAGCTGGAAGATGTGCCCGATCTCGATGCCCCGCCGGATGGTCAGCTCGCCGTCGGCGCAGGCAGGGCAGCTGTCGCCGGGCCGCACCTCGGCGGCGTCGATCGTGCCGTCCGGTACGAAGTCGCGCCCGCACACCACGTCGGTGGCGTGCCGGCCCGGCTCGTTCGCGCCGGTCAGCCAGGAGGTGCCGGGCACCACGCGGGGGTCGACCAGGTAGCGGATGCCGTGCTTGGCCAGGATCTGCGGGCCGATGTAGCCGCGGACCAGCTCCGGGTGCGCGTCCCAGTCCTCGAAGACCGCCACTGTGGCCGGGGCGAGCACCGCCTCGACCCGCTTGAGGTCGACCTCGCGGTCGCCGGGCAGGCCGATCACCAGCGGTTCGCCCTGTTCGGCGCCGGACCGTCGGACGGTGAGGACCACGTTCTTCAACGTGTCGGCGGCGGTCCAGCCGGTGCGCCCGCCCAGCTCCCGGGCCTCGGCCAGCTCGACCAGTGCAGCGATGGTCGGCGTCTCCGGGGTGTCGTGCACCTCGGCGGGCGGGTACGCGTCGGGGTCGCCGGCGGCCGGGGCGCGGGTCACCACCGCCTCGGTGTTCGCCGCGTAGTCGCAGGCGGTGCAGCCGACGAACGTGTCCTCGCCGACCGGCGTGGCGGCCAGGAACTCCTCCGAGGCGGACCCACCCATCGCGCCGGACATCGCGTGGACAGTGGTGAAGTCCAGGCCGAGCCGGGTGAAGACGCGCTCGTAGGCGGCCCGGTGCCGGTCGTACGCCGCCTGGAGCCCGGCCTCGTCCAGGTCGAACGAGTAGGCGTCCTTCATCAGGAACTCGCGCCCGCGCAGCAGACCGGCCCGGGGCCGGGCCTCGTCGCGGAACTTGGTCTGGATCTGGAACAGCGTCACCGGGAAGTCCCGGTACGAGGTGAACAGGTCCTTCACCAGCAGCGCGGCCAGCTCCTCGTGGGTCGGCGCGAGCAGGTGCTCGGCGCCCTTGCGGTCGGCGAGCGTGAAGATGTCGTCCCCGTACTCGGTCCACCGCCCGCTGGTCCGGTACGGCTCGGCCGGGAGCAGCGCCGGGAAGTGCACCTCCTGGTCGCCGATTCCGGTCATCTCGTCCCGCACGATCGCGGTGATCCGGTCCAGCACGAGTTTGCCCAGCGGCAGCCAGGTGTAGCCGCCCGGCGCGGCCCGGCGGACGTAACCGGCGCGCAGCAGCAGCCGGTGGCTCGGCACCTCCGCGTCGGCCGGGTCCTCGCGCAGGGTCCGGAGCAGCAGGGTCGACATGCGCAGCAGCATTGGCGCAGCTTATGGCGCGAGCGGACGACCGGGCGATCCCTTTCCGCGCTCGTGTCGGATCGATCGTCGCCAGCTCGGCGAGGTGGCGGCATCCGACTGGTGTCGATACCGCCACCCCGCCGAGCTGGCGCGGACGGTCCAGCAAACGTCCCGGGGGTCGGGTAGGAATGCGGCATGGCTGAGCGACCGCTGATGAAGCTGACGACCACGGTGCTGGACGCGCCGTCCGCAGAGGACCTGGCCGCGTTCTACGAGCGGCTGCTCGGCTGGTCCCGTCGCGAGGACGAGTCCGACTGGGTGGTGCTGGCTCCGCCGGACGGCGGCACCTGGCTGGCCTTCCAGGACGAGCCGGCCTACGTGCGCCCGGTATGGCCCGCCGGGCCCGGCGACCCGCCGATGATGACCCACCTGGACATCAAGGTCGACGACCTGGAGGCCGCCTCGGCGTACGCGGTGTCGGTGGGCGCGACACTGGCCGACTTCCAGCCGCAGGACGACGTCCGGGTGCACCTCGACCCGGCCGGTCACCCGTTCTGCCTCTACCTGTGACGGGTGACCGGCTCCCACGGCCGGCTAGCTGACCTTGGTGCGGTAGATCGCCGTCGCGGCGGCGTAGGCGGCCAGGAGCAGGCCGGCGCACCAGGCGAGCGCGATCCAGACGTCGTTGCCGACGGGTTGCTGAGCGAAGAGCGCGCGGAGGGTGTTCACGATCGATGTCACCGGCTGGTTGTCGGCGAACCAGGCGACCGGGCCGGGCATCGAGTCGGTGGGGACGAACGCCGAGCTGATGAAGGGCAGGAAGATCAGCGGGTAGCTGAAGGCGCTCGCGCCGTCGACGGTCTTGGCGGACAGGCCCGCGATGACGGCGACCCAGGTCAGGGCGAGGGTGAACAGGATCAGGATGCCGGCTGCGGCGAGCCAGCCGACCACCGATGCGCCCGTCCGGAATCCCATGATCAGGGCGACGCCTGTGACGATCACGAGCGAGGCCAGGTTGGCGACGAGCGAGGTCAGGACATGCGCCCAGAGCACTGAGGGCCGCGGATTCGGCATCGACTGGAAGCGCTCGAAGATGCCGCCCTGCATGTCGAGGAACAGGCGGTACGCCGTGTAGGCGATGCCGGACGCGATCGTGATGAGGAGGATGCCCGGCAGCATGTAGTTGATGTACGACTCGCCGGATCCGGTGTTGATGGCTCCACCGAGCACGTACACGAAGAGCAGCATCAGCGCGACGGGTGTGACCGCCGTGGTGATGATGGTGTCCGGGCTGCGGAGGATGTGCCGCAGGGAACGGCCGGTGAGGGTTCCGGTGTCGCTGAGGACGTGGATGGTCATCGGGATTCCTCTCCTGCGGGCACGGCTGCCTTGTCGGCGGCCCTGGCGGTGTGGCCCACGAGGGCGAGGAAGACGTCCTCAAGGGTCGGCTGCTTCTCGACGTACTCGACCTTCGCGGTCGGGAGGAGCCGCTTCAGCTCGGCGAGAGTGCCGTTCTGGATGATCGTTCCCTCGTGCAGGATCGCGATCCGGTCGGCGAGTTGCTCGGCCTCGTCGAGGTACTGGGTGGTGAGCAGGATGGTGGTGCCGTCCTCGGCGAGCTGCCGCACTGTCCGCCAGACCTCGATGCGGGCCTGCGGGTCGAGGCCGGTGGTCGGCTCGTCGAGGAACACGACCGGCGGGTTGCCGACGAGACTCATCGCGATGTCCAGCCGCCGGCGCATGCCGCCCGAGTACGTCCCCGCCCGGCGGTTCCCGGCGTCGGTGAGGGAGAAACGGGCCAGCATGTCGTCGGCGACCGCACCCGGATTCCTCAGGTGGCGGAGCTTCGCGACCAGGACCAGGTTCTCCCGGCCGGTGAGCACTTCGTCGACGGCGGCGAACTGGCCGGTCAGGCTGATCGACTTGCGTACCTCGGCGGGAACCGAAGCGACGTCGAAGCCGTGGACGGTCGCGGTGCCGGTGTCCGCCTTGAGCAGCGTCGACAGGATCCGCACGAGCGTGGTCTTTCCGGCGCCGTTCGAGCCGAGCAGAGCGAAGATGCTCCCGGCCGTCACCTCGAGGTCGACGCCCCGCAGCACGTGCAGGTCCTTGTAGGACTTGGTGATGCCCCGAACCCGGATGGCGGGTTCGCGCGTCGCGGTGGTCATGAGCGTTCCTCCCCGCTGTTGCCGGCGGCGGCGTCGATCGCCTTCCGGAGGCGCTCGCGCTCCTTGTCCATCCACTGCCTCCCGGAGTACGCGGACACGAACGTCTCGGCGAACTCGACCGGGTCGTCGCCGACGATCGCGCGGACGGGCGTGTTGTCGGCGACCGCGCGCTCCCAGAGGTCCACGGAGTCGCCGAGCATCGCGACGAGTGTGTTCCCGTCGACGATCCCGCCCTGGTACATGAAGTACCGCTGGAGCGCCTTGGCCGCGCTGCGATGGGGTTCCGGCAGGGCCTCCATGCGGGCCATGTGCCGCTTGTACTGCTTCTTCTGGTCGAGCGATCCGACGAGCGTCTCGATCCACTTCGCGGCCATGCTCATGCTCCTTCGTCGTGCCGGTCGTCGTCGTCACGAAGGTGGTCGATGCGTTCCGCGAGGACGCTCCACGTCCGCCAGAACTCGGCGAGCTGATCCCGCCCCTTTGCGTTGATCGAATACACCTTCCGCGGGGGCCCCTTCTCGGAGGGAACCTTCTCCACGTCCACGAAACCGCGTTGCTCGACGCGGACGAGCAGCGCGTAGATGGTGCCTTCCGCGATGTCCGAGAATCCGCGGTCGCGCAGCCAGGCGGTGATCTCGTAGCCGTACGCGGATCGCCGGGCCAGGATCGCCAGGACGATGCCTTCGAGGGTGCCCTTCAGCATCTCCGTCATCTGGTTGGCCATGTCCTCGTTCCCTCGCTATTGAGCGTCGCTGAGTACCAGTAGAAAGTAACACTAGGTACCGGTAGCTAGCAACGCTTAATACCGGGGATCCCGGAGAACCGCTTCCTCTAAGTTCGGCGGATGACCACCACTCCTTCGGCTCGCGCCGTGAGCCAGTACGCGACGACGACGGGCAACCTGACCGCCCGCATGGCGCTGCACTCGTACGGCACCAACCCGCAGGACTGGTTCGCCTGGCTCGGCGAGCGGCTGCCGCTGTCCGGCGACGTGCTGGAGGTGGGCGCCGGCACCGGCGAGCTGTGGCGCCGGGTCGGCCGTCGCGGCCGACTCACCCTCACCGACTTCTCGCCCGCCATGTGCGCGCGGCTGCGCGAGGTGCCCGGCGCGCGGGTGCTGCGCTGCGACGCCACGCACCTGCCGTTCCGCACCGGCGTCGCCGACGCGGTGATCGCCAACAGCATGCTCTACCACCTGGACGATCCGGACGCCGCGCTGCGCGAGTTCGCCCGGGTGCTGCGCCCCGGCGGGCGGCTCGCCGTCGCCGTGAACGGCCGCGACCACATGGCCGAGCTGAACACGCTCGGCGCGGTGATCGGGCGCCCCGACCTGGCTGTCCGGTTCCACGACCGGAACGACGTGACCGCCGAGACGACACCGGCCCGGGTCGCCGCCCACTTCGACGACGTGACGGTCGAGCGCTACCCGGACGAGCTGGTGGTGCCCGCCGCGGAGCCGATCCTCGCGTACGTCGCCAGCATGATCGGGCCGCTGCCCGCCGCGCAGGAGGCGGCCGCCCGCGCCGCGATCGAGGCCCGCATCGACGCCGAGGGCGCCTTCCGGGTACGCAAGCACACAGTGCTGATCAGCTCGACGCGCGGCGCCCGCTGAGCCGGACGAAGGCACGCCAGGCGTCGGGCGTGAAGGTGAGCACCCGCCCCTACCCGCCGGACCACCCGGCCCACCTGCCGATCCGGCCGCTCTGGCTCTGCCGCGCCTGCGGCGGACCGTGGCCCTGCGCGCAGGCCCGCCTGCTGCTCAAGGTCGAGTACGCGGACCACCCCGTCGACCTGGCCGTCTACCTGTCCGGGCTCTACCACGAGGCCACCCACGACCTGTTCCGCCTCAACCCGCAGGACGGGCCGACCCCGCGCGAGCTGTTCGAGCGGTTCGTCGGCTGGGGCCCGTACCGGCGCAGCATCACCGATACGATGCCCGCGACATGACAGCGCCCGGGGACTTCGACCTGACGACGGACGAGCTGCGCGAGGTGGCGCGGTACGCGGTCCGGCACGCGGAGGACGTGCTCCCGGTCTACGAGCGGGCGGTTCCCGGTGACCCGCGTCCCCGCGCGGCTGTCGACGCGGCCTGGACGTTCGCGCGCGGCGCCGCCCGGACGAGACTCCAGCGGGTCACGTCCCTCGACGCGCACCGGGCCGCCCGGTCCGCGCCCACCGAGGCCGCGCGCCTGGCCGCCCGGGCCGCGGGTGACGCCGCCGCGGCCGCGTACCTGCACCCCATCGCGAAGGCCACCCAGGTCGGTCACATCCTGCGGGCGGCCGCCAACGCCGCGCGCGTCGCCGAACTGGAGGCCGGCGGCGACGAGGCCGTCGGGGATTCGCAGGTGGACCGGTCCCGACGGCTCGCCACGCCGGTGCTCGTCGACGTGCTCCGCCGCTATCCGCCGCTGACCGGCGGCGGCAGCCGGGTCGCCCGGCTGATGAGCACTCTGGACCACGACCTGCGCCAGGGCACCGCCGGGCCGGAGGCCGCGTCGTGATCCTGCCGAAGGTCCGCGATCCCCGGTTCACGACGATCCGCCGGGGCGGCACTCTCACCGACGAGCACCACCACCTGCTGGCGCTCTGGGCCGCCATCTGCGCCGAGCACGTCCTCGGCCTGTTCGAGGCGGTCCGGCCGGAGGACAGCCGCCCACGCGAGGCGATCGAGCACGCCCGGGCCTGGGTGCGGGGCGAGGTCAGGATGATGGAGGCGCGTGCGGCGGGCGGTCACGCCATGGGTGCGGCCCGGGACCTGCGCGGGGCGGCACGCAACGCCGCGTACGCCGCCGGTCAGGCCGCCGTCGTGGCCCACGTGGCCGCCCACGAACTCGGTGCCGCCGCGTACGCGATCAAGGCGGTACGCGCGGCGGCACCCGCCGGTCTTGGCGAGGCGGCCGGGCGCGACGAGTGCCGGTGGCAGCGCGACCAGCTCCCGGCGGAGATCCGCGACCTGGTCCTGGACGACCAGCGCCTGCGCAACGACATCTGCTGGTCGGTCTTCGACTGCTGACGTCCGGCCGAGGGCTGTCGAGAAAGAGTCACCGGCGGCGGCAACCATGGCGTGCACAGGTGGCGTCTCGGAAGGCGTCACGCTGATGTACCACCTGACCCCAAGGACCGGCTCGTGTGGACCCTCTCCTGAATGAGTTCGACCTGTTCGTCCGAACTCGTACCCCCGCGTTACTGCGATCCGCCTACCTGCTGACCGGCGACCAGCATCTGGCCGAGGATCTCGTCCAGTCCGCCCTCGCCCGTACCCACCGTGCCTGGAACCGGTTGCACGAGACCGGCAACGCGGAGGCGTACACCCGGAAGACCATGTACCACCTGCAGGTCTCCTGGTGGCGGCGCCGCCGGGTGGCCGAGTCGATGCCGGGCGACATGCCCGAGCCGCGCGGAGGCGACTCGGCCCCCGACCACGCCCAGCAGACCACGCTCCGGCTGGCTCTCCGGGCCGCGCTGGCCCGGCTGTCCGCCAAGCAACGGGCCGTGCTGGTCCTGCGGTTCTTCGAGGACCGCACCGAATCCGAGGCCGCCGACCTGCTCGGCGTGACCGTCGGCACCGTCAAGAGCCAGACCTCCAAGGCGCTGGCGAAGCTGCGCAGCGTGGCCCCGGAGCTCGCCGAGCTGTACGTCACGGAAGGAACCGCCCGATGAACCAGGACCGACTGCGTCTCGACCTGTCCGACCTGGCCGAGGAGGTCACCCCGGTCGACCTGCGGGACCGGGCGCTGCGTACCTCGCGGCGGCTCGGCATCCAGCGGGCCGTCGCCACCTCCGCCGCCGCGCTCGTGGTACTGGCCGCCGCGACCGGGACCGCGCTGGCGATCCGGCCGAACAGCCAGGCGCCCGCACCGGCCGGCCCGTCGGTCACAGTCACCGCCCCGCCGGTCGAGCCGTCCCGTACGCCCTCCCCCGACGCGAGTACCGCCACCGGCCAGTCGCAGTCGGCGCTCGCCGGTACCCGCTACTACCTGGAGCAGACGTCCACCCGATCGCGGATCCACGAGGTCCGCGGGACGCGGGACCGGGTGGTCCACGAGGTCGTCCACGAGGCCGCCTCTCGCTGCGAGTCCAACACCGTCAGCGTCTCGCCGGACGGCAAGCGGGTGGTCTGGGTGCAGGACAGCACCGACAACGCGAGCGGGGTGCTGCTGATCGCCACCGTCGGAGACAAGGGGGCGACGACCCTCGCGGAGGGGATCAGTTGTTTCGGCGCCCGGCCGATGCGGTGGAAGGGCGACGACCGGCTGATGGTGCAGCGGAAGAACGGCCAGTCCGTGCTCTACGACGTGGTGGCCAACAAGCAGGTCGTCGGCGACCCGGGCCAGGAGACCAAACGCTGCTGGTCCGCCGACGGCACCTGGCTGGCCGCCGAGTCGGACGGCAAACCCTACGTCTCGGACACCACCGACCTGCGGCAGTACACCTACACCCCTCCCCAGCAGGAGGCCGCGAAGTGGGACGGCTGGGAGGCCCGCAGCGTGTCCACCGACGGCCGCTACGTGGCAGTGGGCTGGATCGGCACCGACCCGTCCCGCCGGGACGGCAGCTTCGCGGTCGTCGACACCAGGACCAGCAAGGTGGTCGACCTGCCCGGCACGGGCGAGGTGCGGAGCATCCTGTTCAGCGCCGACGGCACGGTGCTGCTGCGGCGCGGCACCGGCATCACGGTCCTCGACCGTGAGTTCAAGCCACTCGGCACGGTGACCGAGCCGGCACCGACCCGGAACCGGGCACTGCTGGCGTACGTGCCCTGAGCCGCCTCAGACAACCCCTACAGGCCCCTGGCGCTTCGTGCGCCGGGGGCATGTCCGCGTCCGCCGACCCGGGGCCGAAGTTCTTTCGATCAGGCGGCAACCATGCAGATCGAAACCGACGTCTGGGAGTGCATCAGAGACGCGCACCAACCAACCCCCGAGGATCGAATCGTGAACGTCATCGTCACCAGCGCCCGCGGACTACGTACCGTCGCCGCCCTCGCCGCCGCCGCGTTCGTCGCCGTGGGCGTGAGCGCCTGCGGCGACGGCGGGTCCACGCCGTCCGCCCCCGCAGCCGGGCAGTCGTCCGCCGCCGCACCGTCGTCCGCCGCCCCGAGCCCGTCGGACGCCTCCTCCGCCGCACTGCCCGGCACCCGGTACTACCTGTCGTTCGGCGAGCAGGCCGCGGAGGTGCACGTCGTCAAGGGCGGCACCGACCGGGTGAGCGCCAGCGTCCCGTACGGCGGCGGCGACTGCGTCCGGAACACCATCACCATCTCGCCGTACGGCGAGCGGCTGGCCTGGGTGGAGGGAGCAGCCGGAGCGGAGGCCGGCAAGCTCGTGACCACCCGGATCGACGGCAGCGACCGGGCCACCATCGCGACGGAGCCGCCCTTCTCCGGCAAGGCGCCCTGCGACGGCGGCGACCCGCTCGTGTGGAACACCAACGACCGGGTGCTGGTGCAGCAGGACGGCCACATGGCGCTCATCGACCTGAGCAGCCGCAAGCCCGCCGACGGCGACGCCGGCAACGAGACTCTGAAGTGGTGGACGCCGGACGGCCGCAACTGGGCCGCCGTCTCCGAGGGGCGGCCGTACGCGACGACCGACCCGAAGGTGACGTTCTACCGCTACACGCCGCCGACGGCCCAGGCGGCCCGCTACGACGGCTGGCGGGTCCGCAGCGTCTCGGCGGACGGCCGGTACGTGGCCGTCGGCTGGATCAACAAGGACGAGACCCGCAACGACGGGAGCTTCGCGGTGGTCGACACCAGGACCAGCAAGGTGGTCGACCTGCCCGGCACGGGCGAGGTGCGGAGCATCCTGTTCAGCACCGACGGCACGGTGCTGGTCCGGCGCGACAACGGCATCAGCGTTCTGGACAAGCGTTTCCAGCCGGTCGGGACGGTGACCGAGCCGGCCGGGCTGAGCGGGGCGCTGCTGCTGGCTTACGTGCCTGCCTGACGAAAGGCGACGCGGGGCGGGTCACCGACGGGTGGCCCGCCCCGTGTCTTTTCAGCGCAGCACGGTGATCGCCGCATCCGCTGTGACGTGCTTCCACGGCACCAGCACCACTGTGCCGTCTCGCTCCAGCACCTTCGCGTCGCTGCCCTCGGTGCCGGCCGACAGCGGCGCCTCGGCCACGACTGTGACCTCGCCGGTGGCCGGGTCGATCCGGACCAGCCGTGGCGCGAGGTCACGCCGGTCGCCCACCTCCCACGCCAGCAGGCCCTGTTCGTCGAGGCGGACGAGTTCCACCTCGCTGTCGGTGTGCCCGGCCGACACCCAGCGCCGATTCCCGGTGGCCAGGTCGATCGCCACCACCTGGTTGGCTTGGCGCATCTTGCCGCCGACGTTCGTCGCCTCGGTGGGCAGGTAGAGCGTGTCCGCGTCGGCCAGGTACGGCCGGATCCCCGGCCCGCTCACCGTGTTGGAACGGTTGACCGGCAGGTCGCTGAACCGCGTACCGTCGACGGGGTTGCCGAACGTGGCCCGCGCCTTGCCGGCGGCGTCGCGCGCGACGAACGTCTCGGTGCTCAGACCGGGCAGGCTGACCAGCGGGTCGACGCTCAGCACCCCGGCGCTCTGCTGCGCTGCGGGCAGTTTCTGCTGCCAGCGCGGCTTGCCGGTGGCCGGGTCCAGACCGAGCAGCGCGCCCCGGTCGCCGTCGCAGAGCGCGGTCACAACGGCCTGGTCCCCGGCGGCCTGCGCGTCGGTCAGGCGGCAGTCGCGGCCCGGCAGCAGCCGGTCGGCGTCGGTCTGCCACAGCCGCTTGCCGTCGGCCAGCGAGTAGCCGAGGACGTTCTCGCCGCTGCGGACGACCACCTGCCCGGCGGTCACCGACAGGTCCGGGGCGACGATCTCGGACCGGCCCGTCCGGCGTTCGACGGGGAACGTCGCCCGCCACGTCTGCGTGCCGGCGGCAGCGTCGAAGCCGACGATCGTGTCGCACGAGTCGGCGGAACCGAGCGCCACCACACCCCGCCCCTCGGCGAGCGTCTGCGCGGCCGCGCACAGCGAGGTCGCCTGGGGCGCGGGCACGCCCCACGCCTGGGCGCCGTCGTCGAGCCGGTAGGCGATGATGCCGTCCGGCTGGGCCCGGACCACCGCGTCGCCGACCAGCCAGGCGCCGAACATGTCCTGCCCGTCGTACGTCTTCAGCCCGTTGCGCTGCCGCTCCGGGAAGTCGAGCACCCAGGCGGTACGCAGCTTCCTCCCGTCGTCGTCATCGCCGCCGACCAGCCGGGACACGCCGTAGGCGGTGCCGGCCGCGACCGCGAGTACGGCCACCAGGCCACCGGCGACGAGCAACGCCACGCGTCCGCGCCGCTTCGGCGCCGCCGGCGGCGCACCGACCGGACCCGGCCATCCCGCCGGCGGGTACGCGGGCGGCGGCTGCTGGTGCTGGTACGTCATTCGTCGTCTCCGTTCCCGGTCAGCGCGCCTGCGCGCGGACATAGGCGGCCCAGCCGGCCTGGAACTCGTCGAGCGACACGCCCAGCACGTCCCGGGCGGCGCGGTCGGTCGGGGTGCCGCCGTAGACCGCCTCGACGAAGCGGAACAGCTTCACCTCGCCGTGCTTCTCGGCGAGGTGGTTCATCGCGGCGTGCCCGAGCCAGTAGTGGAAGCTCAGCCGGTCGGGGTCGTCCCACTCGCCGTTGCCGGGCAGCGTGCCGTTCCACCCGCCGCGGACCACCTGCCGGGCCTGCGCGGTGCGCTCGCTGGCACCGAGCGGGCGGCCGTGGAACGCGATGTACTCGGCGAAGCCCTCGACCACCCACTCGTCGAGCTTGCTGAACGCGTCCACAGCGGTCAGGTCGGTGCGGGGCGTCATCAGGGAGTGCGCCACCTCGTGCCGCAACACCATGCGGGCGTCGTTGTCGCCGCCGGTACGGGTGAAGTAACGGTCGCTGGTGTCCACCACGATGCGGGTGCCGCCGATCGTGTCCTTGCCGTCCTTGCGCTCGGCCGCGACCAGGCCCAGCGAGAAGCCCGCCTCGGTGGCCTTCTCGGTGCCGATCCGGTAGAGCGAGGTCATCTCGTCCTTGCCGTCGGCGAGCGTGATGACGAAGCCGCTCGGCACCGGGCCGGGCGGCCCGCTGGCCCGCCACACGGCCAGACCGTTCGTCACCGCCACATCGGCGGCCGGGGCGTACCGCTTCGCCACGCCGGCCCGGGCGGCGTCGGCGATGAGCAGGGCGTGCGGGGTCCGCTCGACGTGGATCTCTCGCCACTTGTCCCACGGACCGGGGTAGTGGACGGTCTTCGAGCCACCGTTCCCGGCGGCCGGAGCGCCGGTCACAGCGGTGACCCGGATCGGCGCGTCCTTGCCGGTGCGGACGATCGTCCAGCGGTACCACTCGGTGACCGGGGCCAGGTCGAAGCCGTCGAGCTGGTGCACGAACGAGACGTCGAGCTGGAACGTGACGCCCTGCCCGAAGGCGTCGCCGGCGCGGCCCTGCCGCTCGATGGTCTCGTAGCGGGCCACCGACAGCGGCAGCTTCCCCAGGTTGCGGAACAGCTGGGTCTGCCCGGCGATCAGCTCCTTACGGGCCGGGTCGAACGCGGCCAGGTAGCCGTCCAGATCCTTCGCCGCCAGCGCCTTGCTGTGCCGGTCGAGCAGGGCGGTCAGCTCGGCGTTCGTGACGGTGACGCCGTTCGCGCCGGCTGCCGCCTTCGGCGCCGGGCCCTCCTCGTCGTCGCCGCGCAGGCCCAGCCCGACGCCGACCGCCGTGCCGGTGCAGAGCGCAAGCGCGAGCGCACCCGCCGCGAGCCCGATCCAGAGCCCCCGGCGGGACTTCGGCGTCGCAGGCGGCGGCCCCCACGGTCCCGGCTGCGCGGGCGGCGGTGCTGCGGCGTACCGGGGGTCGGCGTTGCCGGGCGGTGGCCAGCCCGCCGGTGGGTGCCCCTGCGTCATGTGGTTCCTCGCTCGTGCCGTGTGCGGGACCGGCCGGACGGTTTCGCCCGGCCGGATGACGGCAGACATCATCCCCGGTCCGGACGACGGATTCTGCCCCGCCGGACGTGTCGGACGGATTTGTCCCCTCGGGTGGCTGTCGTGAACAGGACGTCGAGACATCCGCCACGTCCGGCGTCCAGGGTCAGCGGGACCGGTCCGCGCGGTGACAGACTGTGCGACGCACTTCTGCCGGGACGTCTGAGGGAGGCGCCGTGCGCTGGCGCAGCTACGTGGCGGTGGGCGACAGCTTCACCGAGGGCATGGACGACGCGTATCCGGACGGCAGCTACCGGGGCTGGGCCGATCTGGTCGCCACCCGCCTCGCCGCCGAGGCCGGGCCCGACTTCGGGTACGCCAACCTGGCCATCCGCGGCCGGCTGTTCCCCAACGTGGTGGCCGAGCAGGTGCCGTCCGCGCTGGCCATGAAGCCCGACCTGATCAGCTTCGCGGCCGGCGGCAACGACGTGCTGCGCCGCAGCTTCGACCCGGACTCGTTCGTCCCCCGCTTCGACTCGGTCGTGCAGCGGCTGCGGTCCGGCGGCAGCGACGTGGTGCTGTTCCGGTTCGCCGACGTGATGGCCCGGCTGCCCGGCCAGCGGCTGGTGGCCCCCCGGGTCGCGCTGCTCAACCGCGCGGTCGGCGAGGTGGCCGAGCGGCACGGCGCGATCCTGGTCGACCTGTACGCCGACGACACCTACCTCAACCCGCTGCTCTGGAGCACCGACCGGCTGCACCTGTCGGCCGCCGGCCACCGCCGGGTCGCGGCCCAGGTGCTCACCGCGCTCGGCATCGGCTGCGAGGAGGAGTGGCTGATGGTGCCGCCGCATCCGGCGCCCAGCCCGTGGCTCGCCGCGCGCGCCGCCGACCTGCGCTGGGCCGGCCGGCACCTGGCGCCGTGGATCAAGCGCCGGCTGACCGGGCGGTCCTCCGGCGACTTCGTCACCGCCAAGCGGCCGGTGCTCGGGCCGGTCGAGCGCGACTGAGCGTGCGTACCGTCCACGCCGCCGACCTGCTGCGGCTGACACCCGACGACCCACCCCGCACCGGGCTCGCCGTCGTGGTCGCCGGTGACCGGGTCGAGGCGATAGTGCCCACGGCCGAGCTGTCCGGCGCGTACCCCGGGGTGCGGGTGCGGCGGTGGGCCGGCACGCTCGGGCCGGCGCTCGTGCACGACGGCCCGCTGCCGCCGGCGCCCACGCCCCGCGAGCGGGTGCACGCGCTGTTCCGGCTCGGCGTGGCCGCAGTGCTCGACGAGCACGTCACCGACCCGGCGCTGCGTTCCGCGGCGGCCCGCAACGAGGTGGCGGTGCTGCCCGCCGCCCGGCCGCCCGCGCTGGTGACCGGCGGGCGCGCCGACCTCGCCGTGCTCGACGCGGACGGCTCCTGCCTGGCGACAGTGGTCGCCGGCCGCCTGGTGCACCGCCGCGCCTGACCGGCACCGCACCGCGCTGATCCGGCGTACCTTGGGGATCATGCCTGTGCCGAGCGATCCGCATCCCCACCTCCAGTCGTACGCCGACCCGCAGCGCCTGGTCACCACCGAGTGGCTGGCCGAGCACCTGGGCGACGAAGGGCTCGTGGTGGTCGAGTCCGACGAGGACGTGCTCCTCTACGACACCGGCCACATCCCCGGCGCCGTCAAGGTCGACTGGCACACCGAACTCAACGACCAGGTCACCCGCGACTACCTGGACGCCGCGAGCTTCGCCGAGCTGTGCGCGGCCAAGGGCATCGGGCGGGACGACACAGTCGTCTTCTACGGCGACAACTTCAACTGGTGGGCCGCGTACGCCCTCTGGGTCTTCTCCCTCTTCGGTCACCAGGACGTACGGCTGCTCGACGGCGGCCGGCAGAAGTGGATCGCCGAGGGGCGGGAGCTGACCCGGGACAAGGTGAGCCGGCCCCGCGCCTCGTACCCGGTGCCGGAGCGCAACGACGCGCCGATCCGCGCGTACCGGGAGCAGGTCATGGCGCACGTGGCGGCCGGGCGGCCGCTGGTGGACGTGCGTTCGCCCGGCGAGTACACCGGCGAGATGCTGCACATGCCGGACTACCCGCAGGAGGGCGCGCTGCGTGGCGGGCACATCCCGGGCGCGGTGAGCAAGCCGTGGAAGTCCGCCGCGAACGATGACGGCACGTTCAAGTCCGCCGACGAGCTGCGCACCATCTACGGCGACCAGCTCGGGCTGAGCCCGTCCGACGACGTGGTCGCGTACTGCCGGATCGGCGAGCGGTCCAGCCACACCTGGTTCGTGCTGCACCACTTGCTCGGGTTCCCGCAGGTGCGCAACTACGACGGCTCGTGGACCGAGTGGGGCAACCTGGTCCGGGCCCCCGTCGTGAAGGGCGACCAGCCCGGCGGCCTGACCCGCTGAGCGTCCCGGCCGGTCCCGCCGTCACCGCGGCGGGACCGGCCGGTTCCGCTGTTACGCCGGTCCGGCCGCCTTCCGGACCGGTCAGCGGGCGGTTATCGACAGCCGGCCGGGGACGTTGCTCGCCACCCAGTCGACGGCGCCGGTCTCCGGCCGCCACCGGGCCAGCCCGGCGTCGTAGCGGAGCAGCACCGCGCCGTCGGCGGTCCAGCCGTGCACCTCGCAGCACCCCTTGGTCCGGCCCTCGCGCCCGAGGTCGAGCAGGCGGGTCACCGCGCCGGTACGGGCGTCCAGCACCGCCACGCCCTCGGCGCCGCTCATCGTGCCGGCGGCGCCCGCGGTGGTGGTCCACCCGGCCTGGGCGATCCGGTCGCCGCGCTGCCAGCCCCGCCCGTAGACCTCGTTCAGTTGGTAGCCGGGGGGAAGCTCCCCGGCGGTCACCGGCCGCCGCTCCGGCGCGCCACCGGAGGCGGGGAACCGGCGTACGGCCAGGCCGCCGTCCCCGGACCAGCCGCCGACTGTGAACAGGTCACCGGACCGGGCCGGCTCGGGCACGACGAGCGTCCACGGGTCGACCGCGAGCTTCCGCGCCGACCCGGTGCGCCGGTCCAGCTCGTACGTGGTGTCGTTGTCCCCGACCAGCAGCCGGTCCCCGGCCCAGAGCACGTGTTCCAGGTAGCCGGTGAGCGGATAGCGGCGGACCGCGCCGTCGGTCAGGCCGACCACGACCACCTCACCGGTCTGCGCGAACGCGGCGGTCCGGCCGTCCGGCGACAGGCTGCCCGGCTTCAGCGGAGTGGCCTCGTTGCCCTCGGCGTCGCGGGTGGGCGCGAGCGTCACCACGTCGAGTTCCCGGACCATGCCGTCGTCACCCAGCACCCGGACCGGACCGGCGTCGCCGGTCTGCGGGTCGACCGGCTGGTACAGCGCCAGCGCCCGGCTCACCGGGCGGTCGGAGAGGGCGAAGGCGACCCGGTCGCCGAGCCGGCCCAGCGGGTCGCCCGCCTCGCCGAGCCGGTCCGGGGGCCGCTGCACCACAGGCGCGCTCGGTGCCGCCGTCACAGTCGGGCGGGGCGGTGCGGCCGGTGGCGGGCCGGAGCGGTGCAGGAGCGCGGTCGTACCGCCGCCGAGCAGGACCACGGCGACGGCCGCGGCGCCGGCGGCCCGGCGGGCGCGGCGGACCCGTCCGGCCCGCTCCCATCCTGCCTCGGCGGCCCGGGTCGGCCGGATCTCCTCGGCGGCCCGGGTCAGCAGCCGGGTCAGCTCGGGTTCGCTCACGGGTTCGCCTCCATCCCGGTCACCAGGCCGTCTCCGGACGTGCCGGGGGCGGGTACGACGTCGCGCAGCTTGCGCAGCGCGTCGTGGCACTGGCTCTTGACGGTGCCGACGGTGACGCCGAGCGCCTCGGCGGTGGCGACCTCGGTCAGGTCCTCGAAGTAGCGCAGCACCACGACGGCCCGCTGACGTGGCGGCAGCCGGTCCAGCGCGGCGCGCACGGTGAGCCGCAGCGCCGCGTCGGCGTCGGCTCCCGGCCGGTCCGGTGGGTATGCGCTGAGCCACTCCCGGCGTCGGCGCCGCCACCAGGAGACGGCGTCGCGGTAGAGGATGGCGCGCACGTACGCGGCCGGGTCGCCGTCGCGCACCGACGGCCAGCGCAGCGCCAGCTTGAGCAGCGCGTCCTGGAGCAGGTCCTCGGCCTGGTGGCGGTTCCCGCAGATCAGGTACGCGGCGCGCAGCAGCCGGTGCTGGTGCGACTCGACGAAGGCGAGGTAGTCCGCCCGCCCGTCGTCCGCGTCACGCCCCATCCGGCTCCTCCCTCCGTCACCCGCCAGACGCGCGGGACGGGGGCAAAGGTTGGGTCAGGTAGCGCTGAATCGTCGGGCCGACCCAGTCGGCCAGTTCCTCGGGGTCGAGGTCCACCACGGGTGGCAGCCGGACGACGTACCGGGTGAGCGCGAGACCGAGGATCTGACTGGCCACCAGACCGGCCCGGCGGTCGGCGGTCGCCGGGTCGGCACCGGATCGGGCCACCGCGGTGGCGAGCTGGCCGGCGAAGATCCCGCGCATGCGTTCGGCCGCGCCGGGGTTGGTGGCGGCGGCCCGGAGCAGGGCGACGAGTGTCCCGTCCGCCTCCCAGCGGCGTACGAAGTGCCGGGTCAGTGTCTCGCCGAGCCGGTCCGGCGGCACCTCGGCCAGGTCGGGCAGGCGCAGGTCGAACTCGGCCGCCGCGGCGAACAGCCCCTCCTTGCTGCCGTAGTAGCGCATCACCATCGACGGGTCGATGCGGGCGTCGGCGGCGATGGCCCGGATGGTGGCCCGGTCGTAGCCGTCGGCGGCGAAGCGTTCCCGGGCGGCACGCAGGATGGCCGCCCGGGTGGCGTCCGAGCGGCGGGTGCGGGTGGCGGGTTCGGTCACGTCCACGACTGTATGCCAACGCGTGTTGACATCGGCTCTACAGTGAAGTCAACAGGCGTTGGCAAACAGTTGTTGACCGAGCCCGGAGGTGGAAGCGATGCTGCCCGAACGCACCGACGTCCTCGTGGTGGGAGCCGGGCCGACCGGCCTGGCCGTGGCGGTCACGCTCGCCCGGCACGGGGTGACCGCTACTGTCGTCGACCGGCTCGCCGAGCCGCCGGTCACCTCGCGCGCCGCAGTCGTGCACGCCGGCACCCTGGAGGTGCTGGACCGGATCGGGGTCGCCGCGCCGCTGGCCGCGCGAGGGCTGCACTCGGCCCGGTTCAGCGTCCGCGACCGGGACCGGGTGCTGGTCACCGTCCCCTTCGACAGGTTGCCGTCGCGCTACCCGTACGCGCTGCTGATCTCCCAGGCCGAGACCGAGGCGGTGCTCACCGACCAGCTCGCCGCGCTCGGCGGGCGCGTGCTGCGGCCGTACGAGATGACCGGCCTGGACCTCGACGGCGACGGCGCCGTCGCCCGCTTCGACGGCGGCCGCGCGGTCCGGGCACGCCGGGTCGTCGGCGCGGACGGGATGCACAGCCGGGTCCGCGAGCTGGCCGGCATCGGCTTCGGCGGCCCGGCCGACCCCGGGGAGTCGTTCCTGCTCGCCGACGTCCACGTGGACAGCGCGCTCCCGCGCGACCAGGTGAGCCTCTTCCTGTCCCGCCGGGGCCCGCTGGTCTGGGCGCCGCTGCCCGACGGCACGGTCCGGCTGGTCGCCACTGTGGACGACGCGCCGCGCGACCCGCAGGCGCACCACTTCCAGGCGCTGCTGGACGAGCGCGGTCCGGCGCGCCGGCCGGACCGGGTCACCGGCATGGCGTGGGCGTCCCGGTTCCGGATCCACCACCGGATCGCGAGCACCTACCGGTCCGGGCCGGTGCTGCTCGCCGGGGACTCCGCGCACGTGCACAGCCCGGCCGGTGGGCAGGGGATGAACCTCGGCCTGCGCGACGCGGTCGCCCTCGGCGACGCGCTCGCCGCCGGCCCGCAGGCCCTCGACGGGTACGCCGCCGACCGTCGCCCCCGCGCCGAGGAGGTGCTCGGTTTCGCCGCCGGGCTGACCCGGCTCGCCGCCGCACCGCCGGCCGTGCGACCGCTGCGGAATCTGCTGCTCCGGACGGTCTCCACGCTCCCGCCGGTCCGTCACCGGATCGCCGTTCGCCTGGCCGGCTTCGAGCCCGCGCGGCCCGGTGGCTGACCCGCGGGGCGGGTGATCAGTGCGGTGGCGCGGCGGGCGGGCCGGTGCGCGCTCGGAAGGTCACCCAGACGGCGGCCGTGACCAGGGCGAAGACCGCGGCGGCCGCCCAGGGGACAGGCGTCAGGCCGAACGCCTGGGCGGCGAGACCGGCCAGCACCGCGCCGGCCGGTGCGGCGGCCAGCCCGGCCACCCGCTGTGCCGCGCCCACCCGGCCGAGCAGATCCGGGGGTACGTGCCGCTGCCCGTACGCCGCCCGCAGGCTGTTCCAGATCGTGGAGCCGGCGGTGAACCCGGCCATCGCGAGGCCGCCGGTCAGCGGGTGCCGGGCCAGCGCGAATCCGGCCAGCGCCAGCGTCTGACCGAGCAGCACGACACGCAGCGTGGGCAGCGTGCCGAAGCGGGCGGCCAGCCGTCCGGCGAACAGCGCGCCGCCCAGCCCGCCCGCGATCGCGCCGGCCGCGAACAGCCCGTACGCCGCCTCCGGCACCCGAAGCACGGCCAGCGCATAGAGCACGAGCACCGAGGCCAGCCCTCCGATGGCCAGATTCGACCCGGCCGTCCCGACTGTCAGCGCCCGGAGAACCCGATCCCGTCGAAGAAACCGAATCCCCTCCCAAACCCCACCCTTGTTCTCGTTGATCTTGCGGTTGTGGCCCCTCGCCTGTCCTTTTTGTGCGGCTTTGCCGGGGCGGAAAGTGCAAGATCGGCGGGGAGTCGGGGCGGGGATGGCGAGGATGAGGACGGCGGCCAGGGCGAAGGTCAGGGCGTCGGCGGTGAACGGGAGTGCGGGGGAGACGGCGAAGAGGACACCGGCCAAGGGGGCGCCGACGAATCCCCCCGCGACCGCGGTTCCGGCCTGGAGGCGGGCGTTGGCGCCCGCCAGCCTTTCGGGTGGCACCACAGTGGGCAGCAGCGCGTACGCGGACGCGTCGAAGAGCGTGCCCAGCAGGGCGAGCAGCGAGGCGACGACGACCAGCGTGGCGATCCCGGCGTGCCCGGTCGCCACGGACCAGGCCAGCGCCGCCACCACCACGGCCCGCCCCCCGTCCACCACCGCCATCGTCCGCCGCCGGTCCCACCGGTCCGCGTACACGCCGCTGAGCAGGCCGAACAGCAGCGGCGGAAGGAGCCCGGCCACTGTCACCGCGGCTACCGCGCGAGGGTCGCGGGTGAGCGTGGCGGCCAGCAGGGCCAGAGCCGGCGTACGCAGGGAGTCCCCCACCTGCGAGCAGACGGCGGCGGACCAGAGCAGCCGGTAGTCGCGGCCCGGGACGGCGGTGATCGTCATGCCGGGAGACGGTGTGCCCTGCACCCGGTGGAGGGTCAAGCCGCCGGGGTGAAACGGGACGGACACTGTCGGCGCTGACCGGTACGGTGAGCGCCGAAAATCCGAACCGGGAGCGCGATTGGACCGCACCTTCCAGGTGGACCTCCGTGGCGTGGTCGACCTGCTCAGTCATCACCTCTACGGCAGTCCGCGGGTCTACGTGCGCGAGCTGCTCCAGAACGCCGTCGACGCGATCACCGCGCGCCGGTCCACCGAGCCGAAAGCCCCGGCCCGGGTCCGCATCGAGCCGCCGGAGCTGACCGGCGACGGGACGCTGCGCGTGCACGACACCGGCATCGGCCTGACCGAGGCGCAGGTGCACGAGCTGCTCGCCACCATCGGCCGCAGCTCCAAGCGCGACGAGCTGGGCTTCTCCCGGCACGAGTTCCTCGGCCAGTTCGGCATCGGTCTGCTCTCCTGCTTCCTGGTGGCGGACGAGATCCGGGTGGTCACCCGGCACGCCGACGAGCCCACAGTGCTCTGGACGGGCTGGTCCGACGGGCGGTACGCGGTACGGCTCGCCGAGCCGGAACAGGCCCGCGACGAGCCCGGCACGACAGTCACGCTGGTGCCCCGGCGCGACGCCGACCAGTGGCTCGGCGTACCCACTGTCACCGAGCTGGCCCGCCTCTACGGCGGCCTGCTGCCGGTCGACGTGCGGGTCGGTGACACGCCGACCACCGCCGGCCCGCCGCCGTGGCCGACCACGCCCGGTGCGCCGGTGGACCGGGCCGCCCTCCAGCGGTACGCGCAGGAGCTGCTCGGCTTCGCCCCGTTCGACGTGGTGCCGCTGTCGGTGCCCGAAGCCGGCCTGACCGGCGTGGCGTTCATCCTGCCCGCCGCGGTGAACCCGGCGGCCCGGGCCGGGCACCGGGTCTACCTCAAGCGGATGCTGCTCAGCGAGCACGCCGACGGGCTGCTGCCCGAGTGGGCCTTCTTCGCCCACTGCGTGGTCGACGCCAGCGAGCTGCGGCCCACCGCCAGCCGCGAGGCGCTCTACGAGGACGCGCTTCTCACCTCCGTCCGGGAGGCGCTCGGCGACCAGATCCGCGGCTGGCTGGTCCGCCTCGCCAAGCACGACCCGCGCCGGCTCGGCGAGTTCCTCCAGGTGCACCACCTCGGCGTCAAGGCGCTCGCGATGCACGACGACGAGATGCTGCGGCTGGTCGACCAGTGGTGGCCGATGGACACCAACGTCGGCACGATGACGCTCACCGAGTTCCGGCAGCGGCACGGCGTGCTCCGGTACGCCGCCAGCCTGGACGAGTTCCGCCAGCTCGCCGCCGTGGCCGCCGCGCAGGACGTGGCGGTGGTCAACGGCGGCTACACGTACGACACCGAGCTGATCGAACGGCTGCCCACAGTGGACCGGT
The DNA here is from genome assembly GCF_000717585.1 of Micromonospora globosa. NCBI lineage: Bacteria > Bacillati > Actinomycetota > Actinomycetes > Micromonosporales > Micromonosporaceae > Micromonospora > Micromonospora globosa. The sequence goes on from NZ_JNZR01000004.1 coordinate 127,253, forward strand.
CGGTGCTGATCGAGCGGCTTGAGCCGAGCGACCTGACCACCCGGTTCGAGATCCTCGACCCGGCGACCGAACTGGCCCTGCGGCCGTTCCTCACCGCCGCGCAGCGGGCCCTGGAACGGCTCGGCTGTGAGGTCGTGATCCGGGCGTACGACCCGGTCTCGCTGCCGGCGCTCTACCTGGTGTCCCGGTCGGCCGCGTTCCACGACCAGCTCGCCGCCAGCCGGGACAGGGCCGACGAGCTGTGGGGCGGCGTGCTCGACGCGCTCGCCGCCTCAGCGCCGCCGGACCGCCCGCAACTGGTGCTCAACCACCGCAACCCGCTGGTCCGCCGGGTCACCACGCTCGCCGACCCGGAGCTGGTCGGGCTGGCCGTCGAGGCGCTCTACGGGCAGGCCCTGCTGCTCGGGCACCACCCGATCCGGGCGGCCGACGCCGCACTGCTGAACAGTTCCTTCCTCGGCCTGCTCGGCCGGGCCGTACCGGGAGAGACCCGTGACTGACGACGACCTCTGGCGGATGCACCACGAGATCGAATCCATGCCGTACGGGCCGGGGCAGATCGCCGCGCTGGAGCAGTTGCTGCGCCGCGCCGACGCGGGCGACGACAGGCACCTCGCCTTCGCCGCCCGGGTCACCGGCACCACCGCGTACGTCTACGGCGGCGAACCGGCGAAGTCCTTCGTCACGTTCTCCTGGTGCCTGGCCGAGTACGACAAGGATCCGCAGCCCTACCACCAGCGCTACACGCACCAGCTGCTCTGGTTCTTCAAGTACATGGTCAACGCCATGGTGAAGTTCCCGGAGCTGCCGCTGGACCGGACGTACGCGGTGCTCGACGACATGGAGCGGCGTTACCGCGACTCCGGGCACTCGCTCCAGGCGGTCTACAAGCACCGCTACCTGGTGGCCGCGCACCTGGGCGACGACGAGGCGGCGGAGCAGTGGTACCGCAAGTGGATGACCACCCCGCGCGACACGCTCTCCGACTGCGCCGGCTGCGACCCGACCACGCAGGTCGCGCACCTGGTGCGGCACGGCCGCCACGAGGAGGCGGTGGCGCTGGCCGAGCCGGTGCTCGCCGGGCGGCTCACCTGTAGCGAGCAGCCGCAGGGGATCCTCACCGCGCTGCTCACGCCCTACCGCGAGACCGGCCGCACCGACGCGGCGCGGGACGCGCACCGGGAGGCGTACCGGCGGGTGCGCGGGCACCTCGCCGACCTGTGGGACATCGCCGACCACGTCGAGTTCTGCACCGTGACCGGCAACGAGGCCCGCGCCCTGGAACTGGTCGAGCGGCATCTCGACTGGCTGGACCGCGCGCCCACCCCTGCCGCCGCGATGCACTTCGCGGCCGCCGCCTCGGCCGCGCTGCGTCAGGTGCCGGCCGAGCTGACTGTGCACCGCCGCGCCTCCGGCGAGCGGCCGGCCGCCGACGTGCCGGCGGGTGCGCTCGCCGACGAGCTGGCCGGTACGGCGACCGCGCTGGCCGAGCGGTTCGACGCGCGCAACGGCACCACGCACCAGTCCGGCCTGATCGCCCGCAAGCTGGCGGCCGGGCCGGTCGGCGAGCACCTGCCGCTCTCCGCGAGCCTGCGCCGCCCGGCGGTGCCCGCCGCGCGGACCGGCTCGGACGCGCCGGTGGCCTCTCCGCAGCCGGTGACGGTGCCCGCCGACGCCGGCGCGGACGAACTGCTCGCGCTGGCCGAGGAGTGCTGGCGCACCAACCGCCGGGACGGCCTGGTCGCCGCGTTGCACGCGTACGACGAGCGGTTCGGTGACGCCGACGTGCCCGCGACCACCCGCGCCTGGCGGCTGGAGCTGCGGGCCGGTGAGCTGTCCCAGGACGACGACGGCGTGCCGGTGGCGATCGAGGTCAACCGCGAGGCGCTCGCCGCGTGGCGGGAGGTGCCGGACCCGCTGCGCGCCCAGGTGGTGGCCGGGCGGCTCGGTGTGCTGCTCAGCATGGTCGAGGAGAGCGCGGACGAGGGGATGGCCCTGGCCCGGGAGTCGGCCGGCTACCTGACCGAGCACGGCGAGCCGCGTGACCGGGCCGCCGGCTGGGACCGGCTGGCCCTCGCCCACGTGCACCGCGAGCAGTGGGCGGAGGCGCTCGACGCGCTCGACCGGGCCGAGGCGGAGGCGGACGCCGATCCGTGGCTGGCCGGGCGGGTCGCGCTGCACCGCACGCACGTGCTGGAGCAGTTGGAGCGGGCCGAGGAGTTCCGGGACGCGGCGGCGCGGTCCCGCCGGCTGGCGGGCGAGCTGGGCGACGCCGAGATGCTCACCGGTGCCTGCCTGGCGTACGCCCGCGCCACCGACGACCCGGCCGACGCGGTGGCCGCGTGCGAGGAGGCGCTGTCGGTCGCCCCGGCCGGCGCCCACCTGCCGCTGCGGGTCACCCGGGGCCGGGCGCTGATGGCCGCCGACCGGGCCGGCGAGGCGGTGGAGGATCTGGCCGAGGCGGTCACGCTCTGCGTCGAGCAGGGGCTGGAGGGCGACGCGCTGCTGCGCTGGGAGCTGGCCGAGGCGTACCGGGTGGCCGGTCGGCTGGCCGAGGCCGCCGAGGTGGCCGAGGAGGCGGTGCTCGGGCTCGACCGGGCCGGCGCGCAGGCCGAGGCGGACCGGTGCCGGCACATGCTGGCGGGCATCTACGCCGGCCTCGGCGAGACGGATCTGGCGCTCACGGTGCTCGACACGCTGGCCGAGAACCTGGACGGGCCGGACAATCTCCCCCACCGGGCGCAGGTGCTGGAGGAGTCCGGTGGCCTGCTCTACGACGCCGACCGGGACGCCCTGGCCGCGCAGCGGTTCGCGGCGGCAGCGACCGCCTGGCGGCTGGCCGGCTTCCAGGTGGACGAGCTGCGGGCCCGGCGGCGGGAACTGCTCGCCCTGCACTGGTCCGGCGACCTGCCGGCCGCGGTCGCAGCGATCGAGCGGGTGGACGAGGCGGCGGCCGCGCTCCCGGCCGAGGCCGACGAGGCGCCGGTGGTCACGTACGAGCGGGCGATGGCCGCCGACGCGGTGGCCCGGGTGCTGATCGGCGAGGATCGTCTCACCGCCGCGCTGGACCGGGTGGACGGGGTGCCGGAGCGCCTCCGGTCGATCGAGGCGTTCGGCGAGGCGGCGCAGGTCGAGGTGCTGACCGGTGAGCTGCTGCTGCGCGACGGGCGGCCGGAGCAGGCCGAAGGGCTGCTGCGCCCGGTCCTGGGCGGGCTGCCCAGCGGTTCCCGTCCCGCCACGCAGGCCGCCTGGCTGCTCGCCCGCGCGCTCGACGAGCAGGGCCGGGAGGCCGAGGCGTCGAAGGTCCGCGCCGACCACGGCATCGAGGAGGACTGACACGACGGGCTGGGGCAACCGTTGGGTAACCGCGGCTGCCCCAGTTCGAACGCGAGGTCTAGGCTGGTCCGGTGGCGGTGGAACAGCAGGCACGGGGTGCGGCGGGTGCGGCCCGGCGCCGGTCCCGGCGGGACGAGATCCTGGAGATCGCGGTCGGCCTCTTCGCGGCGCGCGGCTACCACGGTGTGTCGATGGACGACATCGGCGCGGCGGCCGGGGTCACCGGTCCCGCGCTCTACCACCACTTCGCCGGCAAGGAGGCGATGCTCGTCGCCGCCCTGATCCCGGTGAGTGAGGGGTTGCTCGCGGGCGGGCGGGAACGGGCCGCCGGTCACCCGGGCGACCCGCGTGCGGCGCTGGAGTCGCTGATCGACTTCCACGTCGACTTCGCGCTGGCGAACCCGGCGGTGATCGCGTTGCACCTGCACGAGCTGGACCGCCTCCCGGACGAGCCGCGCCGCCGGATCCGTCGGCTCCAGCGGATGTACGTCGAGGAATGGGTCACCGTGCTGACCGCGCTGCACCCCGGCCTGCCCGACGGCGCGGCCCGGGTGCTCGCCCACGCGGCGTTCGGCCTGATGAACTCGACGCCGTTCCTCGGCGGCGAGGTGGACCGCCGGCGCCGGGCCGAACTGCTGCGCGGCGCGACCCTCGCGGCCCTGCTCGCGCCCACCGACCCGACCTGACACGCCGCGCGTACCTTAACGCGTGTTAAGAAGAGACCCCGGCTTTGCGTCGAGAAGGGGTCACGTCCGTGCAGAAGATGATCGAATCGTTGTTGGTCGCGAATCGGGGGGAGATCGCGCGGCGGATCATCCGCACCGGTAGGCGGCTCGGGATCCGGACGATCGCGGTGCACTCGGAGGCCGACGGCGCGCTGCCGTTCGTGACCGAGGCCGACGAGGCGGTCTGCGTCGGCCCGGCGAACCCGGCCCAGAGCTACCGGAACGTCGAGGCGATCCTCGACGCCGCCCGGAGCACCGGCGCGCAGGCGATCCACCCCGGCTACGGCTTCCTGTCCGAGAACGCGGACTTCGCCCGTACCGTCGAAGGGGCCGGCCTGATCTGGGTCGGGCCCGGCGCCGACGCGATCAGCGCGATGGGCGACAAGATCAACGCCCGGAACCTGATGGCGGCCGCGGGCGTGCCGGTCGCGCCCGGCACCACCGAACCGGCGAGCGACCTGGACGCGGCGGTCGCGGCAGCCGCGGAGATCGGCTACCCGGTGATGGTCAAGGCCGCCGCCGGTGGCGGCGGCATGGGCATGGGCGTGGCCGCCGACGAGGCGGCGCTGCGCACCGAGTACGACAAGGTCCGCGCGTTCGCCGAGCGGATGTTCGGCGACGGGTCGGTGCTGATCGAGCGGTACTTCCCCCGGGTGCGCCACGTCGAGGTGCAGATCCTCGGCCTGGCGGACGGCCGGGTGGTGGCGCTCGGCGAGCGGGAGTGCTCGGTGCAGCGGCGCAACCAGAAGCTGGTCGAGGAGTCGCCGTCCCCGGCGGTGTCGCCCGAGCTGCGCGAGCGGTTCCTGGCCGCCGCAGTGCGGGCCGGCGAGGCGGTCAATTACCGCAATGCGGGCACTGTGGAATGCCTGCTCGATCCCTCGACGCAGGAGTTCTTCTTCCTGGAGATGAACACGCGGCTGCAGGTCGAGCACCCGGTCACCGAGTACGTCTACGGCGTCGACCTGGTCGAGGAGCAGTTGCGGGTGGCGTCCGGCCTGGCGCCGACGTTCGACCCGGACGCGCTCACCCCGCGCGGTCACGCCATCGAGCTGCGGATCAACGCCGAGGACCCGAAGCGCTTCCTGCCCGGCCCGGGCGCGATCACCACCTGGAACGAGCCGTCCGGCACCGGCGTCCGGGTCGACTCCGGCTACGTCGCCGGCAACACCGTCACGCCGTTCTACGACAGCCTGATGGCCAAGCTGATCCTCACCGGGGCGACCCGCGAGGAGGCGGTCGAGCGGGCGCGGGCGGCTGTCGCCCAGTTCGAGATCGCCGGCCCGAAGTGCAACCTGCCGTTCTTCGCCGAGCTGCTGGAGAACCCGGAGTTCCTCTCCGGCGACTACGACACCGGCATCGTCTCCCGGATGCGCTGACCTTCGACCCAGTGAGGTGAATCTGATGGCGGAACTTCCAGACTCCGTGAGCATCCGTGAGGTCGGTCCCCGCGACGGCCTCCAGAACGAGGAGCCCATCCCCACCGACGCGAAAGTGCGGCTGCTCGACGCGCTGTCCCGCACCGGGGTACGGCGCATCGAGGCCGTCTCCTTCGTCCACCCGAAGGCGATCCCGCAGATGGCCGACGCCGACGAGGTGTGGCAGCGGGCCGAGAAGGTCGACGGGGTGCGCTACTCCGCCCTGGTGCCGAACACCCGTGGCGCACAGCGGGCGCTGGCGGCGGGCTTCACCGAGATCGAGGTGGTGGTCTCGGCCAGCGACACGCACAACCGCCGCAACGTCAACCGGTCCACCGACGAGTCGCTGGACGACATCGCCGAGCTGATCGACCTGCTGCACGGCGCGGGCGCCACCGCCGAGGTGATCGTGGCGACCAGCTTCGGCTGCCCCTACGAGGGCGACGTGGACCCCCGCCGGGTCGCCGCGATCGTCGACCGCGTCGCCCGCGACGGCGCGGACCGCGTCGCCTTCGGCGACACCACCGGCATGGGTACGCCCCGGCGCGTCCGCGAACTGGTCACGGCGGTCCGGGACCGCAACGCCCACCTGCCGGTGCTGCTGCACTTCCACAACACCCGTGGCACCGCGCTGGCGAACATGCTCACCGCGATGGAACTGGGGATCACCGAGTTCGACGCCAGCGTCGGCGGCCTCGGTGGCTGCCCGTACGCGCCGGGTGCCAGCGGCAACCTGGCCACCGAGGAGGCGGTGCACATGCTGCACGACATGGGCATCGACACCGGCATCGACCTGGACGCCCTGATCGAGGCCGCCGAGCTGGCCGAGACCCTGGTGGGCAAGAAGCTCCCGTCCGGAGTCCTCCGGGCCGGCCCCCGAACCCGCCTGACCCCCCGCCCCGCCTGACCCCCTCTCCCACCCACCCCCGTGATCAACGAAATGAGCGGGGGTGGGTGGGGTGCGGGGGCGTGGTGGGGTGCCGGGGATGGTGCGGGTGGGGTAGCCTAACGATCGTTCAGGTCGGTGGGCGCCCTGTGCGGGGGCCGTGGCAACGGGAGTCGGCGTGACGCTCGACGGTGAAGCTCTGGAGCAGCTACGCAAGCGCGCCCGCGCCGGCGGTGCGGACAAGTACCACGCGGCAAACGCCGCGAAGGGGAAGCTGTTCGCCCGCGAGCGTGTGGCGTACCTGGTCGACGAGGGCTCCTTCGTCGAGGACGGGCTCTACGCCAACGCGATGGCCGACGGGCTGCCCGCCGACGGCGTGGTCACCGGCACCGCCACGATCGACGGCCGCCAGGTCTGCCTGATGGCCAACGACTCCACGGTCAAGGCCGGCAGCTGGGGTGCGCGTACCGTCGAGAAGATCATCCGGATCATCGAGCGGGCCTACGCGACCGGCGTCCCGATGGTCTACCTGGTCGACTCGGCCGGCGCCCGGATCACCGACCAGGTCGACCTGTTCCCGGGCCGGCGCGGCGCCGGCAAGATCTTCTGGAACCAGGTCCGCGCCTCCGGCTCGATCCCGCAGGTCTGCGCGCTGTTCGGGCCGAGCGCGGCGGGCGGGGCGTACATCCCGGCGTTCTGCGACGTGGTCGCCATGGTGGACGGCAACGCCAGCATGTACCTCGGCTCCGACCGGATGGTCGAGATGGTCACCGGCGAGAAGACCACGCTGGAGGCGATGGGCGGCGCGAAGGTGCACTGCGCCGAGTCCGGCGTGGGTCACTTCCTCTGCAAGACCGAGAACGACGCGCTCGACGTGGTGCGGACGTACCTGTCGTACCTGCCGTCGAACTGGAAGCAGGACCCGCCGGCGGCCGAGGCGGTGGCCGCGCCGGAGAAGGCCGACCTGGCCGCGCTGGTCCCGGCCAGCGAGCGGCAGGCGTTCGACATGCGCCGGTACGTCAAGGGCCTGCTCGACTCCGGCAGCTTCTTCGAGATCCAGGCGCTGTGGGCCAAGGAGCTGACCATCGGGTTCGGCCGGCTCAACGGCGAGGTCGTCGGCGTGGTCGGCAACAACTCGATGTTCAAGGGCGGCGTGCTCTTCGTCGACTCGGCCGACAAGGCGACCCGGTTCGTGCAGCTCTGCGACGCGTTCAACGTGCCGCTGCTGTTCCTCAGCGACGTGCCGGGGTTCATGGTCGGCAGCGCGGTGGAGAAGCAGGGCATCATCCGGCACGGCGCGAAGATGATCACGGCGATCTCCGAGGCGACCGTACCCAAGATCTGTGTGGTGGTCCGCAAGGCGTACGGCGCGGGTCTCTACGCGATGGCCGGTCCCGGCTTCGAGCCGGACGCCACGATCGCGCTGCCCACCGCGAAGATCGCGGTGATGGGCGCGGAGGCCGCCGTCAACGCGGTCTACGCCAACAAGATCGCCGCCATCTCCGACGAGGCCGAGCGGGCCGCGTTCGTGGCCGCGAAGCGCGAGGAGTACGAGCGCGACATCGACGTGGTGCGCCTCGCCAGCGAGCTGGTGGTGGACGCGATCGTCGAGCCGCACGAGCTGCGCGCCGAGCTGGTACGCCGGTTCACCGCCGCGCGCGGCAAGGAGCGGCACTTCTCCCGGCGCCGGCACGGCGTCACCCCCGTCTGACCCGGTAAGGAAGGGCCCCCTCTTAACGCCTGGTGCATGTAAAGGGGCCCCTCCTAACGCTTCAGCCGCTCCCGGCGTCACGAGCGCCCGGCGGCCCGCCCTTTCCAGGAGGATCGACATGGACTTCCGGCTCGACGAGGAGCAGCAGGCGCTGCGGGAGAGCGTCCGGGAATTCGCCCGCGAGGTGGTCGCGCCCACCATCGCCGAGCACTACGAGCAGCACACCTTCCCGTACGAGATCGTCCGTCAGATGGGCAAGATGGGCCTGTTCGGGCTGCCCTTCGCGGAGGAGCACGGCGGCATGGGCGGCGACTACTTCGCGCTCTGCCTGGCGCTGGAGGAGCTGGCCCGGGTGGACTCCAGCGTGGCCATCACGCTGGAGGCGGCGGTGTCGCTCGGCGCGATGCCGATCTACCGCTTCGGCACCGAGGAGCAGAAGGCGCAGTGGCTGCCGAAGCTGCTCAGCGGTGAGGCGCTGGCCGGGTTCGGGCTCACCGAGCCGGGCACCGGCTCGGACGCGGGCGGCACCCGGACGCGCGCGGTCCTGGACGGCGACGAGTGGGTCATCAACGGCTCGAAGGCGTTCATCACCAACTCCGGCACCGACATCACCGCGCTGGTCACAGTCACCGCCGTCACCGGTACGCGGCCGGACGGCGGCAAGGAGCTGTCCACGATCATCGTGCCGTCCGGTACGCCCGGCTTCACCGTCGCGCCCGGCTACTCGAAGGTCGGCTGGAACGCGTCGGACACCCACGAGCTGACGTTCGACGACTGCCGGGTGCCGGCGGCCAACCTGCTCGGCGAGCGCGGACGGGGCTTCGCGCAGTTCCTGCGCATCCTGGACGAGGGCCGGATCGCCATCGCGGCGCTCGCCGTCGGCCTGGCCCAGGGCTGCGTGGACGAGTCGATCAAGTACGCGAAGGAGCGCCAGGCGTTCGGCCAGCCGATCGGCAACTACCAGGCCATCCAGTTCAAGATCGCGGACATGGAGATGAAGGCGCACACGGCCCGGCTGGCCTACTACGACGCGGCCGCCCGGATGCTCGCCGGTGAGCCGTTCAAGCGCCAGGCGGCCATCGCCAAGCTGCACGCCAGCACCGTGGCGGTGGACAACGCCCGCGAGGCCACGCAGATCCACGGCGGGTACGGCTTCATGAACGAGTACCCGGTGGCCCGCTTCTGGCGCGACTCCAAGATCCTGGAGATCGGCGAGGGCACCAGCGAGGTGCAGCGCATGATCATCGCGCGCGATCTCGGCATGTGAGGACGCCCGGAACCGCGCCCTGTCGGATATCGGCAGTGGACGGTCGGGTGGTTGACGATGGGCTGTGGAGCGTCGGAGTCCATCCGTAATCTTCGTGCCCATGACTCCGGATCATGACCGTGCGCGGGGCCCAGGCGGTCGTACCGGTCTGGCCGACCTGCTGCGCGGGCACCGGCTCGCCGTCGGCCTGACCCAGGCCGAGCTGGCGGGCCGGGCCGGCGTGGGCGTACGGACGGTCCGCGATCTGGAACGGGGGCGGGCCACCCGCCCCCAGCGCACCACAGTCGACCTGCTGGCCGACGCGCTCGGCCTGAGCGGTGACGAGCGGCGCGAGTTCGTCGACACCGCCCGGCCCGCGGCATCCCGCCTCCCCGCAGCCGGTGCCGCCGCCGACGATCCGCCGGTGGCGCTGCCCCAGCCCGTACCGCTGCTCGGCCGGGAACGGGACGTGGCGGAGGTGTCCGGGCTGCTCGACGCGTACCCGGTGGTGAGCCTCGTGGGGCTCGCCGGGGTGGGCAAGACGGCGCTGGCCGTCACCGTCGCGCACGCGGTGGCGGCCCGCCACCCGGCGGGCGTGGCCGGGGTGCTCGTGGGCGAGGGCTCGGACGCCGCCGACGTACTCGCCGCGTCGGCGTCGATGTTCGGCGTGAACCGGCTGGCCGACCTGTCCTGCCGGATCGGCGATCGGCGGGCGCTGCTGCTCGTCGACGCCGTCGACCGGGCGCCGGAGCCGGTGGCCGAGGCGCTCCGCGTCCTGACCGCCGCCGTGCCGACGCTGCGGGTGCTGGTGACCGGCCGCCGCCCGGTCGGCCTGGCCGGCGAGATGGTCCGGCCGGTCGCGCCGCTCGACGTACCGCCGGCCGGCACCGAACCCGCCGACCGGGCCGGCCTGGACCGCTGGCCGGCGGCGGCGCTGTTCGCCGCCCGCTTCGCCCAGGCCCGCCGGGAACCACCGACCCCGGCCGAGTTGCCGGCGCTCGCCGCGCTCGTGCGCCGGCTCGGCGGACTGCCGCTCGCCATCGAGCTGATGGCGGCACGGGGACGCATCCTCGACGTCACCGAGCTGCTCGACCGCTACGGCGACCGCGTCCTGGACCTGACCGGCGTACGCCCCGGCTGGGAGCCCGCCGACCCGTCCGCCGGCACTGTGACGCTGCGCGACGCCGTGGCGACCAGCTATCACCTGCTCGCCAACGCCGACCGGGCGGCGCTGCGGCGGCTGTCCGCGTTCCGTAACCGCTGGTCGGTCGAGCTGGCCGAGGATCTGCTCGCCGACGGCGGCCGGCGGTGGGACGCCGCGCCGATGCTGGACCGGCTGCGCGAGCTGGGCCTGCTGAGTGTCAGGGGCACCGGCCCGTTCCGGTTCCGTCTGCTGGACGCGGTCCGTGACTTCGCCGCGGAACAGGCCGACCTGGAGGGCGAGACCGCCCGGATCCGGATGCGGCACGCCGCGGTGATCGCCGGTCTGGTCCACCGCACCGCGCCGGGGCTGGTGGGCGCACAGATGTCCGGCGCGGTGCACGTGCTCGACGAGGCGACGAGCGACATCACCGCCGCGCTGGCGTACGCCGCCGAGTACGCGCCGGAGACCGCGCTCCTGCTCGCCGCCTCACTGCCCCGATGGTGGCGGCTGCGCGGGCGGGACGTGTCCGGCCGGGGCCGGCTGCGGCGGCTGCTCGCCGATCCGCGTACCGCTGGTGCCCGGCCCACGCTGCGGGCCTGGGCCATGCTCGGCGCGGCCCGGCTCGCCGCCGAGCACGGCGCGGGCGCGGAGGAACTCCCGGCGGCCCGGGCCGCCCTGGTCGTCTTCGCCGAGGCGGGCGACGTGACCGGCGAACTGTCCGCCCGGTCCGTGCTCTGCGCGCTGCTGCTCGGGCTCGGCGCGCACGACGAGGCCCGCGAGCAGGCCGAGGCCGCACTGGCCTCGGCCACCCGGCACCACCGGGTACGCGAGATGGCCGTCGCCCAGGCGCACCTGACCTGGCACGACGTACGCGAAGGTCGGCTGGCCGGTGCCCGGCGGCGGCTGGCGACTGTCGACCGCCTGGCGGCACAGTGCGGTGACCAGCGCCTGCGTGTGCTGGCGCGTGCCGATCAGGCCGAGCTGACCCGCCTGGAGGGCCGATACGCCGAGGCGGTCGAGCAGGGTCGCCGGGTGGCGGCCGCGCTCGCGGAGCTGGGTGATCCCGGGCGGCGGCGCCGGACGGTCGGCGCGGTCGGGCTGGCGCTCGCCCACGCCGGGCGCACCGACGAGGCGCTGGCCACGATCGCCGAGCTGTGGCCGTCGGGAGTGGTGCCGGGTCGGCGCCGTCCACCGGCCGTGGAGATGCTCGATCCGCCGGGCCCGGGTGGGGACGCGCGCACCGAGGACGCGCTGCGCGGGTTGATCGAGGGGCACGTGGCGCTGCACCGGGGAGACCGGGAGCTGGCGGCGGAGTGGTTCGCCGCGGCTGCCGACGCGGCCGAGGGTGTCGCCGACCGGCGGGATCTGGTCGAGGCGCTGGTGGGGCTGGCGGTCAGCACCGCTGATCCGGCCGTGCTGGATCGGCTGGACGCGGCGCGACAGGTCACCGGCGTCAGCCTGCTGCCGCAGGAGGAGGAGTTGCTGTTCTCCCTGACGGCCCGACGGGGGCGATGAGCGTCTTGTCGTCACCCCGGTGGGTCGCGGTGGCCGCACTGCGCGTCGGGCGGCACGGGAGGGGCGGAGGGCGCGGGGGTGGCGCGAGCGAAGTAGCCCCCTGGTACTGCCCCTCGCTCCACGCTCGCGCCAGCACCCCCCGGTGCCCCCCGCTGCCCGAAGACTACCGAGGTCGGACGACCGATTCGCGAATATGTGGACCGCTTTGTCCGGCTGTTCGGGCGGTTCTGCCGGTCATTCTGCCGGTGACCGGCAGGTAGTGCCCGGCAGGTCGCGGACCGTCAGGCGGCGTCCTCGACCGGCTCGGTGCTGCCGGCGGTGGCGCCCGGATGGACCGCGTCGCGTACCCGGCGCAGCCCGTCCAGCAGCCCGTCGAGCTGCGCCGGGTCGAGCTGGCTGGTGAACCACTGCTCGATGATCCGCAGATGGCCGGGAAGGACGTCGTCCAGCCGGCTGAGCCCGGCGGTGGTCACCACCGCGAAGGAACTGCGCCGATCGGACGGGCAGGCACGCCGGCAGATCAGCCCGTCCCGCTCCATCCGGTCGACCACGCGGGTCACGCCGCTGGTGGAGAGCGAGGTCTGCGCGGCCAGGTCGGTCATCCGCAGCTGGTTGTTGGGTGAGCGGGCGAGCCGGGTCAGCACCTCGAACTCGACCGGGGAGAGGCCGTGCTCCTCGAACTGGGCGGCGAACCGGGCGGCGAGCCCGGCGTGCGCCTCGACGAGCAGGCCGACGGCGGTGATCCGGGGGTCGTCGAACACGTTCTGGTCCACGCCACCATCCTAGCAACACTTGACACGGGGAATATTGTCTCAACTATAGTTGCTCAGTCAGTCGTTGGGCTCCTAAACATTCTTCTCCGGAGGAGAGCATCATGACCAGCAGCACCGAGGCGACTACCCGCGACTGGGAGGGTCTGACCATCCCCACCCCCGGCACCTACGTGCTGGACGCCGCGCACAAGCGTGTCGGCTTCGTCGCGCGGCACATGATGGTCAGCAAGGTACGCGGTGAGTTCGCGGACGCCACCGCCACCATCACCGTCACCGACGACCCGATGCAGTCCTCGGTCACCGCCAGCATCCAGGCGGCCAGCATCAACACCGCCCAGGCGGACCGCGACGCGCACCTGCGCAGCCCGGAGTTCCTCGACGCGGAGCAGTTCCCGACGCTGGAGTTCCGCAGCACCGAGGTGAAGTCCCGCGAGGGTAACGAGTTCGTGCTCGTCGGCGAGCTGACCATCAAGGGCGTGACCCGTCAGGTCGAGCTCGAGGTGGAGTTCGAGGGCGTCGGCCGCAGCCCGTTCGGGCAGGACATCTTCGGATTCTCCGCCTCCACCGAGATCGACCGGGAGGACTTCGGTCTGACCTGGAACGTGGCGCTGGAGACCGGTGGCGTCCTGGTCGGCCGCAAGGTCAAGATCGAGATCGAGGGTGAGGCCATCCGCCAGGGCTGAGCCCGGCACAGGCCCGCAGGGCCCGCACCGTCCCCGACGGTGCGGGCCCTTCTCGCGTACGCCCCGGCGGTGCGAATCGTCACGTGAAGTTCTCCGCACTGACGCGCTGGTGACGGCGGTGACGGGGTACAGGTGCAGACCTGTCGCCCGTCCAGCCGGGTGGCGGGGCGGGCGCACTTACGCCCACCACGTGAATGGTTCACAATGCGTTGCGGAACGGTACGGTTCCGTCGCACCGGCGCCGGGAGGACACATGGGCAGAGACGTCGAGCAGGGCGCCTTCTCCCGCGAGGATCGGGTCCGCTACCGGCAGAAGGTCCGACGGTGCCTGGACGTGTTCGCGCTGATGCTCGACGACTTCGGCTTCGACGCCGACCGCCCGATGACCGGGCTGGAGATCGAGCTGAACCTGATCGACGCGGCCGCCGAACCGGCCATGCGCAACGACCAGATCCTCGCCGACATCGCCGACCCGCTGTTCCAGACCGAGCTGGGGCAGTTCAACCTCGAACTGAACGCCTCGCCCCGGCTGATCGAGGGCAGCGGCTTCGCCGACTACGAGCAGGACCTGCGCAGCAGTCTCAGCCGCGCCGACGAGCGGGCCGCCAAGTCCGACGCGACGATCATGATGGTCGGCATCCTGCCCACGCTCACCGAACGCCACCTGGTCGCCGACAACCTCTCCACCAACGAGCGGTACCGCGTCCTCAACGACCAGATCGTCGGCGCCCGCGGCGAGGACATCGAGCTGGACATCAACGGCGTCGAGCGGCTGCGTACGCACACCGACTCGATCGCGCCGGAGGCCGCCTGCACCAGCCTCCAGTTCCACCTCCAGGTCGCGCCGGACAGCTTCGCCGACTACTGGAACGCCTCCCAGGCCATCGCGGGCGTGCAGGTCGCCGTCGGTGCCAACTCGCCGTTCCTCTACGGCCGGCAGCTCTGGGCGGAGACCCGGATCGCGCTGTTCCAGCAGGCCACCGACACCCGCCCGGACGAGCTGAAGGCCCAGGGCGTACGGCCCCGGGTGTGGTTCGGCGAACGCTGGATCACCTCGATCTTCGACCTGTTCGAGGAGAACGTCCGCTACTTCCCGCCGCTGCTGCCCATCTGCGAGGAGGAGGACCCGGTCGAGGTGCTGCACGCCGGTGGCGTGCCCACGCTCGGTGAGCTGCGGCTGCACAACGGCACCGTCTACCGCTGGAACCGGCCGGTCTACGACATCATGAACGACCGCCCGCACCTGCGGGTGGAGAACCGGGTGCTGCCCGCCGGCCCGACAGTGGTGGACATGCTCGCCAACGCGGCGTTCTACTTCGGGCTGGCCCGCGGCCTCGCCGAGTCGGACCGTCCGATCTGGAGCCAGTTGACGTTCAGCTCGGCGGAGGAGAACTTCCACGCCGCCGCCCGGCGCGGCATCGAGGCGGTCCTGCACTGGCCCCGGCTCGGGGACGTGCCGGTCACCACGCTCGTACTCGACACGCTGCTGCCGGTGGCCGCGCAGGGGCTGGACCGGTTCGGTGTCGCCCCGGCCGAACGGGACCGCCTGCTCGGCGTGATCGAGGGCCGCTGCCGTACCGGCCGCAACGGTGCGGTCTGGCAGACCGAGACGGTGTGGGCGGCCGAGCGGAGCCGGGGCCTGGACCGGGAGGCCGCGCTGCACCACATGGTCCAGCTGTACGCCGAGCTCCAGCGCGGCAACGAACCCGTCCACACCTGGCCCGTCGACTGACTCCCGCTGCCGCCCTCGCCCTGGCTCGCCTGCGGCCCGGCTGGCCGCGAACGCGCGGGCGCTGGCCCGCGCCTCGCCGATCTTGGAGTTACGGCGCCTCGAATCTTCCGAATGGGAGTTTTGTGAGGTGCCACAACTCCAAGATCGACGCGAGTGGGCGGTGGCTCAGCGGCCGAGGTGACGCGCGGGCTGGGCGGGTGGGGCTCAGCGACCCCGGCGGCGGGTGGTGTCGGTGGGCGGCGGCGGATCGGCCTGGCCTGACGAACCGGCCTGGCCTGACGAACCGGTCTGGCCCGGCGAGGCGGTCGGGGACGAGGAGTCGTCCTGCGGCGAGGCCGTCGTGCTTCGCGGGTTCGGCTCGTCGGCGGTTGAACCCTTGTCGTGCGAGCCGGCCTGCGTGGGTGACTCGGGTTGCCGCTGCGGTGGCACGGCCCGACCTCGACGGCCGGTGGTGGACCGGGTGGCACGTCCCCGATCCGTCTCCGTCCGGCCGGACGTCACGCCCGGCCCGTCGTCCACTGCCGCATCCCGGAGCGAACCGGCCGACAGGTTCAGGTTCGGCTCCGTGTCCGGCAGAGTCGTCCGCCCGGAGAGATCCGACGCGGACCGTCCCGACGTCGATCCTCCGTCCGGCTCGGCCGTGTCCTCGCCGATCGCGGGCTCCCCGTCGACGGAGTCCGGCTCGCCGGTGCGCTGGCGGGGCACTGTCACCCGCTCGGCGCTCCGGCGCTCGGCGCGCTGAGCCAGCGCGGCCATCACCATCGAGCCGCCGACGCCGGCGATCACCGCGTACGGGGCGATCAGGTGGGCCGACAACTGTTCCGCCGCGATCCCGGCCAGGCGCGGCACGGCAAGCAGGTACGCCAGCGCGACGAGCAGCGGTCCGGCCGCCCCGGAGGCCGCCGCGCCGACCCGGATCTCCGGTGCGCGGGCGGCTCGGCGGGCCGCCACCAGGCCGATCACCAGGGCGGAGAGCACCGACAGCAGCGCACCGGGCCAGTAGAAGTAGTCGCGGATCCAGAACGCGCCACGGTCCGCGCTGATCTGCCAGATGCCGAGCTGGGCGGTGGTCAGGCCACGGCCGGCGATCACCCCGTCGACCACCGACACCACGGCGAGCAGCCAGAGCCAGCCGGTGGTGGCGATCAGGTTGGTGGCGGCGGCGCGGGTGTGCAGCGCCCAGACGGCGAGCAGTACGCCGAGCACCAGCCCCGCGCCCGCGTACGCGGCGGCGACCGCCTGCGGCGAGGAGACGTCCGGCACCCGGGCCGCCCGCGCGGGTACCGCCACCAGCAGGACGGTGACGATCGCGCCGACACCCGCGGCGAGCGCCAGGCCGAGCCGGGGCAGCGTGCCCGGCGACTCGTCGTCGCCACCACGCAGGCGCTGGGCGCAGACCGCACCGACGATGACCGATGTCGCCGCGATCCAGGTCGCCCAGGCGAGGCTCGCCACCCAGGCCGCCTCGGCCCGTACCGCGCCGTCCGGCACCCAGTTGATGATGCCCAGCCCGTACCCGAAACCGAGCTGCGCGGCACCCGCGCCGGCGGCGACGCCGAGCGCGGCGGCTGTCGATCCTCCCCAGCCCCGTCTGACCATGCCGGGGAGCGTAACGTCCCGTGGTCGGCGCGGCGAGTCGTAACGACGGGCCGTGACCGTCAGTGAGCAACGGATACGGTTGTCGATGATCGGGGCGGGGAGCATGACGGACGAGCGGCAACCGGCAGGCGACGGCAGCGGACCGGGGCGAGGCAGGCTGCTCCTCGGCGGTGGTGTGGCAGTGGCCCTGCTGGCCGTGATCGGCGCCAGCGTCGGGTGGATCCTTGCCGGTGAGCCGGAGCGCTCGGCCGCGCCCGGCGACTCCGCACCGCCCGCCGCCGCGTCCACATCGGCCTCCGCGACCACGGCGCCGCCGGCCACCGCCGCCCAACCATCCGGTACGCGCACCAGCGCCCCGGCCGGGCTCACCGTGCCCGAGGTGGTGGGCGCCGACTTCGAGCAGGCCCGCCGGGACCTGCGCGAGCGCCGCCTCGGCTGGCGACTGGTCTTCGGTACGGGCACCGGACGCACCGTGGAGCGCACCTCACCGGCTCCCGGCACCCCGGTGAAGCGCGGCACCACCGTCACCGTGTGGGTCTCCGGGCCGGCGCCGGCCGTGAGCGTGCCCGACGTGGGCACGCTGTCCTGCTCCGACGCGGCCGACGACCTGGTGGAGGCAGGGCTCTATCCCCGGTACGCCACCGGGCGCCAGGGCCCGGTCACGGCACAGGAGCCGGTGGCCGGCGGTACCGCCCGATGGAACGACCAGGTGACGCTCACCTGCGGCGACAAGGCGTCCACGCCGCCGACGGTCTCCCCGCCGCCGACTCCGTGACGAGCGCGGCGCGCTGATCCCAGCCGGTGTCGCCGGGGACCGCTACGGTGGACGATCGAGGGCCGTGCGCCCCGTCCCGGTGGGGAAAGGACGTGCCATGAGCGACGACCGTCAGGAACCACCCGCCGGTGACGCGGACGCGACCCGCGCGATGCCCCCGGATGCCGACGCGACCCGTGCGATGCCGCGCGACGCGTCCGGGCACGACGCCGACGCGACCGGCGCGATGCCGCGCGACGCGGCCGGGCACGACGCCGACGCCACCCGTGCGATGCCGAGGAACGCCGCCGAGGAGGACGTGGAGGCGACCCGCGCCATGCCGCGGAACGCGGGCGACGCCACCCGTCCGTTGCCCGGCGGACCGGCAGGACAGGGCGGGCCGCGCCGTCCCCTCGACGCGACCACCCCGCAGGAACCGGTGGGCGCCTGGTCCGGCCGGGCCGGGGTGCCGCCACCACGTCCGGCGGGCTATCCCGAGCCCGGCAGCGAGTGGTACGGCGACGAGCAGGCCGGGCGCCGCTGGTGGATGCCGATCCTGCTCGGCATCCTGGCGCTGCTCCTGCTCGGGTTGATCGGGGCGGGGGTGTGGCTGGCGCTGCGTGCCGCCGACCGGAACTCCGATCCGGGCCCGCCGGTGCCGAGCGTCTCGGCACAGACGAGCGCCGCCCCGACGACCGCCGCGCCGACCAGTGCCGCGCCGAGCAGTTCACCGCCGAGTACGCCGGCCACGACCGCCCCGGTGGAGGTGCCGATGCCGCCGCTGGTGGGGCTGCCGGAGGCGGCTGCCCGGGCGGCGCTCGACCGGCTGGACCTGGACTACCGGGTGCAACGGCGGGCGTCGGACCGCCCGGCCGGCACGGTGATCTCCACCGATCCCGAGGCCGGTTACCCGGTGGGCGAGGACGACCGGGTCACGATCGTGGTGGCCGTACCCGCGCCGCCGACGAGCGGGCCGAGCACTCCGGGCTCCGCCCCGGCGACGACCACGACGCCCTGACGATCACCACTGGCGTCTGCGGGTGCCGACCAGGCCCAGCCCGGCCAGCGAGATGGCGAGCCCGAGCAGCCCGGAGTAGAACAGCGACCGGCTGAGGTCGTCGGTGGCGCCGGTCGGCCGTTCGGCGAGCGCGCCCTCGCCGCCACCGGCGCCCGCGGCCGGTTCGTCCTCGTCCTCCGCCGGGTCGGTGGCGGCCCAGCCGTCCTCGTCGTCCGACCCGTCGGAGTGGGCGGCATCGGACTCGGCGGCATCGGAGTCGGCCGTGCCGGACTCCGTCCGGCCGTTCTCACCGGCAACGGTGATCTCCGGGGCCGGTACGGGCTCGGCGAGCTGCTGGGTGGCGGAGAAGGCGGGATGACGTACCGCGAGCGCGAGCGCGGTCGCGGTGACGAGGAAGAGGAAGAGCCCGAGGGCATAGCCGATACGGGACCGGTGGTGCCGCCGCGCGGCGGGCAAGTTGACCATGACCATCCCAGGTTCAGGGTCCATGGCGCGCGGGGTGGAACGTGCCGGGGTGGGCGTACCGATTCTATGGCGACGGCACGCCCTCCCGACCGGGAATCGTGAGGTCAGCCGACCCGGACCGGGGTCCGGACCGCCGGGCGGCGAGCCGTCCGCACGGTGTGCTGACGCGGAGCCGGCGCGGCTTGGAGCTGCCGCAACCCCTCCTGGAGTACGAAGATCGACCTCCGGTTGACCGCGTCCCCCGCCGCGTTCAACTCGTAGCCGTCGAGCCAGAGCCAACCGTCGTAGGTCGGCCAGTCGAGCACCCGGATCACCCGGAACATGATCGGTCGGAGGAACTGGACACTCGCCGCGCGAGTCACGTGCAGTACGTCACCGGAGCGGGGAAGCACATGGGCTCCTGGGAAGTCGGCCGGCGGGACCGGCGAGGCTGAACGGGGGGTCAGGTGCGGTCCGGTGACGGGGGGTCTGCCTCGTGGACCGGCGGTCGGTGGGTCGGTGCTGGTCGGGCCGTACCCGCGGTGGCGGACCGCCACCCGACCATCACCCGGCTGCTCCCGGTTACCGCTCCCGTCGCCGCAGCCAAGCTGGCGTACAGCGACGGGGTCTTCATTCCGGGGCAGGTCGCAGGGCGCGGGACGGCTCCCCTCCGGCCGTCCCACGGACCGTGGTGCCACCACGCCCGGAGATCAAGCGAAGACGGTGAGTAACCCGTGCCATACGGACAGACTGCATCAGGGACGTGCGACATGCAAGTTGCACGTGGAGTTTTGCTGATAGGTGAGTCGGACACGCAAACGGCGAAACTTGAAGCGTCAGGTATCGGAGCGGCACACTGGACGCCGGTTTCGCCCGTCGCGGCCGGTCGACGACCGGCACCACCCCTGCCGCGAACGCACACCCGCCGCCCGCCGGTCGCGCCCGCGGTGGGAGCCGAACCGGGGCGCGACCGACCGGAGGTAGCCGGGTGACTGTGAAGCGTGGTCCCGCAAGCCGATGGACGGCACCGAGGTGACTCCGTGAGCGAACGGCGCAGCCCGACCATCCGGCGGCGCCGGCTGGGGGCGGAACTCCGCCGGCAGCGGGAGGCGGCGGGCATCACCATCGAAGTCGTCGCCGAGCAGCTGGAGTGCTCGGCGTCCAAGATCTCCCGGATCGAGACCGGCCACACCACGGCGACGCCGCGCGACGTACGCGACATGCTCCGCATCTACGGGGTGGTCGGCGCGGAGAGCGACGAGCTGGTGCAGATCGCCCGGGAGGCTCGGCAGAAGGGCTGGTGGCATCCGTACAGCACGGTGCTCGTCGGCGCGTACGTCGGCCTGGAGGCGGCGGCCAGCTCCATCCGCGCGTACGAGCAGCAGGTGGTGCCGGGTCTGCTGGAGACCGAGGAGTACGCCGGTGCGATGATCCGGGCGGCCCGGCCGGACTTCACCGACGAACAGGTCGACCAACGGGTGCGTGTCCGTCTGGGCCGTCAGTCGTTGTTGACGCAGGACGATCCGGTCGATCTGTGGGTGGTGCTCGATGAGGCGGTGCTGAGCCGGCCGGTTGGCGGCGACGTGGTGATGCGTGGCCAGCTCAAGCGGTTGGTGGAGGTGGCCGAACTGCCGAACGTGACAGTGCAGGTCCTGCCCTTCGAGGTGGGAGCGCACGCCGGCATGGACGGGACCTTCACGATCCTCAGCTTCCCCGAGCCGAGTGATCCCGATGTCGTGTACGCGGAGAACGCCACGGGTGGGCTCTTCCTGGAGAAGAGTGACGAACTGCAGAAGTACAGCTTCATCTTCGATCACATTCGAGCAGCGGCCATGCGCCCGGAGGAGTCCATCGCACACATCGCGAAACTGGCAGAGGAGCCACTGTGGAAATGGCGACCAAGGAGTTCCCCGTGGACCTGACGCAGGCGACG
Organism: Micromonospora globosa; assembly: GCF_000717585.1. Classification (NCBI taxonomy): domain Bacteria; kingdom Bacillati; phylum Actinomycetota; class Actinomycetes; order Micromonosporales; family Micromonosporaceae; genus Micromonospora; species Micromonospora globosa. Next base: position 148,167 of record NZ_JNZR01000004.1, read on the forward strand.
TGGTTCAAGAGCTCGAAGAGCGGGCCGAACTGCGACAACTGCGTCGAGGTCGCGTACGTGACCGGGGCGGTCGGGGTGCGGGACTCGAAGGACAAGACCGGCCCGGCTCTGGTCTTCGCACCGGGCGACTGGCACGCCTTCGTCGCCCGCGCCCGGAACGGCGTGTTCGGCCGGAGCTGACCGGCACCGAGATGTGGTCCCGCCCGGCAGCGTCGCCGGGCGGGACCATTCGCGTCCGCGTGCCCGTGCGGCGGCGGGCACCCGTCGCCAGTTCCGATCCGCCTCGTTGAACCGCACGGATCGGCAACCGAACAAGGCAGGCGAGACGGATGACGACGATCGGTTCAGAGAACCTCACCAGCGGCCCGGGCAAGCCCGAGCGGTTCGGTGGCAAGTACCGGGGTGCCCGCCGGGACACCGTCCTCACCGAGGTGGTCTCCGGTGACGGCGAGGACGCCCGCGAGAGTGGCGTCCCCGAGCAGGCCACGGCGCCGCTGTCCCTGCCGTCGCTGGACCCCAACCCGCTGACCGAGCCGTCCTTCCCGCCGAGCGGCTGGCCGGTCGAGCAGCAGGAGTCCCTGGTGGACCACCCGCTGCTGCGCGGCCTGCTGATGGAGCTGCCCCCGAAGGGCAGTGTGCCCCCGCCCGGCTGGCTGGACCGCTGGTTCGAGGCGACCCGGGCGATCCTGGAACTGCTATACGTGCAGGGCGCGAGCCGGTCGCGCTGACACCGCCTCGGCGGCCGGCATCGCCCGCTCGGCGAGCCGGTTGTGCCGGAGCGCGTGGCGTACTCCGATCGCGCACACGCCGAGCACCCCGACGGTGATCACCGGTCCGGCGACGCCCGGCGCGGTGAACAGGTCGACGCCGATCGCCGGCAGCACCGCCACCAGCACCGCGATCGCCGTCGCCTGGAGCGGCAGCGCGATCAGCGGGTGCGCTGCCGCCGCGCGCAGCCCGTGCGGGGCGGGCGTCTCCGGCGCCGCCGCGAACGCGCCCGCGCCGGACCGCAGCCGCCGGACACGCCGTACCGTGCAGACCGCCACGACGGCCGCCGGCACCGCGGCGACGCCGAGCGCGGCGGCGGCCCGGTCCACAGTGGTGTCACCGGCGCTCTGCAGGCCCGCGGCGAGGACCGCCGCGGTGAGCGCGAGGCCGGTCAGCACCAGGACGGACAACCATCCGGTACGCCGGCGCAGCGCGCGGGCGCGGTCCAGCCCGGGCAGGCCCTCCGCGACCAGTCCGGCGGCGAGCCAGACGGCGGCGACGGGAAGCAGCAGGGCGAGACGGTCATCCATGGCCCCTAGCCTTGCCCGTTTCGACGTCCGCCGAATCCGGGACGGCACCCCGGTTCGTCCCGTACCCGTGCCCGTAGGGGTACGGCTCAGACGTCGAACGTGGCCGGTCGCCCGGTGGCCGGCGCCGGCGGGGTGGCCTTCCACAGGCCGGTCTTCTGGGCCGCGAGCCGGGCCAGGTAGGCCGGGTTGAGGATGACGTACCTGCGCCACAGGCGCTTGGGCTCCAGGCCGAGCCGCCAGAACCACTCCAGCCCGGCGCGCTGCATCCACGGTGGCGGGTTGCGCAGCAGGCCGGCGTGGTAGTCGAAGGCCGCGCCGACTGCCATCAGCGGCATGTCCAGCAGCGGGCGCATCGCGTACGCGAAGACCTCCTGGCGCGGACAGCCCAGCCCGACCAGGACGAGGCGGGCGCCGCTGGCCCGGATCCGGTCGGCGATCTCGGCGTCCTCGCCCGGCGCGACGGCGCGGAACTTGGACGGCTCGACCCCGGCGACCTTCAGCGCGGGAAACTTGCGCTCCAGCGCCGGGACCAGCCGGGACAGCGTCTCCTCGGTGGAGCCGTAGAGGTAGACGGGCAGCCCTTCCTCGGCGAACCGGGCGAGCACCCGCAGGGTCAGCTCCGGGCCGTAGACGCGGTCGGTGAGCCCGGCGCCGTGCAGCAGGTTGAGTGCCCAGCGCACCGGCTGCCCGTCCGGGGTGACCACGTCGAACGAGTTGAGCCGGGCGTTGTGCGCCGGGTCGAGCACGCCGGTCATCACGCCGTGCACCGCCAGCGCGGTGAGCGCCAGCGGGCGGCGCTCGTGCGCGGCCGCCACCACGGCCTCGGTGGCCCGGGCGTAGTCGGTGGCGTCGACCCCGACGCCGAGCACGTTGCGCTTGGTCCCGGTGGTCATGCCTTCGGCACCCACTTGTCGGCGTTCGCCTCGTAGATCTCGCGGAGGATCATCGGCACGTCGTACGTGATCTTCCAGGACGGGTAGTGCTCCTCGAAGCGGGCCATGCTGCTGACGTACCACTGGTGGTCGCCGGTGCGGGCCTGCTCGACGTAGTTGATCCGGGCCTCGCGGCCGGTGATCTCCTGGGCGACCCGGAACGCCTCGATGTGCGAGGTGTTGGAGTGCCGGCCGCCGCCGAGGTTGTAGACCTGGGCCGAGCGCGGCTCCCGGAAGAACGCCTCGAACGCGGTGAGGACGTCGTGCGAGTGGATGGCGTCCCGGACCATCTTCCCCTTGTAGCCGAAGAGGTTGTACGTCCGGCCCTCCATCACGCAGCGCATCAGGTACGCCAGGAAGCCGTGCAGCTCGGCGGCGGAGTGCGCCGGGCCGGTCAGCGTGCCGCCCCGGAAGCAGGCGGTCCTCATGTCGAAGTAGCGGCCGTACTCCTGGACCATCACGTCGGAGGCGACCTTCGAGGCGCCGAAGATCGAGTGCAGCGACTCGTCGATCGACATGTCCTCGGTGATGCCGTCGTACCAGCGGTGGTCCTCGGGCAGCTCGTACCGGGTCTCCAGCTCGATCAGCGGGAGCGAGTTCGGCCGGTCGCCGTACACCTTGTTGGTGGAGCAGTGGATGAACGGCGCGTCGACGGCGTGCCGCCGGGTGTTCTCCAGCACGTTGAGCGTGCCGCCGGCGTTCACGTCGAAGTCGGTGAACGGCTCCTTGGCGGCCCAGTCGTGGCTCGGCTGGGCGGCGCTGTGGATCACCACGGCGATGTCCTTGCCGTACCGCTTGAAGACCTGCTCCAGCCCGTCGCGGTCGCGGATGTCGACGGCGTGGTGGGTGTACGCGGATCCGAGGTCGGCGGCGAGCCGGTCGAGGCTCCAGGCGGTCGAGCCGTCCTCGCCGAAGAAGTACCGCCGCATGTCGTTGTCGATGCCGACCACGTCGAGACCGAGTCCGGCGAAGTGCCGGGCCGCCTCGGAGCCGATCAGACCGCCGGAACCGGTCACCAACGCGACAGTCACACGCCACTCCTGGTCCATGGGAGGCAGGGAAACCATCGGAGCATAGCGTGACGTCCGGAACGCCCCGATACGAAGCAAGGGCCCCGCTGTGTGCGGAGCCCTTGTCCTGGTGGGGATGGGGGGAGTTGAACCCCCACGTCCTTTCGGACACACGGACCTGAACCGTGCGCGTCTGCCATTCCGCCACATCCCCGTGGCACGACCTGGAACACCATATCGCATCCCGCGCCCGCCATCTGCGGCGGGTGCCGGGACATATTACGCTGTCCACTGGTCACGCCACGAACGATCACCGCTCGTGGCGGGCGAAACTTTAGCACGCTCGCGGGCCTGGTCACGAACGGGCCGACGGCAGCCGGCCGAGCGGCGTGTGAGCTGCGGAGGCGGTGTCCGGATACCATCATTGCCTCGGGACCCGAGGAGGAGCCGGTGAGCGTGCTGCAACGCTTCGAGAAGCGTCTGGAAGGCCTGGTCGAGGGGGCCTTCGCCAAGGTCTTCAAAGGGGTGGTCCACCCCGTGGAGATCCTCAACGCCATGCAGCGGGAGGCCGAGGCGCACAAGGCGATCCTGGCCGGTGGGCGCACCCTTGTGCCCAACCGCTACGTGATCGATCTCTCGCCCTACGACCACAGTCGGCTGGCGCCGTACGCTGCCGCGCTGGCCCAGGAGCTGGCCCAGTCGCAGGCGGAGTTCATCGGCGAGCAGGCGTGGACGGTCTACGGCGACGTGATCGTCGAGGTCGAACGCGGTGAGGGCCTGGACACCGGCATGTTCCGGGTCACCGCCGAGGTCTACACCGGCGGGGACGTCGCCCCGGTCTCCGCGCCCGGCGGCTACGACGCCGGCCCGGCGTACCCGGCGTACGACCAGGGTGGCGGCTACGGCCCTCCGCCCGGTCACGGCGGCGGCCGCAACGTCCGCCTGGTCTCCGGCGACGGCCGCACCTACCCCCTCCAGATGGGCTCGACCGTGATCGGCCGAGGCGACCAGGCCAACCTGCGCCTGCCCGACGTCGGCATCTCCCGGCGCCACGCCCGGCTGGACTTCGACGGCGGCCAGGTGGTGCTGACCGACCTGGGTTCCACCAACGGCACGATGGTCAACGGCCAGCGGGTCTCGGCGGTCGCCCTCAACCCCGGCGACATGATCCAGCTCGGCACCACGACGCTGACCTTCCGCGTGGACGGCTGATCCGCGTTGCCGGAACTCGTCATCACCGTCGCCCGGTTCGGGTTCCTGATCCTGCTGTGGATCTTCGTGTTCACGGTGGTCGGCGTGATCCGCCGGGACCTCTTCGCCGGTGCCCGGTCGGGCCGGCTCGTGGCCGCGCCGCGGGGGATCGGCGCGTCGACCGGGCAGCCGGGGAAGCCGGCGAAGGCCAAGCGCGGCCGGGCCGCCCACCAGCTGGTGGTCACCGCCGGTCAGCTCGCCGGCACCCGGATCACGCTCGGGGAGGCCCAGATCACCATCGGCCGCGCGGAGGACTCGACCCTGGTGATCACCGACGACTACGCCTCGGCGCGACACGCCCGGCTGGTGCCCCGCGACGGGCAGTGGTACGTCGAGGACCTCGGATCGACTAACGGCACCTATCTCGATCGCGCTAAGGTCACCGGACCAACCCCCGTCCCCCTCGGCGTGCCGATCCGGATCGGCCGCACTTCCCTCGAATTACGGCCATGACTCTGACCCTGCGCTACGCGGCCCACAGCGACCGCGGTCTGATCCGAGACGGTAATCAAGATTCCGTCTACGCCGGACCGCGGCTGCTCGCCGTGGCCGACGGCATGGGCGGCATGGCCGCCGGTGACGTCGCCAGCAACATCGTCATCGGTGCCATGGCGCCCCTCGACGAGGACGTCCCCGGTGACGCCCTGGTCGACGCGCTCCGCTCCGCCGTGGGCACCGCCAACCAGCAGCTCCGCGACACCGTGGACGCCAACCCGCAGCTGGAGGGGATGGGCACGACGCTCACCGCGACCCTCTTCTCCGGCAGCAAGCTCGGCATGGTCCACATCGGTGACTCCCGGGCCTATCTCCTGCGCAACGGCGAGTTCGCGCAGATCACCAAGGACGACACGTACGTCCAGATGCTCGTCGACGAGGGCCGGATCAGCGCGGAGGAGGCGAGCAGTCACCCCCAGCGCTCGCTGCTCACCCGGGCGCTCGACGGCCGCGACATCGACCCGGAGTACAGCGTCCGCCAGGTGTTGCCCGGCGACCGCTACCTGATCTGCTCCGACGGGCTCTCCGGCGTGGTCAGCGCGGAGACCATCGCGGACACCATGCGGGAGTACCCCGACCCGCAGCGGTGCGTGGAACGCCTGGTGCAGCTCGCGCTGCGCGGCGGCGGCCCGGACAACATCACGGTGATCATCGCCGACGCCACCGACCAGGACATCGTCGAGGCGTCCCCGATCGTCGGCGGCGCCGCCGCCCGCGACCGGGGCATGGCGACCTCGGCCGACGACTCCACCCCGGCGGCCCGCGCCTCGGCGCTGTCCGCCCCCCGGCCACCCGCGCCGGAGGAGCCGGCGGACAACCGCGACGACGAGCCGGAACGGCGTCGCCGCCGGCCGCTGCGCACCGTCGCGATGGTGCTGGCGCTCGCGGTGATCGTCGGCGGTGGCGCGTTCGGCGGGTGGACGTACACCCAGCGGCAGTTCTACGTCGGCGCCACCGACGACGGCCAGCTCGCGGTCTTCCGCGGGGTGCCCGGCCAGGTCGCCGGACTGGACCTGTCGAACGTGCACGCGCGCAGCGAGGCCCGGCTCGACGACCTCACCCTCGCCGCCCAGGAGCGGGTGAAGCAGGGCATCCAGGCCCGCAACGAGCCGGACGCGGAGCGCCGGCTGGCGGAGCTGACGAGTGAGGATCCGGCGAACCCGAACCTCAAGCCGCTCTGCCCGCCCGACCCGTCGCCCGGTGCGACCAGTCCGAGCCCGGCAGCGGGCGGGCTGAACCCGCAGGTCAGCGGCAGTCCCGCACCGTCCGTTCCGCCGGCCGGCTCACCGAGCCCCGGCGCGTCGACGCCGCTGACGACCATCACGCCCGACGCCGTACCCTCCGACACCGTTCCGCCGGCCGACCCGGCGGGTTGCCGGTCGCCGGAGTGAGTGCCGGCTCGATCCCGAGGACGTATCCGTGACCGCAGCCGCCGTACCGGCCGCCTCGCCCGCTTCGACGGGCGAGGAGTCCGGCGTACGCCTGGCCCGGTCCCGGCGCAACGCCGAGCTGTCCCTGCTCCTGCTCGCCATGGTGCTCGTCGCGGCGTACGCGGCGATGATCGAGGCGAAGGCGCTGGACACGATCACGCCCGACTTCTGGATCCCGGCCGCCGCGCTGGGGCTGGTCTTCCTCGGTCTGCACCTGGTGATCCGCTGGCTGGCGCCGTACGCCGATCCGGCGCTGCTGCCGGCGGTGGCACTGCTCAACGGCATCGGGGTCGGCTTCCTGCGCCGCTACGACCTGGCCAAGGCCACGCCCGCCGAGCGGGAGGACCTGGCCGTCTTCGCCGGCACCGGCGGCCGGCAGCTCGCCTGGACGCTCGCCGCGGTGGTGCTCGCCGCCGCTCTGCTGGCGATCCTGCGCGACCACCGTTCGCTGTCCCGGTACGCGTACACGCTGGGCCTGGCCGGCATCGTGCTGGTGATGATCCCGGCGGTGTTGCCCAGCCGGTTCTCCGAGATCAACGGCGCGAAGCTGTGGATCAAGTTCGGCGGATTCTCCATCCAGCCGGGTGAGTTCGCCAAGCTGGCGCTGCTCACGTTCTTCGCCTACTACCTGGTGCGCAAGCGCGAGGTGCTCTCGCTCGCCAGCCGGCGGGTGCTGGGCATCGACTTCCCGCGCGGGCGAGACCTCGGCCCGGTGCTCGTGGTCTGGCTGGTCAGCCTCCTGGTCCTGATCTTCGAGAAGGACCTCGGCACCTCGCTGCTCTACTTCGGCATGTTCGTGGTGACGCTCTACATCGCCACCGAGCGGGTCAGCTGGCTGCTCATCGGCCTGATCCTGTTCTTCGGCGGCGCCTACCTGGCGTACGTGCTGGGCAGCACCGTGGGCGGCCCGTTCGCGAACTTCTACGACCGGGCGCAGATCTGGCTGGACCCGTTCGCCGAGCCGTACGACAGGGGCTACCAGCTGGTGCAGGGTCTGCTCACGCTCGGCACCGGCGGCCTGTTCGGGGCCGGGCCGGGCGGCGGCCAGCCGGCGCTGCTGCCCGAGGTGCAGACCGACTTCATCTTCGCCGGCATCGGTGAGGAGATCGGCCTGTTCGGTCTCTCCGCGCTGCTGGTGATCTACCTGCTGATCGTCGAGCGTGGCCTGCGTGCCGCGCTGGCGGTACGGGACTCGTTCGGCAAGCTGCTCGCCGGTGGTCTGGCGTTCACGCTGGGCCTCCAGGTCTTCGTCATCGTCGGCGGCATCAGCAAGCTCATCCCGCTGACCGGTCAGACCACCCCGTTCCTGTCCGCCGGTGGCTCCTCGCTGATGGCGAACTGGCTGCTGATCGCCCTGCTGCTGCGGGTCTCGGACGGCGCCCGCCGCCCGGTGACCGGCGGCGGTGGCCCGGCCGCCCGGCCGGCAGGCGGCCCGCCCGAGCAGTTGCACGGCGCCCCGACGGAGGTGATCCGGCCGTGAATGCCCCTCTGCGCCGCGTCGGCGTGGTCGTGATGGTCCTGTTCGGGCTCCTGTTCGCGAACCTGAACTGGATCCAGGCCTACAAGGCCGACGAGTACCGCAACAGCGACTACAACGGCCGGGTCCAGGTCGCCGAGTACGACCGCAAGCGCGGGAACATCGAGGTGGGCGGCACCGCGTACGCGGTCAGCAAGGAGACCGGCGGTGAGCTGAAGTACCAGCGCACCTACCCGGGCGGGGCGATGTACGCGCACGTGCTCGGCTGGAAGCCGGTCAACGGCAGCGCGAGCGGCATCGAGCGGGTGGAGAACGACTTCCTCGCCGGCACCAGCGACGCGCTCATCGCCAGCCGGATCAAGGACATGTTCACCGGTGACGAGACCGGTGGCGGGAACGTGCTGCTGACGCTCTCCAAGCGGGCCCAGGAGACGGCGTACAAGCAGCTCAACGACAACCAGGTCGGCGCGACCAAGGGCGCGGCCATCGCGATCGACCCGCGTACCGGCGCGGTGCAGGCGCTGGTGTCCATGCCGAGCTTCGACCCGAACCCGCTGGCGAGTCACAACAGCACCGAGGCGGACCGGGCGTACAACACGCTGGAGAAGGACAAGGACCGGCCGCTGGCGAACCGGGCGCTGTCCGAGACGCTGCCGCCGGGCTCCACCTTCAAGATCATCATGGCGGCGGCGGCGCTGGAGAACGGCGTCGGGCAGCAGACCCGCATCCCGGCCGGTTCCAGCTACACCGCGCCCGGCGCCGGCCAGCCGATCCGCAACGCCGCGCCGTCGATCTGCCCCGAGTCGCAGGTGACGCTGCGCGAGGCGGTGACCGAGTCCTGCAACACCGGCTTCGCCCAGCTCGGCGTACGCCTCGGCTCGGACAAGGTCAAGGAGAAGGCCAAGCAGTTCGGCTTCGAGCAGGAGGACCTCACCGTCGGCCAGCTCGGTGAGGGCGGCCTGCCGGTGGCGGCCAGCCGCACCGGCGACATGCAGAACCCGGACGGCAGCACCGACCAGGCCGCTCTGGCGCAGTCGTCGATCGGCCAGAACAACGTGCGGATGACCCCGTTGCAGGGCGCGATGATCGCCGCCGCGGTGGCCAACAAGGACGGCAAGCAGATGCGTCCGTACCTGGTCAAGCAGCTGCTCGGGCCGGACCGCACCACCGTCTACGACGCCGCCCAGCCGCGCGAGCTGCGCCGCCCGATCAGCGGCCAGGTCGCCGCCGACCTGCGCGACATGATGCAGAACGTGGTGAAGGAGGGCACCGGCCGCCGGGCCGCCATCGACGGCTTCCTGGTCGGCGGCAAGACCGGTACCGCCCAGTCCGGCCCGAACACCCCGGACCACGGCTGGTTCATCGGCTTCGCCCTGGACAAGGACGGCACGCCGCTCTCCGCGGTCTGCGTCGAGCTGGAGCAGGCGGGCAGCGGCGGCAGCGCCGAGGCGGCCCGCATCGCCGGCCGGATCATGGCGGCGGCGATCGCCGACTCCGGGAGGCGCTGACGTGCTCGGTCCGGGAGTGAAGCTCGGCAACCGCTACCGCCTCGACGAGCGGATCGCCAGCGGTGGCATGGGCGACGTGTGGCGCGGCACCGACCAGGTGCTGGGCCGTACCGTCGCGGTGAAGAGCCTGCTCCCGGCGCTGCTGGACGAACCGGGCTTCGCCGAGCGGTTCCGCGGCGAGGCCCGGACCATGGCCACCATCAACCACCCCGGCGTGGTCGACGTCTACGACTTCGGCAGCGACCAGCACATCGCCTTCCTGGTGATGGAGTACGTCGAGGGCGACGCGCTCTCCGCCACGCTCAGCCGCGTCGGCCGGCTGACCCCGGCCCGCACGATGGCACTGCTGGCGCAGGCCGCCGACGCGTTGCACGCGGCGCACGAGAAGGGCATCGTGCACCGCGACGTGAAGCCCGGCAACCTGCTGGTTCGGCCGAACGGCACGCTCGTGCTCACCGACTTCGGCATCGCCCGCTCGGACCTGGTCGGCCAGCTCACCGCCGCCGGCTCGGTGCTCGGCACCGCCTCGTACATCTCGCCGGAGCAGGCCACCGGCGCTGTCGCCACCCCCGCCTCGGACGTCTACGCGCTGGGCGTGGTCGCGTACCAGTGCCTGGCCGGCCGCCGTCCGTTCGAGGGGGACAACCCCCTCGAGATCGCCATGAAGCACGTACGGGACACTCCGCGGGCGCTTCCGGCCGACATCCCGCCCCAGGTCCGGGCGATCGTCGAGCGGGCCATGGCGAAGGATCCGGCCGCGCGCTGGCCGAGCGCCGCCGCGCTGGCGAGCATCGCCCGGCAGGCCAAGCTCGCACTCTCCCAGGCGGCCCGCTCCGGGCACCCGATCTCCGGCGTACCCGCCTCGCCTGCCGCGCCCGTCGCGCGGGCGCAGGTGCCCACCGCCGCTCCGCGTCCGCAGCCGCCGGCCGCCGCCCCGCGCCCGCAGCCCCGGCCGCCCGTGTCACCGGCCCGCCCGCCGGTCGCCGCGCCGCGCCCGGCCGTGATCGCGCACCCCGCCCCGCAGCCCCGTCCGCCGGTGGCGCCGCGCGGCGCGGCCCCCGTCCCGCAGCCACGCCCCGTGCCCCAGCACAACCCCCTGGGGTACGCGCGACCGCCCGCCGCCGCTCCGCCCCGGCGCTCCCGGTCCGGGCTGTGGACGACGGCGATCGTGGTGGCCGTACTGGTCATCCTCTGCTCGGGCGTGATTTCGTTCCTGTACCGGAAATACGGTGCTACCGCATCCGCTTCGGCGAGTGTGAGCGTGACCTCCGGCGCGGTGCAGCCGTACGGAGGCGACTATCCGGTCCGCACGTCGTACCGTCGTGAGGTACGCCTCCTGCCGGCCGGCGGCGGTACGACGACGAGCGAAGGACGAGAGACGCGATGACAGCGCAGGCCCGCCTGCTCGGTGGCAGGTACCAGGTCGGCGAGCTGCTGGGCTACGGCGGCATGGCCGAGGTGCACCGCGGCCGTGACCTCCGGCTCGGGCGGGATGTCGCGATCAAGATGCTCCGTGCCGATCTGGCCCGGGATGCCACCTTCCAGATGCGGTTCCGCCGTGAGGCGCAGAACGCCGCGTCGCTCAACCACCCGGCCATCGTCGCCGTCTACGACACCGGTGAGGAGACCGCCCCCACGGGCGAGACCCTGCCGTTCATCGTGATGGAGTTCGTCAACGGCCGGACCCTCAAGGAGGTCCTCGGCGTCGAGGGGCGGCTCCAGCCGCGCCGGGCGCTGGAGATCTGCGCCGACATGTGCGCCGCGCTGGAGTTCAGCCACCGGCACGGGATCATCCACCGGGACATCAAGCCCGGAAACGTGATGCTCACCCAGACCGGCCAGGTCAAGGTGATGGACTTCGGCATCGCCCGGGCGCTCGCCAGCGGCGCCACCACGATGACGCAGACCAGCGCGGTCATCGGCACCGCACAATACCTCTCCCCCGAGCAGGCGCGCGGCGAGGCGGTCGACGCCCGCTCCGACGTCTACGCGGCCGGCTGCGTGCTGTTCGAGCTGCTCTGCGGCCACCCGCCGTTCGTCGGGGACAGCCCGGTCAGCGTCGCGTACCAGCACGTGCGGGAGCAGCCGCCGACGCCGAGCACGATCAACCCGGACGTCAACCCCGCTGTCGACGCCATCGTGCTCAAGGCGCTGTCGAAGAACCCGCTCAACCGCTACCAGAGCGCCGGCGAGATGCGGGCGGACCTGCTCCGCGCCGCCGCCGGCCGGCCGGTGCTCGCCACCCCGGTGATGCCGGCCGAGGAGACCATGCCGATGGGCGCCGCCGCGGGCGGCTACCACCAGGCGCAGCAGACCCAGATGATGGGCCCGCAGACCCGCCAGCAGCCGGTGGCGCGGGTCGGCGACCCGGGCAAGCGCAAGAGCTCGTCCTGGGTCATCGCCGCGTTCGCCACCCTCGGCGTGCTCGCGGTGATCGCGCTCGGCACGGCGCTCTGGCTCAACCAGGCCGGCAACGAGAAGGTGTCGGTGCCGCAGTTGGTGGGCCGTTCGCAGGCCGAGGCGCAGGCGGCGCTCAACCAGGCCGGGCTGCGTTTCACCGCAGGTGACCCGGTGCAGAACACCACCTGCGAGAAGGGCTCGGTGGTCGACCAGAGCCCGTCGTTCGGCCAGCGGGTGGAGAAGGACACCGAGGTCACCGTCAACGTCTGCACCGGCCCGGGCCAGGTCACCATCCCCACTGGCCTGAAGGGCAGCACCAAGGATGCCGCGCAGACGCGTCTGCGCGAGCAGAAGCTCGTTCCCGTCGTGGAGGAAGTGAACAACAGCGCGCCGAAGGACCAGGTCGTCGACGTTTCCCCCAATGAGGGCAGCCCGGTCGCCGAGGGCAGCAAGGTGACGCTCAAGGTCTCCCGGGGCAACGTGAGCGAGGTGCCGAACGTCCGCGGCTACACCGAGGACCAGGCGACGCAGCGGCTCAAGGAGGCCGGCTACGAGGTCCGGGTCCAGGAGGGCGACGAGGTCGACCCGGCCGAGGCGGGCAAGGTCAGCAGCCAGTCACCCCGCGCGGGGACCAGCCTGGCCAAGGGCGAGCGGGTGACCATCCGGGTCGACGTGCCGCGCGAGGAGGAGCCGACCAGCCCGACGCCGAGCGGCTCGCCCAGCACGTCCCCGAGCACGCCGGGCAACGGCGGCGGCAACGGCGGCGGCAGTGGCTTCCCGTTCCCGCCGGTGGCCCCGACGCGTACCGACCGCTGAGCAAGACCTGAGCACGACGCGGCGGCGTCCCCGACCCCCGGGGCCGCCGCCGCGCCCATTCTCGCGACGATCATGAAGTTGGCGGCGCAAGGCGTCCGATTTATCCCCGCCAACTTCATGATCGACCGAGAAAGGGCGGGCGGGACCGCGCCGGGTGAGAAGCGGGCGGGGGCGTCAGGCTGGGGAGAAGGCGGCCTGACGGCGGGCGTCGACCTCGGCGGCCAGTTCCGGGGCGCGCTCCAGCGCCGCGGGGAAGCCGCAGGCGGCGAGCCAGTTCGCCAGCATCAGGTGACCGCCCTCGGTCAGCACCGACTCGGGGTGGAACTGCACGCCCTCGATCGGCAGCGTGCGGTGCCGCATCGCCATCACCACGCCGGAGGCGGTCCGGCCGGTGACCTCCAGCTCGTCGGGGAGCGTCTCGGGCAGTACGGCGAGCGAGTGGTAGCGGGTGGCGGTGAACGGGTCGGGCAGACCGGCGAGCACGCCCACGCCGTCGTGGCGTACCTCCGAGGTCTTGCCGTGCAGCAGTTCCGGCGCGCGGGCCACAGTCGCGCCGAATGCCTCGCCGATCGCCTGGTGACCGAGGCAGACGCCGAAGATCGGGAGCTTGCCCGCGTACTCGCGGATCACGTCCAGGCAGATGCCGGCCCGGTCCGGACTGCCCGGCCCGGGTGACAGCAGGACACCGGCGGCGCCGGCGCGGCCCACCTCGGCGACGTCGATCTCGTCGTTGCGCCGCACCTCGCAGTCGGCGCCGAGCTGGCCGAGGTACTGCACGAGGTTGAAGACGAACGAGTCGTAGTTGTCGATCACCAGTACGCGCATCGCTGTCACCTGTTCGGGGTGGAGGGTGGGGCGTTGTTCGTCTCGGTGCTGTACGGCAGCTCCTCCTCGCCGGGCAGCCCGGTCGGCTCGGTGATCCCACCGTTACCCGGTACGCCGGAGTCCTGGGTGACCTGCACGTCGTCGAAGGGCAGCAGCGGCTCGGCCCACGGGAAGACCACGAACCAGAGCAGCGCGACGGTGGCGGTGGCCAGCACCAGCGAGCCGAACAGCTTGCCGGGCAGCCCGAACGGGAGTTTGCGCCAGATCCACGAGTACACGGCTCACGCCTCCAACTCGGCCGGGCGGCCCGCCGACTTGGCCTGCGTGTGGTCGAGCCGGGCGTGGATGATCAACCGCTGGTAGTTGTCGAACTTCGGGTTGCAGGTGGTGAGCGTCAGCAGCTTCTCGGTGGGCTTCTGACCCGGCTTGCCGGGCACCGGCGCGACCACCTCCACCTGGGACGGCTTGACGATCCGCTGCTGGTATACCCGGTAGACGAGCCACTCCGTCTTGGTCTCGACCACTATCGCGTCGCCGGCCTTCATCTCGTCCAGCCGCCAGAACGTGGAGCGGATCCGGTGGCCGGCGACGGAGAAGTTGCCCACCTCGCCGGGCATGGCACTGTCCGGGTAGCGGCCCGGCGCGTACCGGATGTCCTCCGGGCTGACCCCCTCGACCACCACCCAGTGCTTGTCGAACTTGGGGATGTAGAGGCCGGCGACCGGCCTGCCCTCCGCCGGTGGCTTCGGCTTCACCGTCGGCCCGGTGGTCGGGCCGACGGTCGGGTCCGCCGCCGCGTCCCACTCCTGGGCGAGCTGGCTGTTCAGGTCGCTCTGGTGGGCCTCGACGATGACCGCCTTGCCCCAGATCTCGTACCCGGCGAAGAGAAGCACCACCAGCCCGAAGGTGATCAGCAGCTCGCCGGTGCCCCGCACGACGGTGCGCAGCCGGGAGCCGACGGTGGGGCGGGTCAGCTCGGAGTAGACGCTGCGGTATCCGTCGCCGGTCTGCTCGGGCCGCAGTTGCACCACCCGCTCGCCGCGCCGAGGGCGGGGCGGCTCGGCGGGCGGTTCGGCGCCACCACCACCACCACCACCACCACCGCCGTCGCCGGTGTCAGGCACCGGGGGCACCGCGCCCATCAGCCCGGTGGCGTCCAGGTGGGGGTCCGCGGGTGGGCGGGTGACGGCGGGCAGCACCGTCGTCGCTCCGGGGTCGGCCGGAGGGTTCCGGTCCGCGCCGGCCGGCCCGCCGAGAGGGGGTACGCCGGGCGGCCGTCCCTCACCCCCCGCCGGTCGGCGACCGTCCTCAGGCGGGCGTCCGCCGGCCTCCCACGGGCGGGTGCCGTTCTGCGGTGGCTGTCCACCGCGGCCACCACGCTCGGGCGGGATCGCCCCACCTGTGGAATGGCGGACGGCGTACTGCTGCCCCGCCGGTCCGTACCCCTCCGGTCGCGACTGGCGCTCGCCCGGCCGGTGTGCGACGTCGCCGGGTGCGGCCGGGCGCATCCCGGGAGCGGGACCACCCCGGGGCGCCGCTCCGTGGGGCGCGGGGCCGTTCTGCGCCGGCCCGTGGGGCGCGGGGCCGTTCTGCGCAGGCCCGTGGGGCGCGGGGCCGTTCTGCGTAGGGCCGTGGTGTCCGGCGCCCTGGTGCGCCGGGCCGGCCGGGTGGGGCGTACCCCTGGGGGGAAGCTCGCTCGCCGGGGGGCGGAACCGGGGGTCGGCCTCGGGGCGGGAGGCGCTCGCCGGTTGATGCGCCTGACTGCCCGGCCACGGCGGCGGCGGAGCGACCGGCGGGGCGGTCCGTGGCGGGGCGGACGGCGGTTGGCCGGTCCGTGACGGCGCGGGCTGGCGGGTGTCCCGGCCGTGTCGGGCCGGGGCGGTGTGGGCCGGGCCGGCGTCGGGCCAGGGCAGGTGGAGCGGCTGTGGCGACGCCGGGGCCGGACGCTCGACCCGGGGGAGGAACGCTGTCGGCTCCTCCTGGCGGTCGTGGCCGGTGCGTTCCCGGGGGTCGCCGCCGGTCACCGGGGCACCGTCGCCGATTGCAACGCGGTGGAGTCCTCGAACGCCGGCACGGTGACGGTGGAGACGCGCTCGACGTACCCGAGTTGGTAGTGGTCGGCCACTTCCTTGAACACCCGCACTCCCTCAGAGGCGGCGAGCGCCCGCTGGAGTTCCGCGGGATCGCCGATTGCCACGATCTTGAAAGGAGGGGAGTACACCCGGCCGTGCAGCAGCAGGGTGTTACCGACGCAGCGTACCGCGCTGGTGCTCAGCACGCGGACGTTCATGATTGACATGGCCTCCGCGCCGCCGGCCCAGAGCGCGTTGACCACCGCCTGGACGTCGCCCTGGTGCACCACCAGGTCGTCGTTGCTGGCGCCCTTCGGCAGCGGCTGGTCGGGCCGGCGGTCGGCGTCGTTCAGCTCGACAGTCACGCCGCTGCCGGTGAGCGCTGTGAACCCGGCGCCCTGCCGGCTGGCGGCGGCCCGGTCCCGCTCGGTCTTGATCGGCCCGTCGGCGCCGGCGAGCGCTTCGGTCTGCTCCTCCACCTCGGCCCGGAGCCGGGCGGCCTTCGCCTCGCTGGCGGCGACCTCCTCGCGGCGGTCCTCGATCAGCTGGGTCAGCTGAGGCCGGCGGTCCTCACGCAGGGAGGTGCCGCCCGCGGTGGTGGCGGTGGTGGTGAACAGCAGACCGGCCGCGGCGGCGATCAGGGGTACGCCGACGGACCAGCCGGGGCGGCGCTGGCGTGCGCGCCGGGGCAGCAGGGCGGCTGCCGCGCGGCGGAGGACCTTCTGCCAGGAGGCGGCGCCGGACGTGTACTCCACCGGGCGTTCCCTTTCCCGTCGTCTCGTTCCGGCCCGCGCCGGTGCGAGCCGACCTGCTCGACCCGGAAAGTCCGCTCTTTCCGGTTACTGAGTGCACCGGCCTGGCCCCATTCGTGGCCTGGACGGTCCGTCCGGACTACGCTAGCTGTCGAACATTATTGGCCATGGACCGTCGCCCTCGCGCCCGGTTGTCAGGCCGGACGAGGTCGTACCCCCCTCTGGAGAGCGTCGTGCCCAAGTCTCAGGTCCGCAAGAAGAAGGTGTACACCCCGCCGACGGACGTACGTCCGACGGCGACGGCGTCGACGCGCAAGCCTAGCCCGATCTGGCTGCCGGTCACGGCGGTCACGCTGATCGTGGCGGGCATCGGCTGGCTGGTGCTCTACTACCTGTCCGAGCAGGCGTACCCGGTCGCCAGCTGGGGTTACTGGAACCTCGCCGTGGGCTTCGGCGCGATGGTCTCGTCGCTGATCCTGCTCTCCCGCTGGCGCTGATCCGGCGCTGCCCCACCCCGGCGTAGGTCACGCCACGCCGCCCCTGCCCGGCGCTTCGGCGCCGGTCCACCTAAGGTGTGCGCAGGGCGGCGTGGCCTGGTGCGAGAAGACTCACGTTACTGCTGGGTAACCTTGCGCGTAGGCTGCACGGACAAAGCAGCAGACCGGGAGGCCAACTCGATGGGCAGCGTCCAGATCGTCACCACGATCCTCGCGGCCGCCATCACCGCCGTTGCGGTGTGGCTTGCGGTGCGCGCGGTCATGAAGATGACCGCCGTCATCCGGCTCGGCCAGCCCGCGCCGGAGCGGTTCGGCGACAAGGGCGCGCGTACGAAGAAGATGCTGGTGGAGACCGCCGGTCACACCCGCATGCTCAAGTGGAGCGTGGTCGGCGCCGCCCACTGGTTCGTGATGGTCGGCTTCATCGTGCTGTCGCTGCTGGTGCTGGAGGCCTACTTCGAGGTCGTCTCCACCGGCGGTGGGCTGCCGATCATCGGGCACTGGACGATCTTCGGTCTGGTCACCGAGTGGATCGGCATCCTCGGCCTGGTCGGCATCCTGGTGCTGATGGCGATCCGGCTGCGCAACCGGCCCGGCCGCGCGGAGAACCGCTCCCGGTTCACCGGCTCGACCATGTGGCAGGGCTACTTCGTCGAGTGGGTCGTCCTGCTGGTCCTGATCTTCGGGTTCGTGATCCGGGGCTTCAAGGTCGCCACCGACCACTTCGAGTACCCGGTCTGGGCCGCCCCGCTCAGCCACGCGGTCGGCTCGGTCCTCCCGGACTGGGAGGCGGGCGTCAGCGTCGCCGCGCTCATCAAGATCGCCATTTCGATGACCTGGCTCATCGTGATCTCGCTGAACGTCACCATGGGCGTGGCCTGGCACCGCTTCCTGGCCTTCCCGAACATCTTCTTCAAGCGCGACCCGGAGAAGCCGGCCGGTTCCGGCCTGGGCCCGCTGCGCCCGATGACCAGCGAGGGCAAGCCGCTGGACTTCGAGGAGGCCGACCCGGAGAAGGACCAGTTCGGTGTCGCCCAGGTCGAGCAGTTCACCTGGAAGGGCCTGCTCGACTTCAGCACCTGCACCGAGTGCGGTCGCTGCCAGTCGCAGTGCCCCGCCTGGAACACCGGCAAGCCGCTGTCGCCGAAGCTGCTGGTGCTGAGCCTGCGTGACCACGCGTACGCCAAGGCGCCGTACCTGCTGGCCGGTGGCGGCAGGGACCTCACCGGCGAGGAGAAGGCCACGCAGGAGCAGCTGGCCGGCGTGGACGTGCTGGCCATGGCCGAGGCGGACCGGCCGCTGATCGGCACCGCCGAGGAGGGCGGTGTCATCGACCCGGACGTGCTCTGGTCCTGCACCACCTGCGGCGCCTGCGTCGAGCAGTGCCCGGTCGACATCGAGCACGTGGACCACATCGTCGACATGCGCCGCTACCAGGTGCTGATCGAGTCGAGCTTCCCGTCCGAGGCCGGCGTCATGCTCCGCAACCTGGAGAACAAGGGCAACCCGTGGGGCGCCCCGCAGAACACCCGCGAGGACTGGACCAAGGGCCTCGGGTTCGAGGTGCCGCGCGTCGGCGAGGTCGACGACTTCGAGTACCTCTTCTGGGTCGGCTGCGCCGGCGCGTTCGAGGACCGGGCCAAGAAGACCACCCGCGCGGTCGCCACGCTGCTGAACGAGGCGGGCGTCAAGTTCGCCATCCTCGGTGAGGGCGAGACCTGCTCCGGCGACCCGGCGCGCCGCATCGGCAACGAGTTCGTCTTCCAGATGCTGGCCCAGCAGAACGTCGAGACGCTGAACGAGGCGTTCGAGGGCCGGGAGAAGAGCAAGCGCAAGATCGTCGCCACCTGCCCGCACTGCTTCAACACCCTGGGCAACGAGTACGGCCAGCTCGGCGGCGAGTTCGAGGTGGTGCACCACACCCAGCTGCTGGCCCACCTGGTCAGCGCCGGCAAGCTCACCCCGGTGCAGCCGGTCGACGGCGGCGTGACCTACCACGACCCGTGCTACCTGGGCCGCCACAACCGGATCTTCGCCGCCCCGCGCGAGGTGCTCGGCGACTCGATCCAGGGCGAGCTGACCGAGATGCCGCGTAACAGCGAGCGCTCCTTCTGCTGCGGCGCCGGCGGCGCCCGGATGTGGATGGAGGAGAAGATCGGTAAGCGGATCAACGTGGACCGGGTCGAGGAGGCCATGTCCACCGGGGCGAAGACCATCGCGGTCGGCTGCCCGTTCTGCTCGACGATGCTCAACGACGGCGTGAACGGCAAGGGCGCGGGCGAGCAGGTCGAGGTGGTCGACGTGGCGAGCGTGCTGCTGCGCTCGGTCAAGCCGGAGGCCCCGGCCGGTGAGCCGGAGGTCGCGCCGACCGCGAGCTGAGGCGTACCCCGGCAGGAAGCCGGACCACGACGGCGGCGGCACCCGTGCGGTGCCGCCGCCATCGCTTTCAGCTGGTCGTGGTGGTCATGATGGCGGCGCTCGTCCCGGCCGTCATCGCGACCATAAGCGCGGCCTGCATCTCCTCGATCGCCTTCTTGACGGCGGCCGATGCCCAGTCACCGGCGGCGATCTCGTCGATGCGCGCCTTGACCCGCTCCTTCGGCAGCTCGCGGAAGATCTTGCGGTCCAGGCCGACCGCGCGGGTCAGCGTGAGCAGCGCGGCGGTCCGGGCGTCGACCGGGCCGTCGCCGGTGAGCGCCGCAGCCATCCGCTCCCGGGCCGCCGTCTCCACCGCCGGCTCCGCGCCGGTCGGCGAGGGATAGCGGGTACGCGGGAAGACCAGCAGCACCCGGTCGGACTCCCGGCGCAGGATCCCGGCGTCGACGAGCCCGCCGAGCACCCGGTCCGGCAGGCCCTTGGCGAGCTTGCCGATCCAGTCCTTCGGCTTGCGGGGGCGGCCCGATCCGACAGTCGTCAGCGCCTCGTCGAGCAGCGGCACGCCGGTCGGGGTGGGGTCGGTGACGACGAGCCGCTTGTCCGCCACCTCCACCCGGCCGGCCAGTGCCAGTTCCAGCAGCACCGCCCCGGCGAGGCCGTAGCCGAGGTGCGGACTGCCGAGCCGGTTCGTGCCGCCGTCGTCGTACGCGAGCAGGACCAGTTCGTCGGTGAGCAGCAGACCGTCCATGCGCACCACGCTACGGGGGGTCCGCCATCGGCGCGCGCGTGCCACAATCACGCGCATCGACGGCCTTCTGCTTCTGACGCTGCTGCCCCTGGTCGGTTTTGTGCTGCTGACCGCCGGCAACGCCTTCTTCGTCGCGGCCGAGTTCGCCCTGGTCACCGTCGACCGGGCGGAGATCGACAGGCGGGCCGACGAGGGCGACGGCCGGGCCGCCACGGTCCGCCGCGCGCTGCGTGAGCTGTCCTTCCAGCTCTCCGGCGCGCAGCTCGGCATCACGCTCACCGCGTTGCTCACCGGCTACCTGGCCGAGCCCGCCCTGGCCCGGCTCTTCGCGCCGCTGCTGCACCCGCTCGGCGGCGCGGAACGCTTCTCCGGCCTGCTCGCGCTGGCGCTGGCCACGCTCATCTCGATGCTGTTCGGCGAGCTGGTGCCGAAGAACCTGGCGCTGGCCCGCCCGATGCCCGCGGCGCTCGCCACCGCCGCGCCGATGCGGGCCTTCTCCCGCACCTTCGGCTGGCTGATCCGGCTGCTGAACGAATCAGCGAACCGGCTGGTGCGCCGCCTCGGGGTGGAGCCGCAGGAGGAGCTGGCGAGCGCCCGGTCCCCGGAGGAGCTGGGCCTGCTCGCCGCCATCTCGGCCCGGGCCGGCGCGCTGCCGCCGGACACCGCGATGCTGCTGCGCCGCACCATCCGCTTCGGCGACAAGCGGGCCGCCGAGGCGATGACGCCCCGGGTGGACGTGACCGCGTTGCGCGCCACCACGACTGTGGCGGAGTTGCTGGAGGCGTCCCGGCGGACCGGCCGGACCCGGTTCCCGGTCTACGAGGAGACGCTCGACCTGGTCACCGGCGTCGCCGGGGTGCCCGACGCGCTGGGGGTGCCGCTGGCCCGCCGCGCGGCCACCACTGTCGCCGCCGTGGCCCGGGAACCGGTGTACGTCCCGGAGAGCCTGAACCTGAACGGGGTGCTGGCCGCGCTCAAGGCCGCCGGGGCGGACCTGGCGATCGTGGTGGACGAGTACGGCGGCACCGACGGCGTGGTGACGGTGGAGGATCTGGTCGAGGAACTGGTCGGGGAGATCGCCGACGAGTTCGACCCGGACGCGGTGGACGGCTTCGGGCCGGTGGAGCTGACGGTGCCCGGTGGCGAGCGCACAGTCCTGACCGACGGCGTGCTGCGCGCCGACGAGCTGGTCGAGCAGACCGGGTTCCGGCTGCCCGACGGGCCGTACGAGACGCTCGGCGGGTTCCTCATGGCGCGGCTCGGCCACATCCCGGTGCCGGGCGAGGCGGTCGACGAGGCCGGGTACGAGTTCACTGTGGTGGAGGTCGACCGGCACCGGATCGAACAGGTGCGGGTGGTACGCCCCGAGGAGCTCGACGGCGGTGCCTGAACTACTCGTCGCGGTGGGGTTGCTGCTCGGCAACGCGTTCTTCGTGGGCAGCGAGTTCGCGCTGATCGCCTCCCGCCGTACGGTCATCGAACCGCTGGCGGCGACGTCGAAGCGGGCCCGGCTGGCGCTGGCGGCCATGAACCAGATCCCGCTGATGATCGCCGGGGCGCAGCTCGGCATCACCGTCTGCTCGCTCGGCCTCGGCGCGATCGCCGAGCCGGCGCTGGCGCACCTGCTGGAGCCGGCGTTCGCCGCGCTGGGGCTGCCCGCCTCGGCGGTGCACCCGGTGTCGTTCGTCATCGCGCTCGCGGTGGTGGTGTTCCTGCACACGGTGGTCGGCGAGATGGTGCCGAAGAACATCACGCTCGCCGGGCCGGAGCCGTCGGCGCTCTGGCTCGGCCCGGCCATGCTGGCGTTCTGCCTGGCCACCAAGCCGCTGCTGCTGGCGATGAAGTGGGCGTCCCGGCAGGTGCTGCGGTGGTGGCGGGTGGAGGCGACCGATGCGGTGAAGACCGTGTTCACCGCCGAGGAACTGGCCGGGCTGGTGTCCCAGGCGCGTACCGAGGGGTTGCTGGACGCCGAGGAGCACGCCCGGATCACCGGCGCGCTGGCCCTGCACAGCCGTACCGCGGCGGACGCGCTGCAACCCTGGTCCACGGTGACCACGGTGGCCGAGGACGTCTCACCGGCGTCGCTGGAGGTGCTGGCGACCCGTACCGGCCGGTCCCGCTTCCCGGTGGTGCAGCGGTCCACCCGCCGGGTGCTCGGTTTCGTGCACGTCAAGGACGTGCTCGGGTACGCCGGGGCGAGCCGCCGCGCGCCCGTGCCGGCCGAGATCTACCGGCCGCTGGCTGTGGTGCCGCCGGACCGTACGCTCGCCGATCTGCTGCTGGCGATGCGCCGCGAACGCCGCCACATGGTGCTGGTCAGCGACGGACGCAGGCCGATGGGTGTGGTGACGCTCGACGACGTATTGACAGCCATCGTCGGAAGATGAATTGAATACCCTTGGTGTGCAACCGATTGCGGATACGTGATTGAACAAAGGGTCGCCTTGATTCCATCGGACGCCTTCCCTAATGTGAGGCACCGACCGCTGTGGGTCGTCTGCCTCGACCTTCCCTCTCGCGAGGCGCCCGGCGGTCGGTTGCAAAGGAGTCCGTGCCGGTGGCAACCACGCCCCCTCAACGTCACGCCCCGAGCGCTCCACCCGGCCGGCGGGCCGGGTTCCGACGGGTGGTACACGGTCTGGTCACCCTGGTCGCGGCCGCCGCGGTCGGCGCCGGAATGCTGACCGCCCCGGCGCACGCGGCGCCGTCGGTGGACGAGATCGACGCGCAGATCGACAAGCAGTGGCAGCAGCTCGAACCCACCATCGAGCAGTTCAACAAGGTCCGCTCGCAGCTTCGCGCCAACCAGAAGAAGTCCAAGGCGCTGAAGGACAAGATGGTGCCGCTGGAGCTGGCCTCCACGCTCGCCATGAACAAGGTCGGCGACATCGCGGCCCGCTACTACATCCAGGGCCCGTCGCAGGAGCTGGGCGCGCTGCTGGTGAACTCCAAGCCGGGCGCGCTGGCCGAGCAGCTGGTCATGCTGGACCGGATCGCCGAGGACCAGCGCCGCCAGATCGCCGGTGTGCTCAAGGTGCGCGACGAGTACAACAAGCAGAAGGAGAAGCTCGACGCGCTGATCGCGCTGGAGATCAAGCAGCAGAACGATCTCGCGGCGAAGAAGAAGCAGATCGACTCGGAGATCAAGCGGCTGACCGCCATGCTGCCGGTGACCTCGATCCGCCCGGCAGGCTGCCCCGCCGTCGACGGCGTGGTGAGCAGCGCCGCGCGGACCGCCATCAAGACGGCGTGCGCCCAGGTCGGTGACCCGTACGTGTGGGGCGCCACCGGCCCGAACTCGTTCGACTGCTCCGGTCTCACCCAGTACGCGTACAAGGCGGCGGGCATCTCGCTGACCCACTTCACCGGCGCGCAGTGGAACGAGGGCCGCAGGATCTCCCGCTCCGAGGCCCGCCCCGGTGACCTGGTGTTCTTCGGCTCCGACCTGCACCACGTCGGGCTCTATCTCGGCAACGGGGTGATGGTGCACGCGCCACGTACCGGCAAACCGGTCCAGGTGTCGAGCATCAGCACGATGCCGATCGCCGGCTTCGTCCGGGTCGCCTGACCCGGAACCCGGGCAGCGAGAAGGCCCCCGGTCCACGCGGACCGGGGGCCTTCCCGTGTGCGGTGCCGGGTCAGCGCGGCGCGCCGACCGGGGACGGCAGGATCAGCACGTCGTCCAGGTTCACGAACATGATCCGGTGACCGAACTGGACCTGCACGTAGCGGTTCTCGCCGCGGACCACGGTCCGGTCACCCGGTGCCGAACCGTCGAACGAGACCGCCCGGTAGTACTCGCCGGGCAGCACCCCGCCCACCGCGTACCGCTGGCCGGCGGCGAACGTGTACTGAAGCGGCGAGATGGTCTGGTACGGGATGGTGTCCGGGTAGGCGGCCTGCTCCGGGTAGGCCCGCCCGTACACCGGGATGGTGGCCTTGCCGGGCCGCGGCGTCACGACGAAGCCGGTGGCCCACTTGGCCGTCGGCGCGGAGGCCGGGTTGAGGAACCACGCCTTCTGACCGAGGTACCAGATCGCCGTCCAGTCGCCCTGGCGGCCGGCGAGCGCGTACGTCTGACCGGCGGAGGCGCGGGCGCCGTGGTCGGAGATGTACATGGTGTCCGGCGTGCCGTCCGGGCGCAGCCCGAGGTCGTTGACGAGCGGGGCGTCCGGGCTCGGCGCGGTCCGCAGGATCACCGACGAGGAGCCGCGCGACGGGCACGGCTGCGCCGGCGGCCGGGGCGTCGGGACGCCGGGCGGCTGCTGGTTGCAGCCGAAGAACGCCGGCCGGTTGGTGGCGAAGTCCGGGTCGATGGTGACCAGGCCGGTACGGGGCGTGCCGGTGCTGCGGAACGGCGCCTTCATCAGGTCGAAGTAGTGCGACCAGTCCCAGTACGGTCCCGGATCCCAGTGCATGCCGCCCACGTTGGCGGCGGTGATGCCGGGCACGTTGTCGTGGCCGATGATGTGCTGCCGGTCCATCGGGATGCCGAGCTTCAGCGCCAGGTGACGCACCAGCTTGGCGGAGGTGCGGTACATCGCCTCGGTGTACCAGGTGCCCTGACCGGCGAAGCCCTCGTGCTCCAGGCCGATGGACTTGGCGTTGACGTACCAGTTGCCGGCGTGCCAGCCGACGTCCTTGGTCTTGATGTGCTGGGCGATGTAGCCGTCCACCGAGCGCAGCGTGTAGTGCCAGCCCAGGTAGTCGGCCCGCTTCACCAGGTCGACGCTCGGGCCGAAGTAGCCCTCGGTGTCGTGGATGACGATGTACTCGATCTTCTGCTGCTTCGGCCGGTCGCCCAGGTCGTGGTTGCCGTAGTCGCCCGGGTCGTCGCTGAGCTGCTCGTACGGCGCGGGGATCCACTCGCAGGCCAGCCGCACCGGGCACTCCAGCCCGTCCGGCCGCTCGGCGTTGCGCAGGCCCAGGCGGGCCAGGCGGGAACGGTCCGGCTTCGCGGCGGTGGCGGCGAGCGTGACCCGCTGGCCGTCGTCGGTGGTGCGGCTGGCGCCCTGGCCGAGCTGGTCGTAGACCTCGTCGGCGAAGGCCGCCGCGGCGTCCGAGGTGTCCGCGCCGGAGTACCGGGCCACCGCGCCGTACCAGGCCGCCGGGTCGGTGCCGGCGCCGACCGGCCCACCCAGAGCCTTCTGGTACGACGCCAGCAGCGCGGCGCCACCGCGGATGTTCGCGGCCGGCTCGGTGCGCAGCGTGCCCGCGTCGAGCCCGGTGAGCGCGGCGGCGGCGTCGAGCGTCTGGAGCGAGGCCGGCGGCAGCGGGGTCTCCCGCTCCGGCGCGGCGGCGGTGGCCGGGTCGAGCTTCAGCGGCCGGGAGTCGTCGCCGCGCGGGTCCTCGTCCTCGTCGACGTGGGCGCTGCCCGGCATGGCGAGGATGTGCGCGGCGTCGGTCAGGTGCATCGGGCCGTAGCCGCCGCTGGTGCTCGGCTGCCCGGTGTGGGTGTCCCAGCGGGACTCCAGATAGGAGACACCGAGCAGTACGTTCTGCGGTACGCCGTACTCTGCCGCGGCGGCGGCGTATTGTTGTTGCCGGTCGCTCGCGGACGCAGACGTGTCCGGCGCGGCGGTCACCGGGCCGGTCGCCGCCAGCGCGGTGGCTGTCGCCACTGCGGCGGCGAGCAGTATCCGTCTGCCCGACGGCGGGGCGGAGAGGTGCATCGAACCTCCTGGACAGGGATGGGGGTCACTGCGTTTCCACCCTCACTCCGCACACCCGCGAGGGTCAATACCTTTCCAGTGAGTAATCAGCCTTGAAAGAAAATTTCACCTCCGACCGAGGTGCGGCGCCTCATCGCGTACGGAGTGTCACGGCGCTGGAAGTTGCGGATCGATAACGGTGGTCCCTACTCTGGTGAATCGTCGGCCGCACGTCTCACCGTCCAACCCGGTCGGTGACGGTCCGACACCGCCGAGTCGCCTCCGGGCGAGCCGGGGAACCAGGTACCTGGGGTGAATCCGCAGCGATGCGGTAGGGCGGCTCCCTTCCCGCCCGAATCCGTCAGCTAACCCGGTAGGCGGTACGGAAGAAGGAGTACGGACGCCCGGTGGCACTCCATGCCCCGCGGCCGTCGTCGAGCCGGTCGGTCGACCGGTCCACGGCTGTGCCGCGTACCCGCTGGTCCCGCTTCACCACAGCCCTCGCCGCTCTCGTCGGCACCGCAGTCATCCTGACCGGTGGCGCCACGGCGGCACACGCCGAACCCTCGGTCGCCGAGATCGAGGCGCAGATCGACCGCGACTGGAACAAACTCGAACCGGTCATCGAACAGGTCAACGCCGTACGCGAGCAGCTCGCCGCGCGGCGCAAGCAGGCCGACGCGCTCGGCCGGCAGATCGCACCCCTTCAGGCCCGGGTGGACGCCGCGCTCGGCCAGGTCGGCGGACTCGCCGCCGACGCCTACAAGGGTGACAACCTCTCCACCGTCAACGCGCTGCTGGGCAGCCGCTCACCCGGTGACCTGGTCAACGGCCTGGAACTGCTCGACCGCTTCGCGCACCGCCAGCACGAGCAGGTGCGCTCCGTCGCCGCGCTGCGCGACGAACTGGCGGCGAAGAAGAAGCCGCTGGACGAGATGATCGCCGGACTGGCGCGTACCGAGGCCCAGCTCGCGGCGAAGAAGAAGCAGATCGACGCCGAGATCGCCCGGCTGCAGAAGCTGCGGCTCAAGGTGTACGGCAACGGTGGCGGCGGCCCGCTGCGCCCGGCGCCCTGCCCCGCCGGTTACCCCGGTGGCGCTGCCGGAGCGGCGGTCAAGTTCGCCTGCGCCCAGATCGGCAAGATCTACGTGTGGGGCGCGGCCGGGCCGGATCACTTCGACTGCTCGGGCCTGACCATGGCGGCCTGGGCCAAGGGCGGTGTCTCGCTGCCGCACAACGCGCGCCAGCAGCACGGCATGACGAAGCGGGTGAGCCGGGCCGAGCTGCGCGCCGGTGACCTCGTCTTCTACTACAGCGACCTGCACCACGTGGCGATGTACGTGGGCGACGGCTGGGTGGTGCACGCCTCCCAGTCCGGCAAGCCGATCACCATGAAGCGGGTCGACGACGGCGACATCAACAGCTACGGCCGGGTGTAAGGAAGGGCCCCCTTTTAACGCCTCCGGTAGAGGAGGGGGCCCTTATTAACAACTGTGGGTGCCGTCAGCGGGTCGGCCAGGTGCGCCAGCTCTGCCAGGACCGGCTCGGCGTCGGTCCGCGCTGCCCCTGGTAACGCGACCCGTAGACGGCCGAGCCGTACGGGTGCTCGGCCGGCGAGGAGAGCCGGAAGATGCAGAGCTGGCCGATCTTCATGCCCGGCCAGAGCGTGATCGGCAGGTTCGCCACGTTCGACAGCTCCAGCGTGACGTGACCGGAGAAACCCGGGTCGATGAAGCCGGCGGTCGAGTGGGTCAGCAGCCCCAGCCGCCCGAGGCTCGACTTGCCCTCCAGCCGGCCGGCGAGCTGGTCACCCAGCGAGATCACCTCAAGGGTGGAGGCGAGCACGAACTCGCCCGGGTGCAGCACGAACGGCTGCCCCTCCGGCACCTCCACCATCGAGGTCAGGTCGTCCTGCTGGATCGACGGGTCGATGTGCGTGTAGAGGTGGTTGTTGAAGACCCGGAACAGCCGGTCCAGGCGTACGTCGATGCTCGACGGCTGCACCAGCGTGGGCTCGAAGGGCTCCAGCGCGAGCGTGCCGGCCTTGATCTCGGAGACCAGGTCGCGGTCGGAGAGCAGCATCGGAACACCATAGCGACAGGTGCCGGTGACCTGCGTGTCGCACTACATCTTCGTACACGTGTTCGATAGAGTGTCCACATGGCTTCCTGGTCCGAATTCGCCGCCGACGAGCCCCGCCTCGCCGACGAGATCCGCCTCCTGATGCAGCAGTACGGGCCGGGCTTCGGCTATCTCGCCACGGTCCGCGCCGACGGCGGGCCCCGGGTGCACCCGGTCTCCCCGGTGTTCACCGCCGACGGCCTCTGGTGCTTCGTCATCGACTCGCCGAAGCGCCGCGACCTCGAACGCGACGGCCGCTACGCGCTGCACTCGTTCCCGCCGGAGGAGAGCGACGACGAGGCGTACGTGGCAGGCCGCGCCCGGCCGGTGACCGACCCGGCCACGGTGGCCCGCCTGGCCCGGATCGGCCGCGCGTCGCCGCAGGGCGACTGGCGGCTGTTCGAGTTCACCGTCGAGGCGGCGATGCTGACGCGGCGCGACCCGGTGGCGCAGCCCGGCGCCGCTCCGCCGCAGGTGCGGGTCTGGCTCGATCCGCGCGCGGCCGAACCCGCCCGGCGTGACCCGCTCGCCGCCGAGGGGCGGCGTGGCCGGCACGGCTTCGACACCCGCCGCCCGGCCGCCTGACCCGGCCCACGACGAAACGGTGCCGGCCCCGTCCGAGGACAGGGCCGGCACCGGTACGCGGTACGACGGTCAGGCTGCGCGGTAGGCGTTCCACGCGGTGAGCATGCGGCTCGCCTGGCCAGCGGTGAACTGGTACATGCAGGAGTCGTACGTGTAGTCCATGAAGTTGGTGATCGGGTCCTTGCCGGCGGTCGAGCAGGTGTCGCGGCCGGTCGGGCACTGGTACGCCGGGGACGCCTCGGCCGGGGTGTCGGAGACGCTGTCGCCCGAGCCGGAGCAGCCGCCCTGGAAGGTGTGGTAGAGGTTCAGCCAGTGGCCGACCTCGTGGGTGCCGGTGTCACCCTGGTTGTAGTTGGTCGCGGTGCCGCCGGGCAGCGACTCGTTCAGCACGACCACGCCGTCCATCTTGTCCAGCGTCCGCTTCGGGAACGTCGCCCAGCCCAGCAGGCCGTTGCTCAGCTCGCCGAGGTAGATGTTCAGCGTGTTCTTGCCGCCCTCACGCAGCGAGGTCTTCATCGAGCGCTCGGCGGAGGAGCCCTGCACGATCGGGTACCACGACGGGTTCGTCACCCGGTTGATCTTCGTGAGCTGGAACCCGAAAGCGGTGGCGGCGCCGCCGGTCGAGCCCGCGTACGACTGGTTCAGCACGGTGATCTGCTGGTTGATCATCGAGTCGGTGATGTTGCCGCCGGCCCGGGTGCTGTTCTCCTGGATGACGTGCACGACGACCGGGATGGTCACGGTGGCCAGCGGGGCGACGGCGCCGGTCCGGAAGCTTGCCCGCTCGCGCTGCGCGGCGGCGAGGTCGGCCTCACGGTCACGGACCTGCTTGGCGGTCAGGTGGTTGGGGTCG
Source organism: Micromonospora globosa (assembly GCF_000717585.1). Taxonomy (NCBI): domain Bacteria; kingdom Bacillati; phylum Actinomycetota; class Actinomycetes; order Micromonosporales; family Micromonosporaceae; genus Micromonospora; species Micromonospora globosa. The sequence continues at coordinate 177,264 of NZ_JNZR01000004.1, forward strand.
AGCTTGGCGTTGCCACCCTTCGCGACGCGCGCGTTCGCGTGTTCGTCGGCGTGGGCGTCGGCCGGCTCGGCGCAGACGCCGGCCGGGGCGGCCGAGAAGGCCGAAGCAGCGGGGACGACGCCGACGGCGGCGGTGCTGAGCAGCAGCGCGAGGGTCGACGTCGCGACACCGGCGGTACGCCGGGTCAGCAGGTTGGGACGGAGTCCCATGGGCCCACCTCTTTCTGACGGCGTGCCAGGGGGTGTGTCACGCCGGTTCGGAAACGTGGGGCAGACGTTACATCCCATCGATGCATTTGAGAACGCCCATACGTTTCCGACGTTGGCGCTTGATCCACTCCAGCTCGGGTAGGTGGCGGGGTCAACCGCCCGCCGATGCCGCCACCTCGCCGAAGTGGCGCGCGGGCACCTGGATGCACAGGGGTGGTGACCTTCAGGTAGAGTGGTGCCGCCTGCGGGTGTAGTTCAATGGCAGAACATCAGCTTCCCAAGCTGACAGTGCGGGTTCGATTCCCGTCACCCGCTCCAGCGCGAAGGCCCTGATCAGGACGAGAGTCCCGAGTCAGGGCCTTCGATATTCAGTGGCCAGCCAGCCGACCGGTGTCATTAGCGTGCCGTCACGGTCCGGCCGAGGGTTGCGGCGGTTCCCCCTGGTTGGCCGTACCGGTCGTGGTCTCCGGCTGCGGGCCCTGCTGGGCGCCGCCTGCGCCGTCGGCGTCTCGAGCTACAAGCAGAGTGAGCCCACGGATGCCGCGCTCGATGATCCGCCAGGGCAGAAGTACGTCCCCCCAGCTCTTGATATCGAACGCCTTGATGATCTGCGGAGCCTGCCCAACGAGAACCTCCCCGTTGGGAGGTGGGCCATCGCGTAGCAAAAGACGAGCCAGGTGTACGTAGTTGTGCTGACGAGGGGGCATGCGACAGCTGGGCCCGAGGCCGGGCGCGAGGCCACCGCTTGTCGGCCGTCGTCGGTACGATCGCGCGATCCCCATCTGTTGATCAACGGAGAGAACCGTGCAACTGCGCCTGAAGTACGCGCCCGTGCCGGAGAACGCAGCCCGGTTCGCGGGCGACATCGTGGTGTCAGCGGCCCAGGTCAGCGGTGTGCACCTGGACTACACGCCGGACAGCCTGGCGGCCGTGGACGCCATCCTCGACGGCTTTCGGGCCGAGGGCCTCGCCGCTGGGCAGGTGGCAGAGACTCTCTTCGGCTTCGGTTGCTATGTCGGCGAGGTGCTGACCCGGCATGCGGGTGGACGGTGGCGCGCAACGGCGGCAGACGAACTGGCCGTCGTCGGATGGCCCATGGTGGTCGAGCTCGCCGGGCAGGGCTGGTGCAATCCGATCGCGAAGGCCTTCAAGCGCCTGGAGAACGGTCCGGAGGACAGCCTCCGGTACTTCTATGCAGTGTTCGCACCAGGCGGAGCCCGCTAGCGAGGGCGCGTAGCGCTGATCTCGCCCCCACCGTCGGCGGGTCGACTGACACAATGCGGCGTGCGCTCGCGTCTACGGTTGATCAGGGTGACGACGACTGCGGTCCAGGTACGGGAGACGGCCACCGTCGACCTGCCGACGAGCGCGGAGGCGGCCTTCGGCTTCATGGAGGATCCGGCCTCGTCGGTGGTGCTGGACGACTCGATTGAGATCGGCGTCACTCTGCCCGGACCGAAGGGAGTCGGCGAGATCCAGGCGTTCGTGCATCGGAGCCCCGACGGTCGACTGGGGATCATGCACGAGGTCGTCGAGGTCGAACCGGGACGTCGTGCCGTCACCCGTACGTTGACTTCCGGGTACTCCAGCGGCGGCGTGCTCACCGTTGTGCCGCTCGGGCCCGACTCGTGCCGTCTCACCCAGGAGTTCTGGGCGGAGCTTCCGGCAGGCGTACTGGTGGGGGTTGATGCGCAGTTACGCCACGAGTACCGGACGTGGCTCGCGGAGCTGATGCGGCGGCTCACCGCCTGGGCTGCTCACGCGCCCCGGTGCCGGTAGGTGCAGCCATTGCTCTCAGGCGCGAGCGTGGCCGGAGCTGGCTGGAGTCGAAGAAACTCCTGTGGCACCTAGTGGTGCCGGACCTTCGCGCGGTAAGGCTGCTGATTGAAAGCAGCGCTACTTGGGCTGATCGCCGTTCGAGAGCTGACCGGCGTGGTCGACAAAGGACGTGAGGTGCGCCGACTTGGCAGCAGAGCTGACGCGGGACGAGGCCATCGCCCTCGTCGAGCGGATCATGAGTGTCGACTACGCGGACGATGGTGAGCTGGGCGGCTGGCTGGACCAACTTGAGCGAGACCTCGCCTGCCCAGGCGGCTACGTCTCCAACCTGATCTACTGGAGCGACCCCGAGTTGACGGCTGCCGAGGTGGTTGACCGAGCCTTGGCCTACCAGCCGATCCAGATGCGGTCCACGCCATGGACGTAGCCGTCGCGAGGGCTCCCACCGCTTGTGATGCCACGAGCATTCGGCGCGCCGTCGCGAGGGCTATTTGTCCCACCGATCGGCGTAGGGCAGGGCGAGCAGGCCAATGTAATCAAGCACGTCGCTCGACGCGTTGTGTTCCCGTAGTGGGGTCGGCGCATGTCGTATCACCCACAGCGACAGCGCGGCGCCCCACGTGTCCTCCTTGTGCCAACTCGACCAGGGGAGCCTGTCGACCACCAGGTCGTCCACCCACTCCTCCACGGCCGTGACCAGCCGTCGTCGGGCCACCGCGTCGGCCAGCGACTCCGTCCAGACAGCCAACCACGGGGTGAGCTTGCCGGTGGTCTCGGCGATGAGTTCCAGGGCCTCGTGAGCGGGCACCTTCGCATCGGGCTCGACCAGGGCATGCAGCCACCAGGCGTCCAGGAACTCCCGCAGAGCGTCCCGCTGCCCCTTGGGCCATTCCTGCCAGCGGGCGGTGGTGAACAAGTACCCGAGGCTCTCCATCCCGGCCATGGGCATCACTCGGCCGGCCACGAGGCTCCGGGTCAGTTGGGGCAGGATCCGGCGCAGCAGCGGGCCGGGATAGCGCCAGTCCGTGGTCCAGTACGTGCGACGGAGCAGGTCCTCGTCGAGCGGCACGTCCGGCGTCTTCAGCAGTGCCAGTTCCTCCGCGCTGCCCCAGTGGCACTCGCAGTTGGACTCCTGCCGGTGCGCCGTCATGCCCTGGAACGTGGCGGCCGCACCCGCCAGCGCCTTCTCCAGGAGGTCGCTTACCTCAGTCCGATCGGGGATCATGGCGAATCCGCCTTCGAGGACTCCGGAGGCGTACGCCTGCCGAAGAGAGTGATCTTACGGTGAAGGCGAGGTGGGACGTGCACCCGACCAACGATCATCTGCCGGAGGAAGCCAAATGACACCGAATGCTTCGCCGACCGTGGATCGACTCGCCGGCCTGTTCGACTGGGACGGGGCGACGGAGACGGAGATCGACTGGACGGCTCTCACCGAGGCGGCAGGCCATCCCTTTCCCGAGGACTACCGACGCTTCGTCGAGCGCTTCCCACACGGCAGCATCGGCTTCCTGGAAGTGCTTCATCCTTCCGACTGGGGCGTACCGGAATTCCTCCGGTACGCGCGGAACTGGCATCACGTGATGAACAAGAGGGCGGAGTGCACAGGAGGGTTCCCGTACCACTTCGGCACCTCACCGGGAGACCTCCGGGTCTGGGGAGCCGTGAACTTCGACTATCTGCTCTGCTGGCACCTCGACGACGGTCCTCCCGAGCAGTGGCCGACGGTGGTCTGCGATACCGCCCTGATCGACCCGCCCGAGCCCTACGCCGGCACTGCCACCGCATTGCTTGTCGAGATCGCGGAACTGAGGAACCCGGTGCCGGTGATCGGGTACGTCACGGAGATCGACGGGGTGCCCTTCAGGCTCGTCCGGCACGAGTAGAGCGGGTCCACTGGCCCGGACGGATCCAGGTCTGCCCATCGCCGGGCCGGACCCGCACGGAGTCGCCCAGGTCCAAGGCGGCGAGCACCCCGAAGACGGCGTCCAGGACGGCTCGTCGGTCCGCCGTCACAAGGACGTCGACGTCGAGGTGGGAGCCGTGCTCGCTTGTTCCGGCACCGGTCACCTCGCCGCGCCCGACGAGAGCCTCGTTGAGGGCGTCTTCGAGGTCGTCGCGATCGATGTCGATCTGCCCGTCGATGACCAGTTCCACGAAATCCATCACGTACACCTCGGCGATGAGTTGCGGGTCGTTGACGGGTCTGACGGGGGACGAGCGGAAACCGGAGGAGCGGACCCATGGGCAAGCTGATCGTGACAGAGTTCCTGACCCTCGACGGCGTGGCGCAGGCGCCCGGTGAGCCCGACGAGGACCGCGAGGGCGGCTTCAGCCACGGCGGCTGGCAGATGCCGCTGCTCGACGAGAAGTCCGGCGCGGTGATGTTCCAGCAGGCGAGCAGCATGGACGCGCTGCTGCTGGGCCGCAAGACGTACGACATCTTCGCCGGCTACTGGCCGAAGGCGCCTGCGGACATCCCCTTCACCGGCCTGCTGAACGGTGTGCCGAAGTACGTGGCCAGCCGCACGCTCGCCGAGCCGCTCACCTGGACGAACTCGTCGCTGGTAAAAGGTGACCTCGCCGAGCGCGTCACCGAGATGAACGGCCGCCACGGCGAGGTCCACGTGATCGGCAGCCTGGACCTGGTGCAGTCGCTGCTGCGCCTCGGCCTGGTCGACCGGCTCAACCTGTGGGTGTACCCGGTGGTGCTCGGCACCGGCAAGCGCCTGTTCGGCGAGGGGACGGTGCCGAGCGCGTTGCGGCTCACCGAGTCGGTCACCCACGCCCACGGCACGCTGCAACTGACGTACGAGCCGGCCGGAGCGCCCACCTACGGGGACGCGGCGGCGTAGGGCGCGCCGAGGTCGAGCACGTGCCGCAGGCCGGGCTCCCCGTCCAGATCCACCTCGCAGCCGGACACCGAACCGCTGCGCACCGAACCGTCGTGCACCGAATCGCCGCGCACCGAACCGTCGAGCACGAAACCGGCGCGCTTGAGCACCGCCAGCGAGGCCGGGTTCGCCAGGGCCGCCGAGGCGACCAGCCGGCGCAGCCCGTACTCGGTGCGGGCCAGTTCGCAGACGTGCCGTACGCCTTCACTCGCGAGCCCGCGCCCGGCGGCGCGCTCGGCCACCCGGTAGCCCAGCTCGGCGCTGCCGCCTGCGACGTCGACCAGGTTGAACCTCCCGAGCACGGCGCCGTGGTCGCCGACCAGCACGTGGAAGTGGCAGGTGCCGCGTTCCTGCTCGTCCAGCAGGGCCGCGTGCCGGGCGGCGTACCCGGTGAAGAAGTCGTCGCCCCGGTCGGGGACGTACCGGGCGAAGTAGGCCCGGTTCTCCCGCTCGAACCGCAGCACGGCGGGTGCGTGGTGGGCGGCGAGTCGTTCCAGCTCCGGCATCGGAACAGGTTAGGCGTCGGCCGGGTAGCAGCGCAGTTCGATTGTGTTGCCGTCCGGGTCGCTGACGTAGATCGAGGTGGCGGTGCCGCGTGCACCGAAGCGCGGGACCGGGCCGGTCAGCACGGTGAAGACGCCGGAGTCGACCACCCGCTGCCAGTCGACCGGCTCCACCACGAGGCAGAAGTGGTCCACGTTGGACCCGGTCGGGTCGCCCTCGATCAGGTCGATGATGGTGCCGGCGTCGACGCGTACGGAGGGGAACGGCACCTCACCGGCCCGCCACCTGTCGACCCGCACCGGGGCCAGGCCGAGCGTGCCGCAGTAGAAGTCGAGGGAACGCTCGACGTCGCTCACCGAGAGGACGAGGTGGTCGAAACCGGTCACCGTCACGAGATGGTTGTGCATGCCGTCAACCCTGGTCCGGCGCGCCGTCCGGACCAACCCCGATCCGGACTACGATCGTTGACCCGCAGGCAACGACGGAGGTGCTCCGGTGCTGGAGCGGTACGAGGTCGAGACGTTCCTGACCCTGGCCGAGGAACTGCATTTCGGGCGGACCGCCGAGCGGCTGCGGGTGAGTACCGGCCGGGTCAGCCATGTGGTGCGCAAGCTGGAACGCCGCATCGGCGCGCCGCTGTTCGAGCGGACCAGCCGGGTCGTCCGGCTCACCCCGATCGGCGCCCGCCTGGCCGAGGAGATGCGCCCGTTGGTGGCCGGCATCGAGGCGGCTGTGCAGCGGGCCGTCGACGCCGGGCGCGGGCTCACCGGCGAGCTGCGGGTGGCGTATGTCGGTGAGTCGACAGCTCCGGTGCTGCTGCGCGCGGTGGCCCTGTTCACCGAGCGCCACCCGGACTGCGAGGTGCACGTGCACGAGGCGCCGCTGGCCAGCACCCGGTCGAGTCTGCTGGACGGCACGATCGACGTGCTGATCGCCTCGTACCCCTTCGACGGCATGGCGAACGGCCCGGTGCTGCTGCGCGAGCGCCGGGTGCTCGCGGTGGCCGCTGATCATCCGCTGGCGGCCGAGGAGTCGGTGTCGCTGGAGGTGCTGGGCGACCATCCGGTGGTGCAGTACCCGGCGGTGACGTCGGCCGCGTTCAAGCAGGACCGCACGCCGGACCGCACCCCGTCCGGCCGCCCGGTGCCGAAGGGCCCGGTGGGCGGCAGCTTCTCGGAGATGCTGGCGCTCGTCGCGATGGGGCGCGGGGTGCTGCCGGTGGGCGAGCAGGCCCGGCAGTTCTACGCCCGCCCGGACGTGGCCTACGTGCCGATCCACGACGCACCGCCGATCAGTCGCGGTCCGGTGTGGCCAGCCGGGAACAGCACCTCCCGGGTACGTGAGTTCGTCCGCGCGGCTGCCGACGCCAACCCGCTGCCGCCGGACTGACCGTCGTACCCGGCTGGCAGCATCGGCGGGATGCGGGACGAGATCCGGGCACTGGTCGAGGAACTGTCACCGGGAGACGAACTGGAGGCGCGGCACCGGGAGGCGGCGCTGACCTGGCTGGCCGGCACGGATGACGTCTTCCGCCGGGTCAAGCCGCGTACGCCGTCGCCGCACCTGGTCGCGTACTTCCTGCTCCGCGACCCGGCCGACGGCGCGGTGCTGCTCGTCGACCACCGCCTCGCGGGGATGTGGCTGCCCAGCGGCGGTCACGTCGAGCCCGGTGAGCACCCGGCCGACACGGTGCGCCGCGAACTGCGGGAGGAACTGGGCGTGGCGGCGGTCTTCGCGCCGCCGTTCGGCGAGCGCCCGGCGTTCCTCACCGTCACCGAGACGGTCGGCCCGCCCGAGCACCGGCACACCGACGTGAGCCTCTGGTACGTGCTGGACTCGCACCGTGACCAGCGGTTCACGCCCGATCCGGTGGAGTTCGCGGGCATCCGCTGGTGGACGCCGGCCGAGGTGAGTGAGGCCCGGGCCGGCACGATCGAGCCGCATCTGGGCCGGATGCTGACCAAACTGGCGACAGCGACGCCTTGACCCGTCCCCTGCGGCAAGGCCCAGCGTGACCGGTGCCGGTCGCGGTGACCGGCACGAGGAGCGCGAGGGAGGCACGGTGCGACTGCTGACCATCGGCGCGTTCGCCCGCGCGACCGGCCTGAGCGCCAAGGCGCTGCGCATCTACGACGACTGCAGGCTGCTGCCCCCTGCTGCTGTGGACCCGCACTCGGGCTACCGCTACTACGCGCCGGAGCAGGCGGACCGGGCACGGCTGATCGCCGGGCTGCGCCGGGCCGGGATGCCGCTGGCCGAGATCCGTACCGTCTGCGGCCTTCCGCCCGCTGCCGCCGCCGAGGCGCTCGACGCCTGGTGGCGGCGGGTCAGCGCGGACACCGCGGCGCGCGGCCGGGCCGTTGCGCTCCTCGTCGACAGGCTCAGCGAGAGGGGCACCACCATGTCCGAGACCACCTTCCGGTACGCGACGCGCTGCGAGACCGGCACGGTCCGCGACTCCAACGAGGACACCGCGTACGCGAGCGCGGCGCTGCTCGCGGTCGCCGACGGCGTACGCGGTCCGGCCGGGTCCACTGCCGGCGCGGCGGCCGTGGACGCGCTGCGGCCGTTGGAGCAGGCGGACGCGTCGGGGGCCGATCTGCTCGCCGCGCTGGCCGACGCGGTGACCCGGGCCGACCGGGCGGTACGCGCGCACGCCACCGACGCCGACCAGCCCGCCACCACGCTCACCGCGCTCGTGCGACGTGGCACCCGGCTCGCGCTGGTGCACGTCGGGGACAGCCGGGCGTACCTGCTGCGCGGCGGCGAGCTGTCCCGGCTCACCCAGGACCACACGTACGTGCAGACGCTCGTCGACCAGGGGCGGCTCACGCCGGCCGAGGCCCTGGCGCATCCGCAGCGCGCGTTGCTGGCCCGGGCGCTCGGCGCGGGCGCGGAGGTGGAGGCGGACCTGGCGCTGCGTACCGCGCTGCCCGGCGACCGCTACCTGCTCTGCTCCGACGGCCTCTCCGCCGTGGTGGACCCGGGCGCGCTGCACGCCGCGCTGGCCGAGGCGGACGATCCGGAGAGCGCCGTCGAGCGCCTGGTCGAGCAGGCGTACGCGGCCGGCGCGCCGGACAACATCGCCTGCGTGGTGGCCGACCTGGCGGCGTGATCCCCCGCGACCCGGGCCGGGATGTCCGGCCCGGGTCGTACCCTGGCGATCATGCGAATCGGCATCGTGATCCTGCCCGACCAGCGTTGGTCGGAAGCGCGTCGGCGGTGGGCCCAGGTGGACGAGTGGGGCTTCGACCACGCCTGGACCTACGACCACCTGGGCTGGCGTGACCTGGTCGACGGGCCGTGGTTCGACTCGTGGACGACGCTCACCGCGGCGGCCGGCGTGACGTCCCGGGTGAAGCTCGGGACGCTCGTGGCGTCGCCGAACTTCCGGCACCCGGCGGCGTTCGCCAGGCAGGTGACGGCGCTCGACGACGTGTCGGACGGCCGGGTGCTGCTCGGTCTCGGCGCGGGCGGCATCGGCTTCGACTCGGCGGTGCTCGGCGGCGAGACGCTGCCGCCCCGGCAGCGCGTGGACCGGTTCGCCGAGTTCACCGAGCTGCTCGACCTGATTCTGCGGGAGGACGGCACGACCTGGCGCGGGGAGTGGTTCACCGCCGTGGACGCGCGCAACAACCCGGGTTGCGTCCAGCAGCCCCGGGTGCCGTTCGTGATGGCCGCGAACGGTCCCCGCTCGATGCGGCTGGTCGCCCGTTTCGGGCAGGGCTGGGTCACCACCGGGCTCGGCGGCGACGACATCGAGGCGTGGTGGGGCACGGTGGCGGAGTTGTCGGACCGGATGACCCGGACGCTGGAGCAGGCCGGCCGTGACCCGGCGACGCTCGACCGCTACCTGTCGCTCGACTCCGCGCCGGTGTTCTCCCTCACCAGCGCCGACTTCCTCGCCGAGCAGGTGGCCCGGGCGGCCCGGCTGGGCTTCACCGACGTGGTGACGCACTGGCCCCGGGCCAGCAGCTGGTACGCGGGCGACGAGGCCGTGCTGGTGGAGGCGGCGGCGCTGCTGCCGGAGCTGCGCCGGGCCGGCTAGGTGCCGACGCTGCCCTCGGTGGAGACCAGCCGGAACCGGAGGCAGACGATCCGGGTGTCGTCGGTGACCGGGGTGCCCTGCCGGGCCCAGTAGGCGCCGTGGCCCTCGCGCCACTCCTCGATCGACCGGTCGCCCTCGCCCTCGGCGCGGGCGAAGTCCCATGGCACGTCGGCGAAGCGCACCACCTCGACGCCGGTGACCTCCACGACGCCGACGAGCGCGTCGTTGTCGTCGACCAGGACCAGTCGCTCGCCGACGTACTCCAGTTCCTCGTTCTCGTCGTCGTACTCCTGGACCAGCCCGGCGGTGGCGGTCTTCGCGCCGGAGAGGACGAGGGTGTTGAGCCGGGTACGCAGCTCGCCGGGCGTGCCGAGGGCGAGTGCGCGCAATCCACCGATGCGGGGCCACATGCCGCCGACGCTACGGCATGCTCCGCCACGGCCGACGGGCTCACGGCAGGTCGGCGCCGGTGAGCAGGGCGCGCAGCCTGAGCCGTGCGGCGACCTCGGGCGGGCAGGTCGCGACCAGTGCGGCGGCCCCGATCAGGCCGGCCCCGGCGTCCCGGACGACCCGGCACAGCGCGTCCAGTTGCGCGCCGGTGTCGACCCAGTCGTCGACGAGCAGCACCCGGTCGCCGGGGTTCAGCCGCCGGCCGTCCACGCCGACCCGCAGCCGCCGTCCCCGGTAGTCGGGAGGCGTCTCGGCCCAGCGCGTCGGCCCGGCCCGGCGTCGCTCGCCGCCGTTCTTGTACGCGGGCAGGAACCCGGCTCCGGCGGCGACCGCCACCAGTGGGCCGAGCAGCAGCCCGGTCACCTCGGGGGCGATCACGACGGTCGGGCGGTCCTCGGGGAACAGCCCGGCCAGGGCCGGCCCGACCTGGGCGAGCACGTCGGGGTCACGCCACCAGCCGGAGATGTCGCTGACCAGGTGGGTGCTGCCCGGGCCGGGGTCGATCCACTCGAACAGCTCGACCAGGCGACGACTCAGCACGGTTTCCATCCTGGCGGATCGGTGGGCCGTTCGGCCGATCGACAGTGGCGTGATCGGCTACACGTACCAGGGTAAATGCGGGCATAGCACCATGATCACGTTGACTTCGGAAGTGCTTCTCTCGTTACGGTCCGGGCCGGTTTGTTCAGTTGACGAAAGGACCGGGCCGGTGGCTGCTAGGCACCTTCGTACCCGCAAGTTCTCCTCGCCCGCCGCCATCGCCGCGACCGCGGCGGTCGGCGTGGCGCTCGCGGTCGGCGGTACCGTCGGCGCCGTGCGGCTCACCTCCGCCGAGCCGCCCGCCGAGCCGGCCGTGGTCGAGTCGCTGCCCAGCACGCCCGCCCCCACGTCGGCCGCCCCCTCGCCGAGCGCGTCCGCCTCGCCGAGCGCGAGCCTCAGCCCGTCGCCGAAGGCCACCCCGAGTCCGAAGGCGAGCCGCACCCAGGCGGCCTCCCGCAGCAAGGCCCGGACCGCCTCCCCGTCGCCGACGGCGAAGAAGACGAGCAGCCCGAAGGTCGTGGACAGTGGCTCCTGCGGCGCGTCCTTCTACGCCGAGGGCCAGATGACGGCGAACGGCGAGACGTTCAACCCGGACGCGCTCACCGCCGCGCACAAGACGCTGCCGTTCAACACCAAGGTCCGGGTGACCAACCCGGCAAACGGCAAGTCGGTGGTGGTGCGGATCAACGACCGTGGCCCGTTCATCGACGGCCGGTGCCTGGACCTGTCCCGCGCCGCGTTCGCGACCATCGCCGCCACGAGCCTCGGTCACGTGAACGTCCGGTACGAGGTGCTCGGCTGACCGGCCAGTCGGGCAGAACTTCCACGACCGACGGGCCAGGTTCATTCTCCCGTTCACGTCCATCAGGCATGCTGTCGGATGTACGCACGCAACCCTTCCAGCCGGGCCGAGGCCCGCTGAGTCCCGGATCCCGCGCCGGTCTCGGCGCGGCCCTCGCGCTGCTCGCGATCGTGGTCGCGGTGGAGCTGGCTGACGGCCGCCCGGCGCACTACCTCGCGCTGATGGTCGTCGCGCCGTTCCTCGCGGCGGCACTGGCGTCCTGGCGGGTGGTGCTCGCGGTCGGCGGCCTGGCCACCGCCATCGGGATCGGCTTCGCCGTCGCCGAACGGGGCAGCCCGCTGGTGACAGTGGTCAACGTGACAGCCGTCGGGGTGGCCACCGCGATCGCGGCTGCGACGGCGGCGATACGCCAGCGCCAGGCGGACCGGATCGCGGAGCTGTCCCGGCTCGCCTCGGTCGCCCAGCAGGCGGTGCTGCGGCCGCTCGGCCCGCAGGTAGGCACGCTCGCGGTGGCCGCCCGGTACATCTCCTCCACCGCGACGGCCGAGATCGGCGGCGACCTGTACGAGGTGATGGACACCCCGTACGGCGTCCGCATGATCATCGGTGACGTACGGGGCAAGGGGCTGGACGCGGTCCGCCTGGCCAGCATCGTGCTCGGTTCCTACCGGCACGTCGCGTACGAGCGGGCCGATCTGCGCGCGGTGGTGACCGACCTGGACCGCGCGGTGGCCCGCAACGTCGGCGACGAGGACTTCGTCACCGCGGCCCTGGTCGAGGAGCGCGGCGGCACGCTCACCATCGTCAACTGCGGGCACCCCTCGCCGCTGCTGCTGCGCCGGGGTGCGGTGATCCCGCTGGAGCCGCCCGCGCCCGCGCCGCCGCTCGGCTTCATGCCCGTGGTCCGGCCCCGGGTGGAGCGGCTGGAACCGGGCGACCGGCTGCTGCTGTTCACCGACGGCCTGGGCGAGGCGCGCCGGGACGGCGAGTTCTTCCCCACCGCCGACCGGGCCTGGCGGCTGCTCGGCCACGGCACCGTCGCGGACGGGCTGGCCTCGCTGGAGACCGCCCTGGTCGAGTGGGTGCACGGCCGGCTCGACGACGACATCGCGCTGGTCCTGATGGAGTACGTCGGCGCGCGCAACACCACCGCCACGCCGGTTCCGAGCTGGGAGGTCGGCGCCGCCGACTGATGAACGGGAAGTGTGTAATCGCTGTCACTTCCGAGATCCGCTTGTCGTTGCCTACCGGTGAGTAATACAGTCTGGAGTTACTGATCGGTAACACCTGTCCGGAAGCGGGGCCAGCGAGCATGACCCACTACAAGAGCAATGTGCGGGACCTCGAGTTCAACCTGTTCGAGGTATTCGGGGCGGACCGGACGCTCGGCCAGGCGCCGTTCACGGACCTGGACGTCGACACGGCCCGCAGCTTCCTCGGCGAGGTCGACCGCCTCGCCCGCGAGGACCTGGCCGCCAGCTACTCGGACAGCGACCGCAATCCGCCGGTCTTCGACCCGGCGACGTTCACCGCGCCGCTGCCGGAGTCGTTCAAGAAGTCGTACAAGGCGTTCATGGACTCCGAGTTCTGGCGCCTGGACCTGCCGGAGTCCCTGGGCGGCACGAACGCCCCGCGCGCCCTCTGGTGGTCGCTCGCCGAGCTGGTGCTCGGCGCCAACGCCCCGATCTGGATGTACGCCTCCGGCCCGTCCTTCGCGCACGTGCTGCACGTCGAGGGCACCGAGGAGCAGAAGAAGTGGGCCCGGCTGTTCATCGACAAGCAGTGGGGCTCGACCATGGTCCTCACCGAGCCGGACGCCGGCTCCGACGTGGGCGCCGGCCGTACCCGCGCGATCCAGCAGCCGGACGGCTCGTGGCACATCGAGGGCGTGAAGCGCTTCATCACCTCCGGTGAGCACGACCTGAGCGACAACATCGTCCACTACGTGCTGGCCCGCCCGGTCGGCGTCGAGGGCGTCGGCGGTCCGGGCACCAAGGGCCTGTCGCTGTTCGTCGTGCCGAAGTACCACTTCGACGCCGAGACCGGCGAGCTGGGCGAGCGCAACGGCGTCTACGCGACGAACGTCGAGCACAAGATGGGCCTGAAGGTCTCGAACACCTGCGAGGTGACCTTCGGCGAGCACGGCGTACCGGCCAAGGGCTGGCTGCTGGGCGAGAAGCACGACGGCATCCGCCAGATGTTCATGATCATCGAGTACGCCCGGATGCTGGTCGGCACCAAGGCGATCGCCACGCTCTCCACCGGCTACCTCAACGCCCTGGAGTACGCCAAGAACCGGGTGCAGGGTGCCGACCTCGTCCAGATGACCGACAAGACCGCCCCGCGGGTGACCATCACCCACCACCCGGACGTGCGCCGCTCGCTGCTGCTGCAGAAGTCGTACGCCGAGGGCCTGCGCGCGCTGGTCTGCTACACCGCGAGCTGGCAGGACAAGGTCGCGATCGCCGAGGCGGCCGGTGACGAGAAGGCCACCAAGCTGGCGAAGCGCGTCAACGACCTGCTCCTGCCGCTGGTCAAGGGCGTCGGTTCGGAGCGGGCGTACGAGCTGCTCGGCCACGAGTCGCTCCAGACGTACGGCGGCTCCGGCTTCCTCCAGGACTACCCGCTGGAGCAGTACGTCCGGGACGCCAAGATCGACACCCTGTACGAGGGCACCACCGCGATCCAGAGCCTCGACCTGATCTTCCGGAAGATCGTCCGGGACAACGGCAAGGCCCTGATGGCGGTCGCCGCCGAGATCCAGGAGCACATCGCCTCCGAGGCCGGCAACGGCCAGCTCAAGGAGGAGCGTCAGGCGCTCGGCAAGGCGCTCGCCGAGATCCAGAACATCCTCGGCGTGATGACCGGCTGGCTTGGTGAGGCCCAGGGCGGCGACACCCGCGCGCTCTACAAGGTCGGCCTGAGCAGCCGCCGGTTCCTGCTGGCGATCGGCGACCTGGTGGTCGGCTGGCTGCTGCAGAAGCAGGCGGACGTGGCTCTGAAGGCGCTGGCCGGCGAGGTCTCCGCGGCCGACAAGTCCTTCTACACCGGCAAGGTCGCCGCGGCCCGGTTCTTCGCCCGCGAGGTGCTGCCCCGCATCGGCGCCGACCGCCGGATCATCGAGGGCACCGACCTGGAGATCATGGACCTCCCGGAGGAGGCTTTCTGAGCCCTTCCGGGGGCTTTCACCCCTGACACGTCACTCTCCCCCTCATGACGACGGCCGGCGGGCTGGTGCCCGCCGGCCGTCGTCGTGCGTGCGCCCCGGGTGGATAGGCGGCCCGGTGGCGGGTAACCGTCGCGGACCACGACCGGAGTACGCCCAAGGCCATCGCACGGGGGAGTGCAGCGCACATGGGCATTGGTAGCGCCATCTTTCTCATCGCGCTCGGCGCGATCATGACCTTCGCCATCCGGGCCAACGTCTGGTGGATCGACCTGCGCGCGGTCGGCTGGGTGTTCATCCTGGCCGGGCTGGGCGTTCTGCTGACCACGCTGTGGTTCTGGCAGGACCGCCGCAAGCGGGCCCGCACGCTCATCGTGGAGGAGAACCGGCTCTCGCATCCGACAGCGATGATGCCGCCGCCGCCCGACCCGCCGCCGCCGACCGCGCCGCCGTCCTGACGCCGCGTCTCAGCGGCCGATCCGGTCCAGTTCGGCGAGGTCGTCGCCGGAGAGGGCCAGCCCGGCACCGGCGACGTTCTCGCGCAGGTGCGCGACGGACTTGGTGCCGGGGATCAGCAGGATGTTCGGCGAGCGCCGCAGCAGCCAGGCCAGGGCGACGCCCATCGGCGTCGCCCCCAGGCGTTCCGCCACCGCCGACAACGCCGAGGACTGCAGCGGCGTGAACCCGCCGAGCGGGAAGAACGGCACGTAGGCGACGCCCTGCCGGGCCAACTCGTCGATCAGGTCGTCGTCGCCGCGGTGGGCCAGGTTGTACCGGTTCTGCACGCAGACGATCGGCGCGATCGTCTGCGCCTCGGCGACCTGCTCGGGCGTCACGTTGCTCAGGCCGAGGTGGCGGATCAGGCCCTCCTGCCGGAGCGCGACGAGCGTCTCCAGCGCCTCGGCGAGCGACCCGGGCTGCGGCCCCGTGGCGTCGCCGAGCCGCAGGTTGACCAGGCCGAGCGCGTCCACGCCTAGCGTCTCCAGGTTCTCCCGGACCTGCCGGCGCAGGCTCTGCGGATCCCGGGCCGTGGGCCAGCCGCCCTGCTCGTCCCGGTCCGCGCCGACCTTCGTGACGACGTGCAGCGACTCCGGGTACGGGTGCAGCGCCTCCCGGATCAGCCGGTTGGTGACGTACGGCCCGTACGCCGCGCTGGTGTCGATGTGGGTGATGCCGAGTGCGACCGCCTCGCGCAGCACCGCCAGGGCGCCGTCATGGTCGGCCGGTGGTCCCATGACCCAGGGGCCGGCGAGTTGCATCGCGCCGTAGCCGAACCGGGTGACGGTCAGGTCGCCCAGCGTCCAGGTGCCGCCGGGAAGGGTGGTGCGGGCCATGCGTGTACCTCTTGGCTCTCGTCGTCCGTTACGCGACGCCGCCGGGTCGCGGCGCCGACCTCCACTATCGGGGTGTAACTTTCTGCTGGGAAGTAGGCACCTAAAAGTGCGCAGCTCACCGGACGGCAGGAGAGGGCGGCAGGAGCAGAGATGAGCAAGGCGGAGTACGACGCGTTCCTGGCCCAGTGCCCCAGCCGGCAACTACTGGACCGGATCGCCGACAAGTGGGTCACGCTGGTGCTGGCAGCGCTGCGCAGCGACGGCTCGCACCGGTTCGGTGCCGACTGCGCAGGTGTCCCGCGCCCGATGCGCTACTCGGAGCTGTCCCGCACGCTCGCGGGCGTCAGCCAGAAGATGCTCACCCAGACGCTGCGCGCCCTGGAACGCGACGGCCTGGTCACCCGCACGGTGGAGCCCACGGTGCCGGTCACAGTCACCTACGAGCTCACCGCGCTCGGGCTCTCGCTGCTCAAGACGATCCAGGGCCTGAAGATCTGGGCGGAGACGCACATGGACGACGTGTTCGCCAACCGGGAGGCCTACGACAGCCGGGTCTGAGTCGGACCGGTCAGGCGCGGGCGGTGTGGCGGGCGGTGAGCGGCGCGCCGCCGGGGGCCAGGTCGGCCCACCGGGTCGTCGGCCGGTGCACCACGAGATCGGTGGTACGCAGCCCGTCCGGGTCGGCCCGCTGCGGGTCGAGCAGCGCCGAGAGCAGCGAGACACCAGGGTTGTGCGCCACGAGCAGCACCGTGCCGGCCGTCGGCTCGACCGTCCGGACGAGGTCCAGCAACTGGTCCGGGTGCGCGTCGTACGCGGCCGCCTCGTACCGCACCGCCGGGCGCGAACCCGCCGGGCCGCCCTCCGGTGGCGAGCCGGTCATGCCCATCGCCACGTCGTGCCAGGTCTGCCGGGTGCGCCGCGCGGGCGAGCAGAGCACCACGTCGGGAAGCAGCCCTTGCCGGGCCAGCCAGGCGCCGGCCGCCGCCGCGTCGGCGTGGCCCCGCGCGGTGAGCGACCGCTCCGCGTCCGGGCCGTCCGCGGACTGCTCGGCCTTGGCGTGCCGCAGCAGAACCAGCGTCCGCTGCCCGTTCCTGCCGTCCGTCATACCGCCCAGCTTGCCTGATTGACGATCGAAGCGCCTGGGTATGTCGATGTGTGCCGCTACCTCATCCATGGCCGCGGCGGGCAGGAAACGCCAGCAGGACGCCAAGGAGGCGACGTCATGGGCATCGGTGCCAGCATCTTCCTCATCGCGCTCGGCGCGATCTTCGCGTTCGCCATCGACGCCGATCTGGGATGGCTGAACCTCAACGTGGTGGGCTGGGTGCTCATGCTCGCCGGCGTCGCCGGCCTGCTCACCACGCTCTACTTCTGGAACAGCCGCCGCCGGGTCGTGGCCGCCCCGGTACGCGAGCAGGTGGTCGCCGAGCCGGTGGTGCCGGTGCGTGACGACCGCGTCGTCCGCGAGGAGTACCGCGAGGTGCGCCGCCCGGGCTCGGGCTACCCGGCCTGACCCCACGAACCCGAGGGCCCCGCAACGGCGCGGGGCCCTCGCGCATGTCCGGAGCGCGGCGCGATCCGGCCCGGGGCCGGTGCGGCGCAGACGCGGCCGGGCGCGGGCCGGCTCAGGCGAACAACGCGAAGTAGATCGCGATGTGGTGGCAGATCGCCGCGACGAGCGTGCAGGCGTGGAAGAACTCGTGGTGGCCGAAGACGGTGGGCCACGGGTTCGGCCGGCGCAGCGCGTAGAACACCGCGCCCACGCTGTAGATCGCGCCGCCCACGCTCAGCAGCACCAGCGCGGTGACGCCACCGGCATGAAGGATCTGCGGCAGCATGGCCACCGCCACCCAGCCGAGCGCCAGGTAGAGCGGGGCGGAGACCCAGCGCGGCGCGTGCGGCCAGATCAGCTTCACGGCCACGCCCGCGATCGCGCCGCCCCAGACCAGGCTCAGCATGATCGTGGCCTGCCGGTTGTCCAGCAGTAGCGCGCAGAACGGTGTGTAGGTGCCGGCGATGAACAGGAAGATCATCGAGTGGTCCATCCGGCGCATGATCTGGTAGCCGCGTTCGGACCAGACCCGCCGGTGGTAGAGCGCGCTGGTGCCGAACAGCCCGCACACGGTGAAGCTGTAGATCAGGCAGCTCACCAGCGGCGCCCAGCCGGGACGGCCGGCGGCGATCGAACACAGCACGATGCCGCAGACGAGAGCGGCGAAGAACGCGTACGCGTGCAGCCAGCCGCGCATGCGCGGCTTCCCGATGTCGGCCGGCCGGAGCCGGAGCGGTGCGGAGGTCGTCACCTCAATAGGTTACGACGGCGTAGGTTACTTGCAAGTAGTGTGGACCGTCACCTCACCCGGCGGGAGGATGACCGGATGCTGATCCGGCCGGTCGGGGCGCACGCCCTGCTCCTCGACTGCGACGACCCGGGGCAGGCGCAGGCGTGGCAGGCCGAGCTGTGGCACCGGCGCGAGGCGGGCGAGCTGACCGCCACCGAGATCGTCCCCGGCGCTGTCACCGTGCTGCTCGACGGCGTACCGGACCCGGAGGCAGCCGCCGCGCGGATCGCCGCCTGGCACCCCCGCACCGCCGCCTCCGGCGCGGCCACCACCGAGGTCCGGGTGCCAATCGTGTACGACGGCGAGGACCTCCCGCGGGTCGCTGACCACTGGCACGTGGACGTGCCCGCCGTCGTCGACCGGCTGCGGCGTACCGAGTTCCGGGTGGCGTTCTGCGGGTTCGCGCCCGGGTTCGCGTACCTGACCGGGCTGCCGCCCGAGCTGGCGGTGCCCCGGCTCGCCACGCCGCGTACCCGGGTGCCGGCCGGCTCGGTCGCGCTCGCCGGCCCGTACGCGGGCATCTACCCCGCCGCGTCACCCGGTGGCTGGCTGCTCGTCGGCCGCACCGACCTGCCGCTGTTCGACGTGCACGCCGATCCGCCCGCCCGGCTCACCCCCGGCACCCGCGTCCGGCTGGTCGACGCGCCGTGATCGAGGTGCTGCGGGCCGGTGCGCTCACCACCGTGCAGGACCAGGGCCGGCCCGGGTGGGCGCACCTCGGCGTACCCCGCTCCGGCGCGCTCGACCCGGCCGCCCTGCGCCTGGGCAACCGGCTCGTCGGCAACGACGAGCACGCCGCCGGGCTGGAGATCACCATGACCGGCTGCGCGCTGCGCTTCACCCGGGCGGTGGCTGTGGCCCTCACCGGGGCCCCGGCCGGCGTTGTCGTCGAGTGGCGGGCCGGGGCCACACAGCGGCGCCCGGGGGACGTGGGACGGCCGCTCGCGCTGCCCGCCGGGGCGGTGCTGCGCGTCGGCCCCGCCCGCGCCGGGGTGCGGACCTGGCTCGCGGTCAGCGGCGGGATCGCTGTCGAACCGGTGCTCGGCAGCCGCGCCACCGACACGCTCTCCGGCCTCGGACCGCCGCCGCTGCGCGACGGGGACCGGCTGCCGATCGGCACCCCGGCCGGCCCACCCGCACCGGTCGACCTCGCCGTCACCCGGCCGGTCCCGGACGAGCTGCGGCTCACGGTGCGCCCCGGCCCCCGGCAGGACTGGTTCACCCCGGAGGCGCTGGACGTGCTGTGCCGCACCGCGTACACGGTGAGCCCGGACAGCAACCGGGTCGGCGCCCGGCTGGCCGGCGCGGCAGTGACCCGCGCGGTCGCCGGCGAACTGCTCAGCGAGGGCCTGGTGCTCGGCGCGGTGCAGGTCCCGCCGGACGGCCGGCCGCTCGTCTTCCTTGCCGACCACCCCACCACCGGCGGGTACCCCGTCATCGGGGTGGTGGACGACGTGACCCCGCTCGCCCAGGCCCGGCCAGGCACTACGGTGACGTTCCATGGACCTCAACGCTGACCTGGGCGAGGGATTCGGAAGCTGGCGGCTGGGCGACGACCACGCGCTGCTCGACCTGATCAGCTCCGCGAACGTCGCCTGCGGCTTCCACGCCGGCGACGCGGCCACCATGCACCGGGTCTGCGCCGGCGCCGCCGAACGTGGCGTCGCGGTGGGCGCGCAGGTCGGCTACCGGGACCTCGCCGGCTTCGGCCGGCGGCACATCGCGTACGACTTCGCCGAGCTGCGCGACGAGACGATCTACCAGCTCGGGGCGCTCGACGCGTTCTGCCGCCTGTACCGCACCCGGGTCCGCTACCTCAAACCGCACGGCGCGCTCTACCACGCGGCCGCCCGCGACGAGGGCCAGGCCGCCGCGCTGGTGGCGGCGATCAGCGGGTACGACCACGAGCTGCCGGTGCTCTGCCAGCCCGGCACCGTGCTGGCGCAGCTCGCTGCGGGCGCCGGGCTGCGGGTGGTGGCCGAGGGCTTCGCCGACCGCAACTACCTCCCGAACGGCACGCTCGTGCCGCGCAGCTCACCGGACGCGCTGGTGACCGACCCGGAGCAGGTGGCCGTCCGGGCGGTACGGATGGCCGTCGAGCGCACGCTGGTCGCCGTGGACGGGACTGTCATCCCGGCCCCGGTCGAGTCGATCTGCCTGCACGGGGACACGCCGGGCGCGGTGCGGTGCGCGGAGCTGATACGGGCCGCGCTCATCGACGCGGGGGTCACGCTCACTCCGTTCGCGTGAAAGGAAGGGCCCCCTCTTAACGCCTCCGGTAGAGGAAGGGGCCCTTCTTAACACGCACCGTCAGGACTCGTCCATGCCCCGCAGGACCAGCGGCACGCGGGTCGCGCCGCCGGTGACCACCCGCACCGGCACGCCCCAGTCCTGCCGGGTCAGGTGGCAGGCCGCGTGCTCGACGTCGGCGTCGCAGGTCGCCGCCTGGGCGGTCACCTGGAGCACGCCCTGCGCCACGTCGCCGCTGACCATCAGCTTGCGGGACAGGTCGGTGGTCGTGCCGGCACCCTCGACCAGCAGCTCCGGCGGGGACGCCGAGACCACGAGCCGGGTGGACGGCCCGTACGTCTCGTCGAGCTTCTGCCCCGGCGCCGGCGTGAAGATCACGTCCAGGGTCAGCTCCCCGGCCGCCACGTCTGTGGGCTTGCGTTCCAGCCGGTGCCGGGGGCCGTCCACCGTGTTCGCCCCGGCCGAGGTCAGCGCGCCCGGCGCCAGCCGGGTCAGCCGGTGCGCGGCCGACTCGACCACCAGCACGTCGCCCTCGCCGGTGAGCACCAGGTCGCTCGGCTCGGCCAGCCCGTCCGCCACGGTGCCCACCTGGCCGGTCTCCGGGTCGAAGCGGCGAACCGCCCCGTTGTACGTGTCCGCGATCAGCACCGAGCCGTCGGGCAGCGCGCACACGCCCAGCGGGTGCTGGAGCAACGCCTGGTCGGCCGGGCCGTCGACGTGCCCGAAGTCGAACAGGCCCTGACCGACTGCGGTGTGCATCTCGCCGTCGGAGACCCACCGGATCGCGCTGGTCTCGCTGTCGGCCACCCAGAGGCGGGAGCCGTCGGCCGAGACCGACAACCCGGACGGCTGGGCCATCCACACGTCCGGCAGCGGGCCGTCGCGCAGCGCCTCGACAGTGGTCCCGGCGTACATGCCGGCGGTCCGCTTGATCGGGTCGAACCACCAGAGCTGGTGGATACCGGCCATCGCCACGACCACCCGGTCGTCGTACCAGGCCACGTCCCAGGGGGAGGAGAGGTCGACAGCGCGGGCGTCGTGCGCGTGGTCGTCGACAGTCGAGCGCCACTGCCGTCCGGTGCCGGCCACCGTGACCACCTCGCCGGAGGACAGCCGTACGCCGCGCAGCAGGTGGTTGACCGTGTCCGCGACGACCACGTCGTAGCCGGCCACCTCGGCCACGTGCGGCGGCAGCAGGCAGAGCCCCTGCGGCTCGGCGAACGTGGCGGCGGAGGCCGGGCCGTCGGTGCGGCCCCGGGAGCCGGCGCCGATGCGGCGGACCACCGTCTCGCCGTCGGCGGCCAGCTCGACCAGTGAGTGCCGGGCCGAGTCGCTGACCAGCAGGTTCCCGCCGTCGAGCGGCAGCGCCTTGCCGGGGAACCGCAGGACGGTGTCCGGCTCGGCCGGCGGCACGTACGGGCCCTCGCCCCGGTGCAGCGTGCCCTTCGCCTCGTGGCCGGCGATCAGCTCGTCGATCAGCCGGGCCAGCCCTTCGGCATGCCCCTCGCCGGCCATGGTGGCGACCACGTACCCCTCGGGGTCGACCACGGCGAGCGTCGGCCAGGCCTTGGCCGCGTACTGCTGCCACATGTCCATCTCGGCGTCGTCGAGCACCGGGTGGTGCACGCCGTAGCGCTCGACGGCCGCGGCCAGCGCCGCCGGGTCCTTCTCGTGCTCGAACTTCGGCGAGTGCACGCCGATCACGACCAGGACGTCGCCGTACTTGTCTTCGAGCGGACGCAGCTCGTCGAGCACGTGCAGGCAGTTGATGCAGCAGAACGTCCAGAAATCGAGCAGGACGATCTTGCCGCGCAGGTCGGCCAGCGTGACGGCCCTGCCGCCGGTGTTCAGCCAGGCCCGACCCCGCAGTTCCGGTGCCCGTACGCGTGCGCTCATGCCCCCATCGTGCCGCACCGGCCGGGCCCGCTCCCGGCGATCCCGGGGTGAACAGACGCACACCGGAACGGCGCGGAGCGCCCACCCCGGTGAGGGATGGACGCTCCGCGTACGTGCGGTTACTGACCGGCGGGCTTCAGGCAGAGCACCCGGGTGGTCCCGCCGCTCTCGACCGAGACCGAGGGCTGCGCCAGATCGGCGCACTTGTCCTTGTTGTCCACCTTCGACACCACGCTGAACGCTCCCGGCTCACCGCAGTCGGCGGCCACAGCGCTCGTGCCGGACTGCTTCACGCAGGAGCCGACCGCCGGGTCGAAGCCGGCCGACTTGTCGTCGCCGACCTTGCCGAGCAGCGTGAGCAGACCCAGCGGTACGGCGAGGATGAGTACCGCCGCGATCAGCACGGCGGCGAGCACCCGGCCGTTGCGCACCTTCGGCGGGGGCGCCTCGGTCTGCGGCTCGGCGGCGTCCGGCTTGAACGCGTCGAAGCGGCCCTGCTCCGGCTCGGTGCCGGGCCCGTCCTGCGACCAGGCCGGCGGGGCCTGCTGGGGCGGCGGCGGGAAGGCGTTGCCGCCACCAGCCGGGCCCTGGCCGGGCACCGCGACCGAGGCGCGTCCCCCGGCCGACGGGCCGAACCGGTCCTGCTCGCCGAACGGCTCGGGTCGGCCGGCCGGGCTGCCGAACGGCGCCTGCTGCCCGCCCGGACCGCCGAACGGGTCCTGCTGGCCGGGGCCGCCGAACGCATCCTGCTGGCCGCCCGGGGCGCCGAACGGGTCAGGCCGCCCACCCGGGCCGCCGAACGCGTCCTGGCCGCCGGGAGCGCCGTACGGGCTCTGCGGGCCGCCGAACGGGTCACGGGCGGAGTCGGGCTGCTCGCCGCCCGGGTGCACGCCGTTGGCGGGACGGGTGTTGCCGGGCGTGTCCACGAAGGACGGCACGCCGACCGGGAACGCCGGCGGCGCGGCGGGCGAGGAGGGCGCGCCCGCATACCCGTGCGGGCCGTCGGCGTCCTCGGACCGCGACTGCGGGCCGGGAAAGCCGTTGCTGTGCGGCCCGTCCTGGCCGGGGAACCCGGACTCGTCCTGCTCGGGAGCCTCGTCGGGCTCCGGGCGGGCGGGCCGCCCGTACACCCGGGGTTGCGGCGTGGGGCCGCCGGTCGGCAGCGGCTGGTCGGACGGCGGGGTGACCCGGCTGGCCACCGGGACCGACGCGCTCGCCGAGACCGGGCCGCCTTCCGGGGAGGTACGCGGTCCGGGAACGGCTGGCGACTGCGGCTCGTTCCAGCCGCCGTCGCCGCGCTCCGGCTCGTACCCCTGGGGTTCGGGGCCCGGGTGGTCGGCGGGCGACGACGCGGCCAGCGCGGCGCCCGGCACCCGCTGCTGCTGTGCCGGCAGCGGCACCGCGTTGCCGGGGGAGATGCCCGGCGCGGGCGCGGGCTGGTAGGCCGGGGCGGAGTCCTCGGACCGGCCCCACGCCTCGGCCGGCGACCACGGCTCGGGCGACGGTGCGGCCGGACGCTCGTCCTGGTTGCCGCCCCAGCCGGCGGGCGCGTCGGGCGACGGCACGGACACGCTCGCGCGGGCCTCGGCCGGCGCGGCGGCACCCCAGGCGGGCTGCGCGGGCTCGTCCGACGGCCGCCCGGGCTCGTGCTGCTGCGGTACGGAGGCCGCGCCGCTCCAGGCGCCGGCCTGCTCACCGGAGTCACGCTGCTGCGGTACGGCGGTGCCGTCACCCCAGCCGCCGGCCTGCCGGCTCTGGTTCGGCTCCCAGCCGCCCGGCTGTGCCGCCTCGG
The DNA here is from genome assembly GCF_000717585.1 of Micromonospora globosa. Classification (NCBI taxonomy): domain Bacteria; kingdom Bacillati; phylum Actinomycetota; class Actinomycetes; order Micromonosporales; family Micromonosporaceae; genus Micromonospora; species Micromonospora globosa. The sequence goes on from NZ_JNZR01000004.1 coordinate 201,270, forward strand.
CGGGGCTCGCGGCGCGCCCGGCGGCCCAGCCGCCCGAGCGGTCCGGGTCCTCGGTGCGGGCCGGCTCGTCCCAGCCGCCGGACCGGTTCTCGGCCTGCGGGGCGGGCCAGCCGCCGGAACGCTGTCCCTCGTCGTGCTGCGGGCCACCGGTCGCGCGCCAGCCGCCGCTGTCCTCGGCGGAGCGGTTGTCCTGATCGGACTGCTCCGGAGTGGACCAGGCGTTGTCCGGCCGGGCGGCGCCCGGCACGGAGACCGCGGCGGCGGCACGGGCGGGCGGGTCGGCCGGCGGCCAGGTGGCACCGGTCTGCTGACCCGGCGCCCAGGCCGGCTGGCTCTCCCGCGGGTTCCAGCCGCCCGAGCGGTTCGGGTCGTCGGACGCGGCGGGCTGCTCGTCGCGCGGATTCCAGCCGCCGGAGCGGTTCGGGTCGTCCTGCTGCTGTGCGGTGGCCCAGCCACCGGCGCGACCGGAGGCGTCCTCGTGCTGCCCGCCGGTGGGCGCGAAGCCGCCGGAGCGGTGCGGGTCGTCAGCGGGGGCGGGCGTGACCCAGGTCTCGTTCGGCACGGTGGCCGGGGCGGGCACGTAACCGGTGCCGCGGGCGGCCGGGTCACCGGACGGCGACCAGCCCGGCTGCTCGCCGGAGCCCCACCCGGGTCGGTTCTGCTCGGCGGCCCAGGGGGCCTGCGACGGCTCGGCCGGGCTGCCCGGCGGCGTGGCGGCCCAGGCGGGCGGCGCCTGCTCGGCGCCGCGATCAGGGCCGGACTGCTCCTGGTTGCCCCAGGAGGGGCCACCGGAACCGGCCCAGGCGGGGTTGCCCTGGTCGTTGCCGCCCCAGGCGGGCTGCGGGACCTGGGCGGTCGCCCGCCCGGTCACCGGCTGCCCGGCGGGCGGGGCCCACGCGGGTGGCTGGTCGTCGTTCGCGGCCCAGGCCGGGGCCGGCTGCGCGGGCCGACCGGCCGGCGGGGGCGGTGCCCAGCCGAGGTCGGGTGCGCCGTTGTACCCGTTGTCCTGCTGCGCCGGCTGATCGCCGTACGGCACCGGTCCGCCGGTGCCCGGCGACACCTCGCCCGGCTCCTGGCCGGGGCGGTGCGGAGCCTCGGACGTCATGGGTGCGCCTCCTCCATCACAGGTCGGCCGCCGATGCCGGTCGGGGGAACCGTCGGCACGGCTGCCGGCGTCGCCGGCGGGTACCGGCCGTGCGGGCTCCCCGCACCGTATCCGGTGGTCGCCCGGGGCCGCCCGGGGGAGCATCAGCGGTCACCGAAAGTCACCGGACGACGTCGATGGGTTTCGTTGTCCCGCGTCCGTCCGGAGTCAGCCGGTTGGCGACCGTGCCAACCGTACCGGGCGGTGGAGCGAGGTGGAATCCCGGTGCCGACCGACACCGATACGCCGAAGACCCGCCCGGTGCCGGGCGGGTCTTCGGACTGGAGGAGGTGAGAAAGGTCGATGGCGTCAGCTCATGTGACGCTGGGCGATGGCGAGAAGCTCCTCGCGGACCGCGGGCGAGTTGGCGGAACGCAGCGCGTGCTCGATGGCGCGGGCGCGGCGGTTGGCGTCGCGGCGGGTGCGGATTCGCTCGATCATGCTCATCTCGGGTCTCTCCTCCTGGCTATTCGGTTGTCAGCCCCTTGATGTCTCTATTTAAGCGCACCGGGACGCCCATCGCCATCGATTATTAGGTGAGCTGAACCACGTACCTACGGATCGTAGGTGTTCACACCCTCAGATCCGACGAATCCGTTCCCAAAAAAGTCACGGCCGGTGTGCCGGGCGTTCACCCGTGGCACACCGGCCGTGACCGGAGCGGTGGTGCGTCAGGTCCAGGCGAGCAGCGCCGCCTCCGGGTCGGCCAGGAAGTCCCCGATGTCGCGGAGGAACTTCGAACCCAGCTCACCGTCGATGATCCGGTGGTCGAAGGACAGGCCCAGCGTGGTCACCAGGCGCGGCTTCACCTTGCCCTTGTGCACCCACGGCTGCTCCCGTACCGCGCCGAAGGCGAGGATCGCCGACTCACCCGGGGGCAGGATGGGCGTACCGGTGTCGACGCCGAAGACGCCGACGTTGGTGATGGTGAGCGTGCCGCCGGACATGTCCGCCGGGGACGTCTTGCCCGACTTCGCGGTCTGCACCAGTTCCGTCATCGCGTCCGCCAGCTCGCGCAGCGAGAGCCGCCCGGCGTCCTTGATGTTCGGCACGATCAGGCCGCGCTCGGTGGCCGCCGCGATGCCGAGGTTGACGTACTCCTTCACCACGATCTCGTCGCCGGCCCAGGTCGAGTTGACCATCGGGTGCCGCTTGACGGCCAGGAGCACCGCCTTGGCGACCAGCAGCAGCGGCGAGACCCGCACGTCCCGCCACTCGCGCCGCTCACGCAGCCGGTCCAGCGCCTTCATCGCCCGGGTCACGTCGACGGTCAGGAACTCCGTCACGTGCGGGGCGGTGAACGCCGAGCGGGCCATGTTCTCCGCGGTGAGCTTGCGTACCCCCTTGACCGGGATGCGCTGCTCGCGGTCCGCGCCGAAGCTCGCGGCCGACGCGGCAGGCGCCGCGACCGTCAGCGGCTCGGCCGCCGCCGGGGTCGCGCTCGCCGCCCGCTGTACGTCCTCACGGGTGATCGAGCCGAGCGGACCCGAGCCGGTGAGCGTGGCCAGGTCGATGCCGAGATCCTTCGCCAGCTTGCGGACCGGCGGCTTGGCCAGAACCGGGCCGGAGACCCGGCCGTTGCCGTTGACCGCCGGCGCCGGAGCGGCCGCCACCGGCGCGGGAGCGACAGGCGCGGGTGCCACCGGGACGGCGGCCTGAACCGGTGCCGCGGCCGGCGCGTCGCCCTTGCGGGGGCGGCGCTTGGCCGGGGCGTTGCGCGGGCCGTAGCCGACCAGCACGGCGGTACGCCCACCCGGGGCCACACCACCGATCAGGCCCGGCTCGACCATGCCCTCGGCCGGCGCGACCTGGACCGCTGCGAGCGACGCGGCCGACGGGGCGGGCAGCTCCGACGCCGGGGTCGCGGTCGTCGACTCCTCGATCGGCCCGGCGTTCGGGTCGGTGTCGATCGCGATGATCGGTACGCCGACCTCGACCGTCGACCCCTCCGGGTGGAAGATCGCCTGCACCCGGCCGGCCCACTTCGCCGGGATCTCGACCGCCGCCTTGGCGGTCTCCACCTCGACGATCGGCTGGTTCAGCTCGATGTCGTCGCCGACCTTGACCAGCCAGGCGAGGATCTCGCCCTCGGTCAGGCCCTCGCCCAGGTCGGGAAGGTTGAACTCCTTGATCCGGGACATGCCGCTCACCAGCCGAACGTGCGGTCGACGGCGTCGAGCACCCGGTCCAGGTCGGGCAGGTACTCCTCCTCCACCCGGGCGGCCGGGTAGGGGGTGTCGAAGCCGGTCACCCGCAGCACCGGGGACTCCAGGGAGTAGAAGCACTCCTCGGTGATCCGGGCCGCGATCTCCGACCCGAGACCCAGGTTGCCCGGGGCCTCGTGCACGACCACGCAGCGGCCGGTGCGCCGCACCGACTCGTACGCGGCGGTCAGGTCCAGCGGCGAGATCGTCCGCAGGTCGATGACCTCCAGCTCGCGGCCGTCCTCGGCGGCGGCGGTGGCCGCGTCGAGCGCGGTGCGGACCATCGGGCCGTACGCCAGGACCGTCGCGTCGGTGCCGGGCCGCGCGACCCGGGCCGAGTGCAGCGGGTACGCGTCGGCGATCGGCGCGTCCAGGTCCACCGGACCCTTCTCCCAGTAGCGCCGCTTCGGCTCCAGGAACACGATCGGGTCGTCCGACGCGATCGCCTGCTGGATCATCACGTACGCGTCCTGCGGGTTCGCGCAGCTCACCACCTTGAGACCGGCGGTGTGCGCGAAGTACGCCTCGGGCGACTCGGAGTGGTGCTCGACAGCGCCGATGCCGCCGCCGAACGGGATGCGGATGACCATCGGGATCCGCACCTTGCCCTGCGAGCGGTAGTGCATCTTCGCCACCTGCGACACGATCTGGTCGTACGCGGGGTAGACGAAGCCGTCGAACTGGATCTCGCAGACCGGCCGGAAGCCGCGGATGGCCAGGCCGACGGCGGTGCCGATGATGCCGGACTCGGCCAGCGGGGTGTCGATCACGCGCTGGTCGCCGAAGTCCTTCTGGAGGCCGTCGGTGATCCGGAACACGCCGCCGAGCTTGCCGACGTCCTCGCCCATGATGACGACCTTGGGGTCGTTCTCCAGGGCCCGCCGCAGGCCGGTGTTGAGCGCCTTGCCGAGGGTGAGCGTCTCCGTGGCCATCAGTGCGCGCTCCCCTCGAAGGACTCCATGTACTGCGTGAACCGGGCCCGCTGCTCGTCCAGTTCGGGAGAGCCGTTGGGGTAGACGTGGTCGAACATGGTCACCGGCTGCGGGTCGGGCATGGCGAGCACGCGCTCGCGCAGGTGCACCGACTCGGTGCGGGCCTGCTCGTCGACAGCGGTGAAGAACGACTCGTCGGCGATCTTCTGCTTCGTCAGGAACGCCTTCATCCGGGCGATCGGGTCCTTCGCCTGCCACGCCTCGACCTCGCTGGCGATGCGGTAGCGGGTCGGGTCGTCGGAGGTGGTGTGCGCGCCCATCCGGTAGGTGTACGCCTCGATCAGGCTCGGGCCCTGGCCGTTGCGCGCGTTGTCCAGCGCGTGCCGGGTCACCGCGTACGACGCGAGCACGTCGTTACCGTCCACCCGGACACCGGGGAAGCCGAACCCGCCGGCCCGCCGGTACAGCGGCACGCGGGTCTGCCGCTCCAGCGGCTCGGAGATGGCGTACTGGTTGTTCTGGCAGAAGAACACCAGCGGGGCGTTGAAGACGCTGGCCCAGACGAACGACTCGTTGACGTCGCCCTGGCTGGTGGCGCCGTCGCCGAAGTAGGCGATGACCGCCTCGCCGTCCTCGCCGCCGGTCTTGCCGTCCATGGCGACACCCATGGCGTACCCGGTCGCGTGCAGGGTCTGCGCCCCGATCACGATCGTGTACATGTTGAACTTGAACTCGTTCGGATCCCAGCCGCCCTGGTCGACGCCGCGGAACAGGCCCAGCGGCATGATCGGGTCGATGCCGCGGCAGTAGAGCACGCCGTGCTCGCGGTAGGTCGGGAAGGCCATGTCCTGCGTACGCAGCGCCCGGCCGGAGCCGACCTGCGCGGCCTCCTGGCCCAGCAGGCTGGCCCACAGTCCCAGCTCGCCCTGGCGCTGCAGAGCGGTGGCCTCGGCGTCCAGCTTGCGGACCAGCACGAGGTCGCGGTACAGCCCGCGGTACTCCTCGTCGGTGAAGTCGACGCGGTACTCGGTCCCGTCCGGGCCGAGCGCGCTCTCGATCCGCTCACCCTCGGGGGTGAGCAGTTGTACGAGTTCCGGTTCACCGGTCGCGGCGGCGCGCCTGGTGCGGGGTGCGGCCCGCTTGCTGCGGGTGGCGGCCCCGGGGTCGCCCTTTGCCATCCGTCTCTCCCTGTCTGTCTGCGCCGGCGCCGGGGGTTACCCGAGCCGAGCACCTCGTGCGCCCGCCCGGCTGGTGCCGGGTCGGTCCCTGGCGACCGCGCCTGACCCCGGTAGGGGTTGCCGCGCGGCGTGAGCCGGAGTCGGTCGGGGACAGACCCAGGCCCGGGAGCGCCGGCGCCGTTCCGCACCAGCCGCGGGGTACGCGGAGGTGGCGGCTGCGTTGCCGTCGTGTCTGAATGATTGCAGAGGAGGTGAGCGGGCCCACAGTATGGCCTTCCTCGCCGGTGAGGTTCGATCGGGTTCACGACGGATAAGCGCTTTTGTCCGCAGTGGCGGGTGCGGCCGACGTACAAAATGTGTGTCGACACGCGGTTGCGGCTGGTGAACTGAGCGTCACTGGGTCAAGCTTGCGGTGAGCTGTTGCGCGGCATTTGTCCGAATATCCGCGCGTGCTCTTCGTCCGTCCGTGCGTGAGGAGTGTGCCGGTGTCCGAACCAGAGGGTCCGCCCGGTACGCCCTTCCTCGGCCGGCACCGGGCGCTGCCCGCCTCCCCGTACCGCCGGGTCGTGGGCGCGCACCGCGCCCCCGGAACGGGCGGTCCCAGCCGCGGCTACCTGCTCACCGTGGCGTTGCTCGCCGGCACCGCGTCGATGCCGATCCTCGCCGCGATCAGCACCGGGTCGGCCACCGTCGGCAACAGCGCCCTCCCCGACACCAGCACGCCGTTCCTGCCGACCCCCTCGGTCGGCCCGGTGGTCATCCCGATGCCCCAGGGCACGCAGGCCCCGGCGCCGTCCACGCCCACGCCCGCCGTCGACGTGACATCGGTGCCCCCGGCGCGGCCGGTGCTCCCGGCGGCACCGGCCCTGCCCGACGACAGCGACCTCGGCTCCCGGCACCGGTCCCGCCCGGTCGCCGCGCCCCCGCCGCCGGCCGCGCCGGTCCGGCCCACCCCGGTCCGCCCGCCGCGCCCGTCGCCGGTGCCCTCACCGTCGCCGTCGCACTCGCCGTCGGACCCGGCCACGCCGACGCCCGAGCCGAGCCCGAGCCCCGAGCCGTCGGTCACGACCGCCGAGCCGACACCCTCGGCAGGTTCGTCCGACCCGTCCAGCCCATCGGATCCGTCCGGTCCCGCCGACCCGTCGGGTTCTGCCGGGCCGTCCGGTCCCGCCGACCCGTCCGGTCCCGCCGATCCGTCGGGTTCCGCCGGGCCGTCCGGCCCGGCCAGCCCGTCGGTCTCCCACACCTCATGATCCACACCACTCCGGCGTGGTGGTGCAGTCCCGACCGGCCCGATGCAGCCACCTCGCCGAGCTGGTGTGGATCAACGGTGTCCGGGTTCATGCCCCTCGTGTCGAGCGGTGCGGTCGGGGGACGGCAGGCCACATGATCGACACCATTACGGCGTGGTGGTGCAGTCCCGACCGGCCCGATGCAGCCACCTCGCCGAGATGGTGTGGATCAAGGAGGTCCGGGCCATGCCCCACTCGTGTCGGGCCGGGGTGGTCAGGACATGGCAGGCGCATGATCGATACCACTACGGCGTGGTGGTGTGGTTCCGGCCAGCCCAATGCCGCCACTTCGCCGAGGTGGTGTGGATCAACGGTGTCCGGGTTCATGCCCCTCGTGTCGAGCGGTGCGGTCGGGGGACGGCAGGCTGCATGATCGACACCATTACGGCGTGGTGGTGTGGTTCCGGTCGGCGCGATGCAGCCACCTCGCCGAGGTGGCGTGGATCACCGAGGGGGGCGAGGTGATCGGGGTCGGTTCTTGCATGATCGGCACCAGCTCGGCGTGGTGGTGTGGTTCTGGCCGGTCGGATGCCGCCACCTCGACGAGGTGGTGCCGAATCAATGCGGGGCGCGAGTGCCTAGGCCGGGTCGTCGGTGAGGCGGTGGCGGTTCGCCTCGATCCAGGCGTTCAGCGCCTCCGGGTCGTCCGGGTCCACCCCGTCCGCCATGAGCTGGGCCACCGCCGCGGTGGCCGGGCTGCGCCGCTCGCCGGTGCTGTAGAGCCGCGCGAACTCCGGGACCATCTCGGTGATCGCCTCGTCCGTCCTGGCGGCGGCCGACTGTGACAGCCCACGCTGCCGGGCCGCGTACGCCGCCCAGGCGCGCAGCACCCGGGGCAGCATCGCGGCGTCGTCCATGTCCAGCACGGCCCGGCGGTGCACCCAGTCGAGCAGGAACAGCTCCGCGACCATCGGGCTCCACCGCATCGGGTCGGCATCCGGGAAGCTGGCCGCGTGGTCGAGCAGCAGGCCGAGGCAGAAGTGCAGCGAGGCCAGCTCGCCGTCGGCCACCTCGGGCAGCCCGAACCGGGCCGCCTCGGGTGAGTCGAGGAAGGCGCGCACCAGGCGGGTGCGCTCCTCGTCGGTGGGCGGCGGCACGACCGCCGGACCGGCCGGCGGGGTCGGCCCCGGGAGTACGGCCAGCCGGGCGCCCACGAGCGCCCGGTCGGTGGCGAGCGAGCCCTGCGCGGGCAGCTCGGTGAGGTCGTCGGTGACCGCCAGGTGGCGGCTCACCTCGGCGTGCATCCGGGCCGGGTCCTCGGTGCGGAACCAGGTGAACTCGTCCTCGGTGCAGATCTCCCGGGCCTGCTCGACGATCCGTCCGGCCGGGCCGCCGACGAAGACGTCCTTGGTGATGCCGATGTTGTGGTCGACGAGGGCAACCAGGGCGTGCTCCGGGCCGCCTTCCTCCTCGTCGTCGTACGCGAACGTGGCGAGGTAGGAGGTCTGGTCGCCGTACACGTCGCCGTAGGCCCAGGCGCCGGTGACGCGCACCCGGCCGAGCTGGCCCGCCCACGACGGGGCGTACGCGCCGGGCCGGACCCGGGCGGCGCCCTCGGCGTCGGGCACCAGGGCGGCGAAGACGGCCCGCAGGGTGGTCGCGGCGGCGCTGCGGCGCCGGGACGTGGCGGCGAGGAAGCCGCTGACGAACTCGCGGACGGCCCGCTCCCGGTCGTGCTCCGCGACGGCGTAGACGCTGCCCAGCAACGCCGCGCCGAGCATCTCCGCGTCCAGGGCCGAGTCGAGCCTCGTCACGTCGCGCGCGGCGTGCAGCACCGCGTCGTAGGGGGTCTGTGGCGTGGCCATGCATCGACCCTACGCCGCACCGGCCGCCCCCACACCGGTCAGCACGCCGGGTTCAGCGCCGTCCCGCCTCGCGCAGCGCGTCCCGGGCCGTGCCGTAGCGCGCCAGCACCGCCCAGACCGGGTCCAGCACGTACTTCTCCCCGACGCTGCCCACCGAGGTGAGCAGGCGCTCCTCCGCCCGCCGCCGGGCCCGCCGGGCGGCCCACCCCACCACCGGCCGGGTGACCGCCGCGACGAGCAGCCCGGCCAGCAGGCCGCCGAGCAGCAGAACGGTGGGCCAGGGCACCACACCGAGCGTCGGGTGTTCGAGCGGCGGCAGGCCGAGCAGACGCACCGCGTACCCGAGGAGCAGCCAGACCAGGCCGGCCAGCGCGGCGAGGGTGACCACCCACTGGAGCACGCCCACCACCCGCCACCAGCCGGGCCGCCGGTCCATGCCCAGGTCGGTCGCGGCGACCGCGTGGTCGAGCGCGCCCGGCAGGTCGGCCTGCCGGGCCCGGGCCGCGGCGGTCACCGCGGTCGGCCACGGCGCCGGCAGACCGCTACCGGACCGCTCGGCCACCGCGCGGATCGCCAGCGTCAGCGCCGAGCGCTGCGCGGCTGTCGGATCGGGTACGGAGGTGGCCGCGACCAGGCTCTCCGCGGGCGCGTCCGGATCCCGCCCGGGCAGGTGCAGCCGGCGCAGCGGATCCGGCCGCAGCTTGCGCCAGCTCCGCAGCAGCGGCCAGCCGGTGTTGCTCACCGCCCGATGCCGGTACGCGCCCTCGACCGCCGCCGCCACAGTCGGCACCCCGGCCGCCCCGGCCAGTGCCCGGGTCAGCTCCTGCGCCGAGGCGTCACCGGGCCGGGTGCGCGGCGGCTCCGGCCCCACGAGCGGTTCGAGATCGGCCACCACGGCGTCCACGTCGCCGGAGAGCCGGCGCAAGGCGGCCTGCCGTTCGGCGACCGTACGCTCCAGCTCGGTCCGCAGCCCTTCCAGCCCGTTCGGGTCCACCGCGACGGTGGGCAGCAGCGGCACCCCGCCGAGCCCGTCGGCGTCGAGCAGCCGGCGCAGGTCGTCGAGGACCTTCGGCAGCTCGGTCGGGTGCAGCCGGTCGGCCTGGTTGAGCACCACGACCGTGACGTCCTTGTGCCTGTGGAACTCGCGCAGGTAGCTGGTGTGGATCACGCGGTCGGCGTACTTCTGCGGGTCGACCACCCACACCACGAGGTCGACGAGGCCGAGCAGGCGGTCGACCTCCAGCCGGTGGCCGTGCTGCACCGAGTCGAAGTCGGGCAGGTCGAGCAGGACGAGACCGTGCAGGTTCGACTCGTCGTCGGCGTCCAGCGGGCTCTCCCGGACGAACCGGTGCCGGGGCAGCACCCCGACCCAGTCGAGCAGCCGGACCGCGCCGTCGAGCGGGCCCCACACGCAGGCGTGCGCCACACCGGTGGTCGGCCGGCGTACGCCCACCGGCGACAGGTCGAGCCGCGCCAGCGAGTTGAACAGGCTCGACTTGCCGCTGCCGGTCGCGCCGGCGAGCGCGACCACCGTGTGCCGGCCGGAGAGCGCCAGCCGGTCACCGGCGCGCTCGACCACCGTGTGCGCGGCGACGAGCTGGGCGTCGGGCACGTGGCCGTCCACCGCGCCGAGGAACCGCTGGATCGCTGTCAGCCGTTCGATCAGGGTGTCCGGGTCGACCCGCTGCTCGCCCCGCATCGCCTCGCGCATCCGTCCCACGATGTTGCCCACGGTGCCGTCCTTGCTCGCGCTCACGGTGCGTTCCTTGCTCGCGACTGCGGGGCTCGCAGGACCGGCTCACTCCTCGCGCTCACGGTGCCGGTCCTTGCTCGCGACTGCGGGGCTCGCAGGACCGGCTCACTCCTCGCGCTCACGGGCGACCGTCCTGCTCGGGGGCCGGGAACAGGCCGCTGCGGTGCCGGGCCCGCTCGACCTCGACGGCGGCCCAGCGCAGCGCAGCGCCGGCGTTGGCTGCGGGGCGCTCGGCCTCGGTACGGCTCAGGTAGCGCTCGGCCTCCTCGGCCAGCAGCTTGCCGACCCGGTCGAGCAGGTCGACGCGGGCCTTGCGGGCCAGGTTGCGCACCGCCTGGTCACCGAAGATCGCCTGGAGCACGGTCTGCCCGGCGACCGCCGTGCCGGTGCCCGCGGCGACCTCCAGCCCGGTCGGGATGAACGCGGTGGAGGCGAACACGCCGATCATGACGGCGAGGCCGGTGGCGTTCACCGCGTACGCGGCCGTGCGGGCCACGAACCGCCGGTCGCCGCCCTCGACCCGGACCAGCTCCAGCACGCCGCGCTGCCAGTCGCGGACCAGCTGCTCGGCCCGCTCGGGCAGGTCGGCCGAGGGGTGGGCCAGGTCCGGCTCCAGCAGCGCCGCGCCCGCCGGGTGCGCCTTCCAGCCGGTGTACGCGTTCTCCGCCGCCTCGGCGGCCACCCCGCGCAGCAGCGTGACGAGCTGGGACTCGATCGCGGTACGCAGTTCCGCGGCGGGAGCGGGCCGCCCGGTGACCGCCGCGACCACCCGGTCGCGCAGGCGCCCGATGCGGGCCTCCAGCCCGCGGAAGAAGTCGCCGGTGCCGATGAACTCCTGCCAGCGGGCCAGCACCTCGCCGCGTAGCAGCCGGCCGTCCCTGAGCCCCTGGTCGACGCTCCGCTCCGCGCTCCGGTACGCGGCCTGGACCCGCTCGTCCAGCGCGTCGGCGGCGGTGACCTGCTCGTCGGCGGCCTCGGCCAGCCCTTCGACGACCGGGTGCACCGCGGCCAGCGCGCCGTCGAGTGTCTGCCGGACCACCGCGGCGCGGGCCTCGGCGTCGGCGGCGAGCCGGGCGAACCAGTCGCTCAGCGGCGCGGTGATCCGGTCCGGCAGCAGCCCTTGCCCGTCCACCCAGGTCTCCGGCAGCACGAACAGCGGCGAGGCGCCGAGCTCCTGCTCGGCGAGCATCTCGGACAGGTGGGCGGCGACCTCGTCGGCTGCCTCCGGGGGCACCCGGTCGAGCACCATCGCCACGGCGGTGCCCCGGGCGCGGGCGCTGCGGAGCAGTTCCCAGGGGACGGCGTCGGCGTACCGGGCGGCGGTGGTGACGAACAGCCAGAGGTCGGCGGCGGCGAGCAGCTGACCGGCGAGCGCCCGGTTGGCGTCGACCACCGAGTCGATGTCGGGCGCGTCGAGGAAGGCCAGGCCGGGCGGCAGCGCCGGCGCGGTGACCAGGTGCAGGGTGCCCGGCTGCTCGCTGGGCTCGGTGGTCCGGGTCAGACCGGGCAGCAGCTCACCCTGCCGGAACCAGGCCGCGTCGGTCGGGCTGCACACCAGCACCGGGGAGCGGGTGGTGGGGCGGAGCACGCCCGCCGCGCTGACCCGCGCCTGGACCAGGCTGTTGACGAGCGTCGACTTGCCGGCGCCGGTGGAACCGCCGACGACCACCAGGAGCGGGGCGTCGAGCCGGGCCAGCCGGGGCAGCAGGTAGTCGTCGAGCTGGTCGGTGAGGCTCGTTGCGGCGTGCCGGGCCGGCTCGGCCGAGGGCAGGGCGAGCGGGAAGCGGGCCGCACCGATCGCCGCGCGCAGGCCGGTGAGCGCGGCGGGCAGGCCGTCGGCGGCGTGAGCAGGCTGGTCGTCGCCCGTGGTGGCTCCGGTGCGGGCTGCGACGGCGGGCGCGCCGGCACGGGTGGCGGAATCGCCATGCGTCGTCACCGCTAAAGCGTGCCCGACCGACGCAAGGTAAGACAACCGGACAGTAGTAACGGTCGGGTTGCGCCGGGTCGGCTCAACCCCGACTTGCGGATTGGCGATCGCGTGGCACTATTGAGTCAAGTTCACTCAACTTGTGGTGCGGTCGCTTCCGGGCGACCCGCCGGGCAGGCCGTCTGACCTGCTCACCCGTTATGAAGCGAGGAAGCGAACATGGCACGTGCGGTCGGCATCGACCTCGGCACGACGAACTCCTGCGTCAGCGTTCTCGAGGGCGGTGAGCCCACCGTCATCGCCAACGCCGAGGGCTCGCGTACGACTCCCTCGATCGTCGCGTTCGCCCGCAACGGCGAGGTGCTCGTCGGTGAGGTCGCCAAGCGCCAGGCGGTGACCAACCCCGATCGGACCATCCGGTCGGTCAAGCGTGAGATCGGCACCAACTGGACCGTCGACATCGACGGCAAGAAGTACACCCCGCAGGAGATCTCGGCGCGCACGCTGATGAAGCTCAAGCGGGACGCCGAGGCGTACCTGGGCGAGCAGATCACCGACGCGGTGATCACCGTCCCGGCCTACTTCAACGACGGGCAGCGCCAGGCCACCAAGGAGGCCGGTGAGATCGCCGGCTTCAACGTGCTGCGGATCGTGAACGAGCCGACCGCGGCGGCCCTGGCGTACGGCCTGGACAAGGGCTCCAAGGAGCAGACCGTCCTGGTCTTCGACCTCGGTGGCGGCACCTTCGACGTGTCCCTGCTGGAGCTGGCCGAGGGCGTGGTGGAGGTCAAGTCCACCAGCGGTGACAACCAGCTCGGTGGTGACGACTGGGACCAGCGCATCATCGACCACCTGGTGAAGACGTTCCGCGGCGAGCACGGCATCGACCTCTCGCAGGACAAGATGGCCATGCAGCGGCTCAAGGAGGCCGCCGAGAAGGCCAAGATCGAGCTGTCCGCCGCGACCACCAGCAACATCAACCTGCCGTACATCACCGCCGGTTCGGCCGGCCCGCTGCACCTGGACGTGACGCTCAGCCGCGCCGAGTTCCAGCGCATGACGCAGGACCTGCTGGACCGCTGCAAGGGCCCGTTCGAGCAGGCCGTCAAGGACGCCGGCATCAAGATCTCCGACGTCGACCACGTCATCCTGGTCGGCGGCTCGACCCGCATGCCGGCCGTGACCGACCTGGTCAAGCAGCTCACCGGCCGCGACCCGAACAAGGGCGTCAACCCGGACGAGGTCGTCGCCGTCGGCGCCGCTCTCCAGGCCGGTGTGCTCAAGGGCGAGGTCAAGGACGTCCTGCTGCTCGACGTGACCCCGCTGAGCCTGGGCATCGAGACCAAGGGCGGCATTTTCACCAAGCTCATCGAGCGCAACACCACCATCCCGACCAAGCGCTCCGAGGTGTTCACCACGGCCGACGACAACCAGCCGTCGGTGCTGATCCAGGTGTTCCAGGGCGAGCGGGACATCGCCGCATACAACAAGAAGCTCGGCACCTTCGAGCTGACCGGTCTCCCGCCGGCCCCGCGCGGCGTGCCGCAGATCGAGGTCACGTTCGACATCGACGCCAACGGCATCGTGAACGTGCACGCCAAGGACCTGGGCACCGGCAAGGAGCAGAAGATGACGATCACCGGCGGCTCCTCGCTGCCGAAGGACGACATCGAGCGGATGCGCCGGGATGCCGAGGAGCACGCCGACGAGGACAAGCGCCGCCGCGAGGAGGCCGAGACCCGCAACGTGGCCGAGGCGCTCCAGTGGCAGACCGAGAAGTTCCTCGCCGAGAGCGGCGACAAGCTGCCCGGCGAGAACCGTGACCAGCTCAACGAGGCGCTCGGCGAGCTGCGCAGCGCCCTCGGCGGGCAGGACATCGAGAAGATCAAGTCCGCGCACGAGAAGCTGGCGCAGGTCTCCCAGCAGGCGGGCTCGCTGCTCTACGCCCAGCAGCAGGAGGGCGAGCAGACCGCACCGGGCGCGGCCGGGCCGGGTGCCGGCGCGGGTGCGGCCGGTGGCCCGAAGGCCGGTGGCGACGACGACGTGGTCGACGCGGAGATCGTGGACGAGGACAAGAAGTGACATCCGGTCCCGGACACGATTCGCACGGCAGAGGGATGAGGTAACCGCATGACGGACAAGCCACGAGCGGCCGACCCGGGTGCCACCGGGTCGGCGCCGGGCGCCGGGAAGGACACCGGCGACGAACCCCGGGTCGTCATCCGCGACAAGCGCAAGCTCGGCAAGGTGACCGAGCAGCCGGCGAACGACGCCTCGGCGGCCGACGCGGCCGCCGACGCACCCGCCGAAGGGCTGGTCGAGGAGGCCGAGGTCGTGGTCGACGAGATCGGCGGCGAGGCCGAGGTCAGCGGTCCGACCGTGGTCGACTCGCCCGCCGAGCCGAACGGCGGGACCGGCACGGGCGCGCCGCTCGGCGCCGAGCTGGAGTCGCTCCGCACCGACCTGGAGGAGCGCACCCGCGACCTCCAGCGGGTGACCGCGGAGTACGCCAACTACCGCAAGCGGGTCGACCGGGACCGCAACCTGGTTCAGGAGCAGGCCACCGGGGCGGTGCTCACCGCGCTGCTGCCGATCCTCGACGACCTGGACCGGGCCCGTGAGCACGGCGACCTGGTGGGACCGTTCGGCAGCGTGGCCGAGCAGCTCACCGGCGCGCTCGCGAAGTTCGGCCTGACCGCGTTCGGTGAGACGGGTGACCCGTTCGACCCGACCCGGCACGAGGCGGTGGCGCACCAGACCTCCGCCGACGTGACGGAGCCGACCTGCGTCCAGGTCATGCGCCGTGGTTACCAGCTCGGCGAGCGGCTGCTGCGGCCCGCCATGGTCGCGGTCGCGGACCCGGAGTAGTGCCGACCCGTGACGTCCCGCCCGCCCGCACCGGGCGGGCGGGACGACCGGGGTTCGACCCGTGGAAGGGGGTGGACCGGTGAGTTCCAAGGACTGGATCGAGAAGGACTACTACGCCGCGTTGGGCGTGGACAAGTCCGCCTCCTCGGACGAGATCAAGAAGGCGTACCGCAAGTTGGCCCGGGAGTCGCACCCGGACCACAACCCCGGCGACACCGGCGCCGAGGAGCGGTTCAAGACCGTCTCCGAGGCGTACGCGGTGCTCGGTGACGAGAAGAAGCGCCGTGAGTACGACGAGATGCGCTCGCTGTTCGGCTCCGGCGCCTTCCGGCGCAACGCCCGCGGCGCGGGCCAGCCGGGCGGCATGCCGTTCGACGTCTCCGACCTGTTCGGCGGCGGCGCCGGGGGTGGGGACAGCCGGTTCAGCGGCGGCGGCTTCACCGACCTGTTCAGCTCGATCTTCTCCGGCGGTGCAGGTGGCGGCGGTCCGGCACGTCCGCGCGGCCCGGCCCGCGGCCGGGACGTCGAGACCGAGGTGGCGCTCGACTTCGAAGACGCGGTACGCGGCGTCACGCTGCCGCTGACGCTGCGCGCGCCCGGCGTCTGCGACACCTGCCACGGCAACGGCGCGAAGCCCGGCACCCAGCCGGTGGCCTGCCCGGTCTGCCACGGTGCCGGCGTGACCACCCGCAACCAGGGGTCGTTCAGTTTCTCCGAGCCGTGCCGCAACTGCCAGGGTGTCGGCACGATCGTCGAGGAGAAGTGCCCGGAGTGCCACGGCACCGGCGGGGTCACCAAGACCCGCACGCTGCACGTCCGCTTCCCCGCCGGGGTGTCGGACGGGCAGCGGATCCGCCTGGCCGGCCGAGGTGAGCCCGGCGAGCGGGGCGGTCCGGCGGGCGACCTGTTCGTGCAGGTCAAGGTCCGCCCGGACGAGCTGTTCGGGCGCACCGGGGACGACCTGACCCTGAACGTCCCGATCACGTACGCCGAGGCGGTTCTCGGCACGGACCTGCGCGTGCCGACCCTGGACGGGACGGTGACCCTGCGGGTGCCACCGGGTACGCCCAGCGGGCGGGTGCTGCGCGCCCGCGGCAAGGGCGTCGTACGCAAGGACGGCCGCGCCGGTGACCTGCTGGTCACGCTCGACGTGGTGGTTCCGGCGAAGGTCTCGGACGAGGCGCGGGCGGCGCTGGAGACCTTCGCGGCGCAGACTCCGCCCGCCGCGCGGGAACATCTCGACGCGCGGGTACGTCGATTCAGTTGACGGCGGCACCGGAGGTGAGCGGGCATGTCGGAGGAGTACGTCGGCTCGGGTGACCAGGCATACGAGGCCAAGGTCTTGATGATCTCGGTGGCCGCGCGGATGGCGGGGATGCACCCCCAGACGCTGCGCCAGTACGACCGGCTGGGCCTGGTGCAGGCCGGCCGGGCGTCCGGCGGCGGTCGCCGGTACAGCGTCCGGGACGTGGTGCTGCTCCGCGAGGTGCAGCGGCTCAGCCAGGACGACGGGATCAACCTGGCCGGGGTCAAGCGGATCATCGGGTTGGAGCGGCTGCTCGAAGAGGCGCAGCAGCGGGTGGCCCGGCTGGAGGCGGAACTGGACGCCGCGTACCGGCGGATCGCCGAGCTGGAGTCGCTCGGCGGCTTCCCCCGCGGCGACCTCGTGCCCACCAACCGCACGTCCACCGCGCTCGTCGTCTGGCGTCCGCGCCGCGCTCCCGACCGCTGATTCCGTACCTGAAGGCCGGCGCGCCCCGCTCCCCCGGGGCTGCGCCGGCCTTCGTCGTTCCCCGGTCGGTTCGCGGGCCGGGTCAGGGGAAAGCGGGGTACGGCAGAGCGGGGTCAACTAGGCTTTTCCGTAGGGGCAAAAGCCCCAAAGCGGATTCCGGGCTGGCGGGGGGAGTCATGACGGAACCGGCGAAGAAGGTGGCCGAGCGCGCGGAGGAACGGCTGGAGAAGGTGGCCGAGAACGTGCGCGAGCGGTTCGACCGGGTCACCGAGGGACGCTTCAGCGACAAGGTCAAGGAAGGGCGCTTCGCCGACCAGACGGACCACGGCGTGGACCGGGCGCGGGACGACGAGCGGCGCAAGAAGCAGGGCGGGTCGACCTAGACGATCCGCCGACGTGCGGGCCGGGATCCACGGGGGATCCCGGCCCGTTCGTGTTCTGCAGGGCCGGCCGGGACGTCAGGTTGCTCCCGGCGGGCACCACGCACCCGCCCTCGCGGTCGATCATGAAGTTGGCGGCGACAAACCGGACACCAAATACCGCCAAGTTCATGATCGACCAGGCCGGTCGGGTCGACGGCCAGTGAGGTCGACGTGGGCGGGTCGAGGTGGTCAGAGGCGGCGGTTCTCGCGGACCAGGCCGCCCTCGCACCAGTCCCGGTAGACGAAGAGATCCGGCCGGGCGAGCAGCACCCGGCTGTTGTGCGCCCAGTTGCGCATCAGGTCGTCGCCGGACTTCTCGGCCTGCTCGACCAGCTTGCGGAACCGGCGCTTGGGGTGGGCGCGGAAGTTCGTCCGGATGCCGTCGGCGGCGTAGATGTAGAGGCAGTGCAGCGTGAACCGCCGCGCCGGGCAGCCCTGATCCATGGCCAGATCGAACAGCGTCTGCACCAGATGGTCACCGGCTACCAGCAGATCCCAGTCGGGCGGCATCGAGGTCAGCGGCACCGAATCCGGCTGATAGGCCCACGCCCGAAGCTCGGCGGGCGAGGGATCGACCGGGTTGGCGAAGCCGCGGAACGTCTCTTCCTGCACGCTCACCGGCCGACCTTCCGCTTGCGCTGGCGGGGGCGCAGGCCACCCGCGGACCCTGGCTGCTGGGCCGAAACGTTAACGCGGTTGGACGGAGCAGGGGTAGACCTTCCCGGGATCAATTTGACAACGCCGGGCCGGATCTGCCCTGCGGCTGATCCGGCCCGGCCCGGTCAGTCGCCGGTGCCCAGGGGCAGCGGCGCGGGCGGCCGTGCGGCGGCGGCGCGGGTGCGCAGCCACTGCTTGAACCACGGGCTGTCCGGCAGGCGGGCGAGCAGCGGCCCGGTCACCACCGTGATCAACACGTACGCGGTGGCGAGCGCGGCGAGCTTCGGCTCCACCGGGTAGACGGCCGCGACGGCCAGCCCGGCGATGACGATGGAGAACTCGCCGCGCGGAGTCAGCGCCAGGCCGGCCCGCCAGCGTCCGGGCTCGGCGATTCCGGCCCGGCGGGCGGCCAGGTAGCCGGTGGCCACCTTCGTCGCCATGGTCACCACTGCGAGCAGCAGCGCGGGCAGCAGGACCGGCGGCATGTCCAACGGGTTGGTGACCAGCCCGAAGAACACGAAGAAGACCGCGGCGAACAGATCACGCAGCGGGGAGAGCAGCTCGGTGGCGTGGTGCGCCACCGGCCCGGACAGCGCGATGCCCACCAGGAACGCGCCGACCGCCGCCGACACCTGGAGCTTGGCCGCGACACCGGCAACCAGCAGGGTCAGGCCGAGCACCCCGAGCAGCAGCGCCTCCGGATCCTTGGCGGAGAGCGCGGCGGAGATCAGGTGGCCGTACCGGATCGCCACGGCCAGCACCACGACCACGGTGAACACCGCGACGGCGAGCGCGATGCCGCCCTTCATCAGGCCGACCCCGGCGAGCAGCGCGGTGACCAGCGGCAGGTAGAGGGCCATCGCCAGGTCCTCGATCACCAGGACGGAGAGGATCACCGGGGTCTCCCGGTTACCGACCCGGCCCAGGTCGCCGAGCACCTTCGCGATCACGCCGGACGACGACACCCAGGTCACGCCCGCGAGCACCACCGCCGCCACCCAGCCCCAGCCGAGCAGGAGCGCGAAGGCGAACCCGGGCAGCGCGTTGAACACCGCGTCGATCAGGCCGGCCGGCGCGGCGGACCGGAGGTTGCCCACCAGCTCGTTCGCGCTGTACTCCAGGCCGAGCATGACCAGCAGCAGGATCACGCCGATCTCGGCGCCGACCGCGAAGAACTCCTCGCTGGCGTTGAGCGGCAGCAGACCACCGTGCCCGAACGCCAGGCCGGCGAGCAGGTACAGGGGGATGGGCGAGACGCCGAAGCGACGGCTCAGCCGGCCGAGCAGGCCGAGCAGGAGCAGCAGCGCACCGACCTCGATGAGCAGGATTGTGGTTTCGTGCATACGCGTCAGCCGTCCGGATCGGTCTCGGCGAGGATCGCGGTCACGCCGTCGAGCCCCTGACGGGTACCGACCACGACGACCACATCGCCGGCTTCGAACCGGAAGGTGGGATCGGGCGAGACGTTCACGGCGCCCTGACGCAGCACGGCCACGATCGACGCGCTGGTCCGGGTGCGTGCTTTGGTGTCCGCGAGCCGCCTGCCGACGTACTTCGACCCCGCCGGCATGGCGATCTGCTCGGTCAGCAGCCCGGCGGCCTGCTCGCGCAGCCCGGAGAGCTGACCCAGCATCAGCGACGCGCCGAGGATGTCGGCGAGCGCCTCCGCCTCGTCGTCGGTCAGGGGTATGTCATGTTGGCAGGAGTCGGGATCGTCCGGGTCGTATAGGACCAGGTCGCGGCGGCCATTGCGGTGGGAGACCACGCCGAGCCGGCGGCCGGACTCCGTCATCAGATCATGACGTACGCCGATCCCGGGCAGGGCGGTCTGTTCGACACGTACTCGCACGTCGGTGAGGCTACCGCTGCCACGCACGCACCGCGTCCGGGGCCGAACTACAGACTGCACAATGCGGCTCGGGCGGCTCGTCTAGGTCCGTTCGGCCACGAACACGCCGACACCTTCGAGCGTCTCGGTGAGGCCGGTCGCGCGCAGGATCATCATCGCCTTGCCGACGACCGTGTCGGAGACGCCGTATTCCTTGCACAGTTGGGCGCGGCTCGGCAGTTTGGTGCCGGGTGGCCACTCTCCCGAATCGATCTTGCTCTTCAGTTCGTCTGCGAGCACTTGGTACTGCTGCTTGGGCATACACACTCCCCGGATGGCATGCCCATTCGACCATGCGCCCACCTCCAACCTCAAGCAATTGTGGGTCGATCGTTGACCTACGACTGGTACCGATTGTAGGTTGCTGACGAACGCTCCCGGATGGCACCTGGAGCTTCCAGGGTCGGGGCGGGCATCCCCCGTGGCTCGTCCCGACCCCCGTCCTCGGCGAGAAGGGACAATGTCGTGCGCAACATCCTGCGAATACGTCCGAAGCGGCGGAACGCGCGTCCGCCCGACTCCGCGCCGGGCGGCGCCTACCGCTCCGCGTCGTACCTTCCGCTCCGGCCCTGGCAGGTGCGGGGCCACAGTTTCAGGACGTGCCGGCGAGGGCTGGACCCCGCCGAGGTCGCCGCGTTCCTCGACCGCGTCGCCGGGGACCTCGCCGCCGCGTACGCCGAAGTCGCACGTAGCCGGGACGAGACGGCGCGGATCAAGGGCGCGTTGCGCGAGTGGCAGTCCCGTCAGGCTCCCTCGATGCGCGACCTGGCCGGGCGGCCGTGACCGGGCGGTACGTGATCCATCTGCCGGTGCGCGCGGCGGACCTGGCCCGGGCGAAGATGCTCGGTCGCACGGCCGGCCGGTCGTTGGCGTTCCTCGCGGTGGTGGAGCTGGGCGGGATCACCGTGTCGACGGAGGACGACCAGTCCGTACGCCATTGGGTGTTCTGCGACCGCAAGCTGGACGGCGGCCGGCGTTGCGTGCTGCGCGCCGACCACGAGACTCCCTGCCTCGCGCGTCTCCCCGGCCGGACCGGAGGACGGTGACTCAGGTCACAGCGGTGGAGTTGAGCGGAATAGACTCAACTCTGGTTGTGTCATGTCCAGTGGACACGCCGATCCGGGGGAGCCCATGAACACGGAACGTCTCACCACCAAGAGCCGCGAAGCCATCACCGGTGCCGTCGCGCTGGCGAACCAGCGCGGTCACGCCACCGTGGAGCCCTGGCACCTGCTGCTGTCACTGCTGGACACCGAGGGCTCGACCGCCGCGGGCCTGCTGCGCGCCGTCGGAGCCGACCCCGCCGAGCTGCGCCGCGTCGCCCAGCGCTCGGTCGACGCGCTGCCGGCCGCACGCGGGTCGAGCATCGCCGAGCCGACCCTCGCCCGCGAGTTCGTCAACGCCATCGGCGCCGCCGAGCAGATCGCGCGGCCGCTGGGCGACGAGTACACCTCCACCGAGCACCTGCTGGCCGGGCTGGCCCGGGTCGGCGGCGCGGTCTCGGTAGCGCTGAAGAACTCCGGCGCCACCGAGGAGAACCTGGTCGCCGCGTTCCCGACCGTCCGGGGCGGCGACCGCCGGGTGACCACCGCCGACCCGGAGCAGACCTACCAGGCCCTGGCCAAGTACGGCGTGGACCTCACCGCCAGCGCCCGCGACGGCAAGATCGACCCGGTGATCGGCCGGGACTCGGAGATCCGCCGGGTGATCCAGGTGCTGTCCCGGCGTACGAAGAACAACCCGGTGCTGATCGGCGAGCCGGGCGTCGGCAAGACCGCGATCGTGGAGGGCCTGGCCCAGCGGATCGTGGCCGGCGACGTGCCGGAGTCGCTGCGGGACAAGAAGCTCGTCTCGCTCGACCTCGGCGCGATGGTCGCCGGTGCGTCGTACCGCGGTCAGTTCGAGGAGCGGCTGAAGTCCGTGCTGGAGGAGATCAAGAACTCCGACGGCCAGGTCATCACGTTCCTGGACGAGCTGCACACCGTGGTCGGCGCCGGCAAGGGCGAGGGCTCGATGGACGCCGGCAACATGCTCAAGCCGATGCTGGCGCGCGGCGAGCTGCGGATGGTCGGCGCGACCACGCTCGACGAGTACCGCGAGCACATCGAGAAGGACCCGGCCCTGGAGCGCCGCTTCCAGCCGGTGCTGGTCGGCGAGCCGACCATCGAGGCCACCATCGGCATCCTGCGCGGGCTCAAGGAGCGCTACGAGGTGCACCACGGCGTACGGATCACCGACGCCGCACTCGTGGCCGCCGCCTCGCTCTCCGACCGGTACATCACCGACCGGTTCCTGCCGGACAAGGCGATCGACCTGGTGGACGAGTCAGCGTCCCGGCTGCGCATGGAGATCGACTCGCGCCCGGTCGAGGTGGACGAGATCGAGCGGGCGGTACGCCGCCTGGAGATCGAGGAGATGGCGCTCGCAAAGGAGCCGGACGCCGCGTCCGCCGAGCGTCTGGAGCGGCTGCGCAAGGAGCTGGCCGACAAGCGCGAGCAGCTCACCGCGCTCTCCGAGCGCTGGCAGACCGAGAAGAGCCACATCACCAAGCTCTCCACCGCCAAGGAGGAGCTGGAGCGCCTCGGTGGCGAGGCCGAGCGGGCCGAGCGCGACGGCGAGCTGGAACGCGCCGCCGAACTGCGGTACGGCCGGATCCCCGCGCTGCGGACCGAGCTGAAGCAGGCCGAGGAGGAGCTGGCCCGGCTCCAGGCCGACGGCGCGATGCTCAAGGAGGAGGTCGGCGCGGACGACATCGCCGCAGTGGTCGCCTCCTGGACCGGCATCCCCGCCGGGCGGCTGCTCGAAGGCGAGACCGCCAAGCTGCTCCGGATGGAGGAAACGCTGCGCGGCCGCGTGGTCGGCCAGGCCGAGGCGGTGGGCGCGGTCTCCGACGCGGTACGCCGCGCCCGGGCCGGCGTCGCCGACCCGGACCGGCCGACCGGCAGCTTCCTGTTCCTCGGCCCGACCGGCGTCGGCAAGACCGAGCTCGCAAAGGCGCTCGCCGAGTTCCTCTTCGACGACGAGCGGGCCATGGTCCGCATCGACATGAGCGAGTACGGCGAGAAGCACTCGGTGGCCCGCCTGGTCGGCGCCCCGCCCGGGTACGTCGGCTACGAGGAGGGCGGCCAGCTCACCGAGGCGGTACGCCGCCGGCCGTACTCGGTGATCCTGCTGGACGAGGTGGAGAAGGCCCACCCGGACGTCTTCGACGTGCTGCTCCAGGTGCTCGACGACGGCCGGCTCACCGACGGTCAGGGCCGTACCGTGGACTTCCGCAACGCGATCCTGATCCTCACCTCGAACCTCGGTTCGTCGGTGATCAGCGACCTGACGCTCACCGAGAACGAGCGCCGGGAGGGCGTGCTCGCGGTGGTCCGGTCGCACTTCAAGCCGGAGTTCCTCAACCGGCTCGACGACATCGTGGTGTTCGCCGCGCTCCAGGGCGAGGACCTGCGGTCGATCGTGGACATCCAGCTCGACCGGATGCGCCGCCGGCTGGCCGACCGCCGGCTGGGCCTGGAGATCACCGACGCGGCCCGCACGTGGCTGGCCGAGCACGGGTACGACCCGATCTACGGTGCCCGCCCGCTGCGCCGGCTGGTGCAGTCGGCGATCGGCGACCAGCTCGCGAAGGCGCTGCTGGCCGGTGACATCCGCGACGGCGACACGGTCCGCGTCGACCTGTCCGACTCCAAGGAGTCCCTGGCGGTGACCGCCGCCTGACCCGCGCCACCCCGCGAAGGCCCGGCCCTCCCGGCCGGGCCTTCGCCGTCCCCGGCCGTGCCGGCCCGCGTGCCGTGGGTGCTGCGTGCCGTGGGTGCTGTGCGCCGTGGTGTTAACAAGGGGCCCTTCCTCTACCGGAGGCGTTAAAAGGGGGCCCTTCCTTTCACGCGAACGGAGTGAGCGTGAGGGGTTGGTGGGGTGGGCACATAGTGGGGCATGAGCGGGAGCTGGGAACGGGAACTGGACGCGGCCGCGCGGGAACTCGACCGCGCGGACACCCTCGCCTTCGGCGGGGTGGGACTGGCGGGGCAGATCCTGCCCGCGACCGAGGCGTACCGGACGCTGGAACAGGGGCTGCGGGAGCACCCGGAGGCGGCCCGCAAGCGGGTCGACAGGTTGCTCCGCAAGGGTTCGCCGGCCGGCCGGGCGTACGCGGCGACGCTGCTGGAGGCGGTCGACCCGGCCGCCGGGCGGGACGCCTGGGCCCGGCTGCGCGGCGACGACGGCGAGTTCACCACGTTCTCCGGCTGCCTCATGGGCCGCGCCACGCTGGGCGAATACGCCGCCGACCGGCTCGCCGCCGCCGACAGTAGCTGAGCACACACTCAGCGAACAGGACTTCAGCAGGCGTGCGTGCGGTTGTTACCGTTCCCGCCGAGCACGTTGGGGGAGGCGGTCGTGAACGGTTCGTTGGCGTGGGTGCTGGCCACGCTGGGATGTCTGGTCGGGGTGGCCGGAGTGGTGATCGCGGTGATCGCGTGGCGGAAGTCCCAGTCCGCGTCCCGCCCGAAGACGAAGGCGGCGCCGGGTGACCCGTTCCGGGACCGGGACGCGGACGCGCTGCGCGGCGACCCGCGCGCGCTCAAGCCCGGCGACATCGTCGAGATCCGCGCGGTGCCGTACACGGTCCGTGGCTCGGTGCACCTGGTCGAGGGCGGCTGGAGCTGGGCGGAGCACCTGCTCGACGATGCGGGCGGGGTGAAGCGCTGGCTCTCCGTCGAGGCCGACCCGGACCTGGAGATGGTGCTCTGGACCAGCGAGCCGGGGGCCACCGTGACGCCCGGCGCCCCGACGCTGGAGATCGCCGGCCGTCGCTACAACTGGGACGAGTCGGGCCAGGCCCGGTACACGGCCACCGAGGGCACCGGCCTCGACCCGAACGGCACCATGCGCTACTACGACTACCAGGCGCCCGGCGGCGCACGGCTGTCGTTCGAGGCGTACGGGGAGGCCGGCTGGGAGGTCAACCTCGGCGAGGAGCTGCGCCGCGCCGAGGTGATGATCTACCCGCAGGGTGGCCCGGACACGGTGCGCTGACGTGCTCGTCTGTCTGGACGCGCCCTACGTCGACACCAGCGCCGCCGATCTGAGCCTGGCCCTGGGCGGCCCGGAGCTGCCGGCGCTCGCCGTACGCGACATCGACCTGCCCGGCCTGCCCCGGCTGCGGCTGCGCCTGCTGGGCGCCTCCCACCAGGTGGTGCTCGGCACGCTCACCGAGACGGTCGCCTGCCTGCCCGGCCGCCCGCCGCACCTGCCGGGCACGCTGCACGACGAGACGGCCGGCTACCGGTTCCTCGCCACAGTGCTCCGGCCGGAGGGCGACGGCCTGCGTACCCGGGTCGCGGCGCTGCGCGCCGAGCTGGCCGAGGACCCGTACGCGCTGATCGGCGTCTTCCCCGGCGACGAGGACGCGGTCACCGCGCTCTCCGTGCGGCCCGCCCCGCCGGACGGCGTGCTCGCCTGGCGCACCTGGCACGCCTACCCGCAGACCAACGAGCTGGTCCTGACCGAGACGGTGGTGGAGGAGCTGTGACGTACCGACGGTGGTTCGTGGTGGGCGTGGCGGTCGCCGTCATCGGCGCGCTCATCGCCGCCTTCACGATCTTCTACGGCAACTTCTCGCCGCGCGGCTACGTGGAGGACAACTTCTCCCGCGCCACCGGGCGGGACATCGGCTCGAACGCGATCGCTTACACCTCGAACAAGGCGCCGAGCGACGTGTCCAAGCAGATCACCGACACCTGGAAGCCGGCCGACCAGTACGTCGACGGCAGCGGCGTGTACCTGCGCTACGACGACGACTCGGTGGTGATCCTCCCGCTCGCCGTCGGCTCGGTGATCCTGCTGGAGAAGATGACCACCGCCTACCCCCGGTACCACAGCGTCGTCGGCAACAGCTGGGGCTGGGGCCGAGGCAGCACGGTCCGGGGCGGCGGCCCCGGTTCCGGCAAGTAGCCCCTCCGACCCCCTCACCCTGGAGTCTCCTGTGCAGCATCTCGTCACCGACCTGCTGGTCACCCTCGCCTACGGCGCGGTCGGCGTCGTCCTGATGGCGATCGGCTACGTCCTGGTCGACCTGGCCACCCCCGGCAAGCTCCACGAGCTGATCTGGACCGAGCGCAACCGCAACGCGGCGCTGCTGCTCTCGTCCAACCTGCTCGGGGTCGGCACGATCGTGGTCGCCGCGATCGTGGCCAGCGACGACGACTTCACGCTGGGGCTGGTCGGGGCCGCCGCGTACGGCATCCTCGGTCTGGTGATCATGGCGGCGGCGTTCGTGCTGCTCGACGTGGCCACGCCGGGCAAGCTCGGTGAGCTGCTCGTCGACCCGGAGCCGCACCCGGCGGTGTGGGTCTCCGCCACCGTGCACCTCGCCACCGGTGCGATCATCGCGGCCGCGATCATCTGATGAGCGGAAAGCCCGCACAGCGTTCGGCGGGGAAGGACAAGCGCACCCAGACGGTGATCTGGTCCGTGGTCGTGGGGATCGTGGTCGTCGTCTGCGCCATCGGTGTGTTCAGCGGCGACTCGGACACCTCCGTCCCCGCGCCGGCGGCTGACGAGCGGTCCGGCACCGTGCCGATCCTCCGGGCCGCCGCCGACAGCCAGGGCATCTGCTACGGCTGGGAACTGCTCGACGTGTACGACGAGGTGAGCGTCGGCTCCAACCTCGGCGACGGCACCACAGTCATCGACGCTCCCGGCTGCACGCGCTGGATCGCTGTGTCCGCGAACGTCAGGTACACCTCGTCCAGCAGCGAGTCGGAGGACTCCGCCACGATCCGGATCAAGGGCTCGGACGACATCGAGTTCGCCGACCTCGCCGCGATCGAGACCCGCCTGAGCCGCTTCGGGCTGGACGAGGAGGCATTCGTCGACGACCCGGGCTGGGCCGTCACCCGGGCCGCCACGATCCTGCCGCTGCTCGCCGCCGAGCGCGGGCTCGCCGAGCCGGCCGCCACCCCCACCGCCCGGCCGTCGACCGCGGCCGCACCGCTGCCGGACGCCGGCAACGACTTCTGGCGGGACCGCTGGATCTACGTCCTCAGCTCGCTCGGTCTGTTCCTGCTCGCCGCGCTGTTCCTCGTCGTGGGCGTGCGCCAGCGCCGCAACCACCGGGGACGGGTGCCCGCGCAGCGCGCCGGGGCGGGAGCCGCCGGACGTACCCGGAGCAGACGGTGACAGTCGACGTGGCCGCACGGCCGCGGTGGCGCCTGGCCCGCGCGGCGGTCCTGCTCGCGGTCTTCGTGTGCGCGGCCTGCGGCCTGGTGTACGAGCTGGCGCTGGTCGCGCTCGGCAGCTACCTGATCGGCGACACGGTCGGCCAGGCGTCGATCGTGCTCGGCGTGATGGTCTTCGCGATGGGCGTCGGCGCGCTGGTGGCGAAGCCGTTGCAGTCCCGGGCGGTGGTCTCGTTCGCGGTGATCGAGCTGACGCTGGCGCTGCTCGGCGGCCTGTCGGTGCTCGGCCTCTACGCCGCGTTCGCCTGGCTCGACCTGTACGGTCCGGCGCTCGTCGGCACCGCGTTCGTGCTCGGACTGCTGATCGGCGCGGAGATCCCGCTGCTCATGGTGATGCTGCAACGCATCCGGGAGCAGTCGGCGGGCAGCGCGGTGGCCGACCTGTTCGCCGCCGACTACGTGGGCGCGCTGCTCGGCGGGCTGGCCTTCCCGTTCCTGCTGATCCCGGTCTTCGGCCAGCTCAAGGGCGCGCTCGTGGTGGGCGCGGTGAACGCGGTCGCCGGTGTGGTGCTCGTCTTCACCGTGTTCCGCGCCGAACTCGGCCGCCGGGCGCGGGCCGCGCTGGGCGCGGCCACCGTCGTGGTCGGCCTGCTCCTCGGGTACGCCTGGGTGACCGCCCACGACTTCGAGGTGACCACCCGCCAGCAGCTCTACCGCGACCCGGTGGTGCACGCCGAGCGCAGCCGCTACCAGGAGATCGTGCTCACCCGATCCGTGCGCGAGCCCGGCCACTCCGACACCGACCTGCGGCTGTTCCTCAACGGCGACCTCCAGTTCAGCTCGATCGACGAGTACCGCTACCACGAGGCGCTCGTGCATCCGGCGATGCGGGGGGCGCACGGTGACGTGCTGGTGCTCGGCGCCGGGGACGGGCTGGCCGCACGGGAGATCCTCAAGTACCCGGACGTGCGCTCGGTGACGCTCGTCGACCTCGACCCGGCAGTGGTCGAGCTGGCCCGCCGGGAGCCGCAGCTGCGCGAGCTGAACCGGGAGTCGCTCACCGACCCCCGGGTACGGGTGCTCAACCTGGACGCGTTCGCCTGGCTGCGTACCGCCACGGACCGCTTCGACGTGGTGATCGCCGACCTGCCCGATCCGGACGAGACGGCCACCGCGAAGCTCTACACGATCGAGTTCTACACGCTGATCCGGCCGGTGCTGGCCCCCGGCGGTCGGCTCGTCGTGCAGTCCGGGTCGCCCTACTTCGCACCCCGGTCGTACTGGTCGATCGAGCGGTCGGTGCGCGAGGCGGGCTTCGCCACAGTGCCGTACCACGTCGACGTGCCGAGCTTCGGCGACTGGGGGTTCGTGCTCGCCGCGCCGGGTGACGTCGCGCCGGAACTGGCGCTGCCGGACGATCCGCCGCCGCTGCGTTTCCTCACCCCGGCGGTGCTGGCCGCCGCCGGCACGTTCCCCGCCGACCGGGCCCGGATCGACGTACCGGCCTCCACCCTGTTGCGCCCGAGGGTGCTGGACTACGCCCGCGAGGAGTGGCGCGGCTACTAGGTTTCGGGACATGCCACCCGAATCGTCGTCGCGTCACCGACCGGGGATCGGCTGGCTGGTCCGCCGGCTGCCGACCCGGGCGGTCGAGGCGGCGTCCTACCTCCAGGCGTTCGTGCTCTCCGGCGTGGTCACCGTGCTGGCCGTGCGGGCGTACCTGAAGGCCACCGACTATCCACAGCTCGGCGGCGGCGGGCTGCACATCGCGCACGTCCTCTGGGGCGGCCTGCTGCTCGCCGTCGGCCTGGGCATCCCGCTCGTCTTCCTCGGCGGTGGCGCCCGCAGCGGCGGGGCGGTGATCGGCGGCATCGGGTTCGGGTTGTTCATCGACGAGGTGGGCAAGTTCGTCACCACCGGCACCGACTACTTCTACGCCCCCGCCGCCGCCATCATCTATGTCGCGTTCGCGCTGCTGGTCCTGCTCATCCAGGCGGTACGCGGGCGCACCGGCCGGTCCCGGCTGACCCCGGCCGAGCGCACCACGAACGCACTGGACATGGTGCTCAGCGGCCTGCCGGGCGGGCTGACCGACCGCCGCCGGATCGCCGTGCTGCGGCTCGTCCAGGGCACCGGACCGGCCACCGAGACGGCGGTGGCGCACCTGCTCGAAGCGGTGCCCCACCGGGAACCGCCGCCGGTGCCGCTCTGGCAGCGGGCGGCGGACCGGGCCCGGCGCCTCGCCGTCTGGGCGGCCGGACGCCGCTGGCTGGTCTGGCCGGTGGTGGTCTACCTGGTGGTGGAGCCGGTGCTCACGGTGGTGGCGGTGTTCCTCGACGGGGTGACCGGGAAACTGGACCAGGAACGGGAGTGGGGCGCGGTGCTCGGCGTCAGCGCCACCGCGTTGATCACCGCCGTGCTCGGTCTGTGGGCCGCCTGGCTGCTGCGCCGCAACCGGGCCGAGGCGTTCCGCCTGTTCAAGCTGGCGCTGCTCGTCGACCTGCTGTTCGGGCAGGTCTTCAACTTCACTGTGAACCAGTTCGGCGCGGTCTCCGCCGTCGCGCTCGATCTCGCGTTGCTCGGCGTGGTCACCGCCGAGCACCGCCGGTTGCGGCGCGCCGCCGAGAGGTAGAGCCGTTTCCGGCGTGCTGAGCTGGTGGAAGATCGCTACGGTGGGCATCTGATCCAGGAAGGGAGAATCATGGTCGATGCTCCGGGCACCCCGCCCCGCACGCGTCCCGGCGTGGTGACGCTCTCCAGTTGGCTGCTCATCCTCGTCGCCGCGATCCAGGTGCTGAACCTGATCGTGGCGCTGACCGTCGTCGGCAAGATCCGCGACGTTCTCACCGACGCGTACGCGGGCACCTCGGCCGAAGGGGCCGGCGACATCGCGTACGCGTTCAGCATCATCACGGCGGTCGTGTCGCTGCTGATCGCGGCCGGGCTCGTCGTCCTCGCGCTGCTGAACAACCGGGGCAAGAACGGCTCCCGGATCACCACCTGGGTGCTGGGCGGCATCCTGTTCTGCTGCACCGGCGGCGGGCTGCTGACCGGTCTCACCGGCGGCATGACGGGCGGCGGCAACACCACCGGTGACGTGCCCAGCTCGGAGGAGATCCAGCGCCGGCTGGAGGACGCGCTGCCGTCCTGGTACACCCCGGTCAACCTGCTGCTGGGTCTGGTCGCGCTGCTCGCCCTGCTGGCCGCGCTGATCCTGCTGGCGCTGCCGAAGGCGAACGAGTTCTTCCGCAAGCCCAAGGCCGGCTGGGAGCCGCCGGTGCCCGGTGGCGCCTACCCGGCGTACCCGTCGCACCCGGGCCAGTCCGGGGATCCGGCGTACCCGTCGTACCCGCCGGCTCCCGGCACCCCGCCGTCGACGCCCGGCGGTCAGCCGCCGTCCGCGCCCGGTGGTCAGCCGGGTGAGCGCCGCGACCCGGAGCCGCCATCCGGAAGTTGACGTCCGGATTGCAGCGACGCCGACGATCCCTCCGAGTAGGTTGCAAGCCGACGCCTACCGGAGGGATCAGTCGTGTCGTACCCCGAACGGGCCGCACCCCGCCGGCCGGGCACGGTCCTCGCCGCGGCGGCGCTGCTGCTGGTGATGGCGGTCGGCGCCGTGGCGTACGCGGTGGTCAACCTGGCCGTCGGCGGCGGCACGGTGGACCGGTTCCGGGACGCGGCAGCCGAGCGGACCGGCGCCAGCGGCGGCGACGTCGACCAGGTGGCCGGTCTGCTGCGCGGCTCCACAGTGCTGGCCGCCGTGCTCGGCGTGCTCGCCGCGCTGCTGCTCGTCGGGCTCGCGCTCGGTCTGCTCGCCGGCCGGTCCGGTGCCCGCACGGCGACCTGGGTGGTCGCCGGCACGGGCCTGCTCTGCGGTTGCTGCGGGCTGGCGGTGCTGGTCGGCCAGCGGGCCGCCCCGCTGCGGCTCGGCGCGGACGACCGGATCACCGCCGACCTGCTGGGGCTCGTCGGCGACGCGTACCCGTCGTGGTGGATCCCGGTGAACGCGACGTTGTCGGTGGCGCAGATCCTCGGCTATCTGGTGGTCGCCGTGCTGCTCACGCTGCCGTCGTCCGGCGCGTTCCTGCGACGCCGTACCGCACCGCTGCGGCTGTCCGGCTACGGCTCGACAGTGTCCGGCGCGGCCGCCCCCGGGCCGACGCCCTGGGGGCCGCCACCCGGCCTGAACCCGCCCCCGTCCGTCCCGCCCGCGACGCCGCCGGGTGGGTTCCCGCCACCTCCCGAGGACAGCCGATGACCGGTGACACCCACCCCTCCCGGCGCCGCGCCCTGGTGACCGGCGCCAGCCTGGGCATCGGCGAGGCGTTCGCCCGCCAGCTCGCCGCCGACGGATGGGACCTCGTCCTGGTGGCCCGGGACGCCGCCCGGCTCGACGCGCTGGCGGCCGAGCTGACCGGCCGGCACGGCGGTGACGTGGAGACGATCGCGGCCGATCTGTCCACCGAGGACGGCTGTGCGGCGGTCGAGCAGCGGCTGACCGCCGGTACGCCGATCGAGCTGCTCGTCAACAACGCCGGCATCAGTCTGAGCACGTCGTTCGTCCGCTCGTCGGTGGCGGACGAGGCGCGGCTGGTCCGGCTCAACGTGCTCGCGGTGCTGCGTCTGACCCACGCCGCCCTCGGTCCGATGATCGAGAGAGGCCACGGGGCAGTGATAAATGTCTCTTCCGTTGCCGGCTTCGGTGTCCCCATGCCGGGATCCACGTACTCGGCCAGCAAGGCGTGGGTGACGAATTTCAGTGAATCGATCGGCCAGTCCGTCGCACCGCTGGGTGTGCGCGTGATGGCGCTCTGTCCCGGCTACACGCGAACCGGAGTTCACGAACGCGCGGGCATCGACATGTCGCGCCTGCCCGCCTGGGCCTGGCTGCGAGCCGACGATGTGGTCGCCGAAGGGCTCCGTGACCTGCGCAAAGGCAAGTCGGTGAGCGTGCCGGACTGGAAGTACAAGGTGGCGGTGGCCGGGCTGCGGCACGCGCCGAAGCGGCTGCTGCGCGGCTTCCGGCGGGACACCCGGGGTGCGGTCGGCCGGCAGCGCGGCTGACCGGCGGCAGCCCGTACGCGCACCGGCCCGGCGGCCGGCCGGGATGGACGGTCGCACAGCGTAGCCGCTCATCGCCACCCGTCGGTCGCCCGCAGGGTTGACCAGGGCAGGCCCGAAACATGGCGCTCAGACTTGCGAAGTACGCTCTTGGGCCATGGGCGACCACGACGACCTGCGCAAATTCATCACTGACCTCGCTGTGGTGCACGGCCGGGTGGTGCTCTCGTCGGGCCGCGAGGCGGACTGGTACGTGGATCTGCGTCGCGTCACGCTCCATCACGAGGCAGCTCCGTTGATCGGCCGGGTCATGCGCGACCTCACCGCCGACTGGGCCTACGACGCGGTCGGCGGGCTGACCCTGGGCGCCGATCCGGTGGCCGCCGCCATGCTGCACGCCTCGGCGGGCACCGGCCACGCGGTCGACGCCTTCGTGGTCCGCAAGGAGGGCAAGGCCCACGGTCTCCAGCGCCGGATCGAGGGGCCGGACGTCTCCGGGCGACGGGTGCTCGCGGTCGAGGACACCTCCACCACCGGTGGAAGTGTGTTGACGGCTGTCGACGCATTGCGTGAGGCAGGGGCCGAGGTGGTGGGTGTGGCGGTTATTGTTGATCGAGGTGCCGGCGACACGGTGCGAGCCGCCGGATTGCCCTATCGGGCGGCCTATACGTTGGCTGACCTCGGCCTTGTGGCGTAAAAGTTTGCCGATTCGGATCTGCTGATATGCAGGCGGATCGATGCTGCTGGTGGAAGGATGGAATACGTGGGAACTGCGTTGGCTGAAATGACCATGCCTCAGATCTCGCCGCTTGCCGGCGAGCCGATCGAACGCGCCGACGCCGAGCGGCTTGCGGGGGTCCTCAAGGCCCTCGCTGACCCCGCCCGGCTGCGGCTGCTCAGCCTGATCCAGTCGGCTCCCGAGGGGGAGGCGTGCGTGTGTGACCTCACCGCGCCGCTCGGCCTCTCGCAGCCGACGGTCAGCCACCACCTGCGAATCCTCACCGAGGCCGGCTTGCTGGAGCGGGAGAAGCGCGGGGTCTGGGCGTACTACCGGCTGGTGCCGTCCGCGATCGCCACGATCGCGGATCTGCTCACCCCGCCGCGGAAGCGGGCCACCAAGAAGGCTCGCTGAAACCTTCGGGCCGACCCGACCGAGGGTCGTCCCGACCGGGTGACCGGTGGCGTGCGAGGGGTGGCGCCATCAGCGCACGGTGACGGCTGTCGTCGTCCGTGTGACCCGGCTGGAGCAGTGCTGTCGAAGGCCGGTCCTCGTCCGAGGGCCGGCCTTCGGCGTCCGTACGTGCTCAGCGGCGGTGCTGACCGCCGTGCCCGTCGCCGTGGCCGGGACGGTGCTCCTCGATGCCCTCCCGGGCCGCCTCCACAGTGCCGGCCACAGTCGCCGCGGTGATGACGGCGACCGCCTCGCCGCGCTTGCGTGCCCGCCGGTCGCGGAGGAACTCGAAGAAGATCGGCAGCACCGAGATCACGATGATCAGCGCGACGACCGGCAGGATGTACCTGTCGATCTTGTCGCCGATGGCGTCGTAGATCTGCCGGGCCAGCAGGTAGCCGATCAGCAGGATGCCGTCCACCCAGAGGACCGCGCCCACCACGTTCCACACGAAGAACTGGCGGGCCGGCATGCCGAGCACCCCGGCCACCGGGTTGAGGAACGTCCGCACGATCGGGATGAACCGGGCCAGCACCACGGCCTTCGCCGGGCCGAACTTCTGGAAGTAGTACTCCGCCTTCTCCACGTACTCCCGCTTGAACAGACGGGAGTTGGGCTTCTCGAACATGCGCCGGCCGTACCGGGCGCCGAGCCAGTGCCCGAGCTGGGCGCCGACGATGGCGCAGAGCGGACCGCCGATCATCAGCCCGGCCAGGGACAGGCGGGTGCCGTCGCCGAAGATGGCGTCGGCCACCGGAGAGGCGGCCACCCCGGCCAGGAACAGCAGCGAGTCGCCCGGGAAGAAGAAGCCGACGAGCAGCCCGGTCTCGGCGAAGAGGATCACCCAGACGCCGATCATGCCGAAGGTGTGGATGAGGTCCTTCGGATCGAGCGGGTTCAGCGCCACGCTCTCGGAGAACATCCGGGTCTTCTCTGCTGTGTCCACGGCCACACAGGGTACCCCGGCCCGGTCCGGCATTTCGGCCGGACCGGGCGTCCTCGTCAGAGGCGGGGGTCGACCGGCTCGGACTCGCAGGCGAGGATCGCGAACACCAGCTCGTGGCGGCGCCAGAGCGGGGCGTCCTCGGCCAGCGCGTCCAGGGCGGCCAGGCCCAGTCCGTGCTCGCGCAGGGCGAGCCCGCGCTTGCGACCCAGCGAACGGCGGCGCAACGCGGCGAGCTGCCCCGCCTCGGTGTACCCGGGACCGTAGATGATCCGCAGGTACTCCCGCCCCCGGCACTTGATCCCCGGCTGGAGCAACGAGCCCTTCGGCGAACGGGCGGCCAGG
Organism: Micromonospora globosa; assembly: GCF_000717585.1. Lineage (NCBI taxonomy): Bacteria > Bacillati > Actinomycetota > Actinomycetes > Micromonosporales > Micromonosporaceae > Micromonospora > Micromonospora globosa. The sequence continues at coordinate 235,776 of NZ_JNZR01000004.1, forward strand.
CCCGCGTACGGCTTGACCACCATGCCCTCGCCACCGGCCGCGGTGAGCGCCAGCCACCACTCGGTGGCGTCGGCCACCGCCGACTCGTCGGCCAGGTCCACCACCCGCCGCCGGGTCGGCGTGAAGAACTCCGGGTCGGCGGCGCAGAGCCGGTCGGCCAGCGCCAGGTGCCAGCCGTGGTCGCGGTCGGCGTAGCTCACCCCGGCCCCGGCCAGCACCGCGAACGGCGCCAGCGTCACCCCGCGCAGCCCGTCGGTCGGCCGGACGTACGCCCGGTAGGCAGCCGAGTAGGCGGTGATCTCGGCGGCCCGCCCGGCCATCCGGTCGCGCAGCCCCGCCACCGGCATCCCGCGCCCGGCGGCGGTGTCCAGCGCGGCGAGCACCGCCGGCAACGCGGCCCGCCCGGCCGCGCCGACCCCGGCGTACTGCTCGCGGATCAGCCCGCTCGCCTTCGCCGACCAGGGCAGCAGCTCGGCGTCGAGCAGCAGCCAGTCGGTGTCCAGCTCGGCCCAGAGGCCGGCGCTGGTGACCGCGTCGCGCACCCGGGTCAGCAGCTCGCCGTCGAGCGGCGGATCGAAGAACGGCCTGCCGGTACGGGTGTGCACCACCCCGCCGCCGAAACGGCCCGGCTCCCGCTCCACGAGCACCACCGCTCGCGAGCCCATGTGCTTCTCCTCGCAGACCACCCGCTCGACGCCCGCCGCGCGATAGTCGGCGAACGCCTCGGCCGGGTGCTCCAGGAACCCGTCCACTGCCGACGTGGAGCAGGGCGCCATGGTCGGCGGCAGCCACACCAGCCGGCCCGGGTCGACCGCGAACCGGCTCATCACCTCCAGCGCGGCGGCGGCGTTCTCGGCCGGCACGGTCAGCGACCCGTACGCGTGGGTGAGGTGCCGTCGCCCGGTCACGTCGGCCAGGTCCAGCACGGTGTCCGGCCGCGACGGCGTGACCGGGACCAGCGGACGTGCCGGGGCGTACCACTCCTTCACCGCCGGGACCGCCACCAGCTCCTTCTCCGGGTAACGCAGCGCGGTGAGCTGCCCGCCGAACACGCAACCGGTGTCCAGGCAGATGGTGTTGTTCACCCACTCCGGCTCGGGCGTCGGCGTGTGCCCGTACACGACCATCGCCGAACCCCGGTAGTCCCGCGCCCACGGGTAGCGCACCGGCAGGCCGTACTCGTCGGTCTCGCCGGTGGTCTCGCCGTAGAGCGCGAACGACCGCACCCGGCCGGACGCCCGCCCGTGGTACGCCTCCTTCAGCCCGGCGTGCGCCACCACGAGCCGGCCGCCGTCGAGCACGAAGTGGCTGACCAGGCCGTCGATGAACGTCTCCACCCCGGCGACGAACTCCGGCGGCTCGGCGGCGAGCTGCTCCATCGTCTCGGCCAGGCCGTGGGTCAGCCGGACGTCCCGGCCGCGCAGCTTGCGCAGCAGCTTCTGCTCGTGGTTGCCCGGCACGCAGATCGCGTGCCCGGCCGCCACCATGCCCATCACCAGGCGGAGCACGCCGGGCGAGTCCGGGCCGCGGTCCACCAGGTCACCGACGAACACCGCGGTACGCCCCGACGGGTGCGCCGCGTCCACCGGGCGGCCCGCGTCGTCGTGCCGCAGCACGTAGCCGAGCCGGGACAGCAGCGCCTCCAGCTCGGTCCGGCAGCCGTGCACGTCCCCGACCACGTCGAACGGGCCGGTCAGCTCGCGCCGGTCGTTGAACAGCTTCTCGTAGCGGATCTCCGCGGCGTCGATCTCGTCCACCCCGCGCAGCACGTGCACCTTGCGGAAGCCCTCGCGGGCCAGCCGCCCGTACGACTGCCGCAGGTCGCGGTGCATCCGGTTGAGTACCTGGCGGCCGTGCGTCCGGTCGGCGCGCGCCTCCGTACGCTCCCAGGCCACCGCCTCCGGCACGTCCAGCACGATCGCCACCGGCAGCACGTCGTGCTCCCGGGCCACCCGGATCAGCCCGGCGCGGGCGTGCGGCTGGAGGTTCGTCGCGTCGACCACAGTCAGCAGTCCCCGCCGCAGCCGGATGGCGGCGACGTGGTGCAGCGCGTCGAACGCGTCGGCGGACGCGGACTGGTCGTTCTCGTCGTCGGCCACCAGGCCGCGGAACGTGTCCGAGGAGAGCACCTGGCTGGGCGCGAAGTGCCGCCGGGCGAACGTCGACTTGCCGGAGCCGGAGACGCCGACGAGCGCCACCAGTGCCAGCTCGGGGATGTCCAGGACGGTCATCGGTTCGTCGCCTCCTTCCGGTCGTTGCTGGTGTTCTCGTTGCGGTCATCCCGCGTCAGCACCGCGATCTGGGTCGGCGTGCCCACCTCCGGGTCCTCGTCGCCGACGCCGCCGAGCACCGCCGTGTAGCCGTGCGCCGCCGCCACCCGGTCCACCCAGGCGGCGAACTCGGCCCGGGTCCACTCGAACCTGTGGTCCGCGTGCCGGAACCGGCCCGGCGCGAGCCCCTCGTAGCGCACGTTGTACTCGACGTTCGGGGTGGTCACCACCACCGTGCCCGGCCGGGCGTGGCCGAACACCGCGTCCTCCAGCGCAGGCAGGCGCGGCGGGTCGAGGTGCTCGACCACCTCCATCAGCACCGCCGCGTCGTACCCCCGGAGCCGGTCGTCCCGGTAGGTGAGCGCGGACTGCCACAGCCGGATCCGGTCCCGCTGCCGCTCCGGAAGCCGGTCCAGGCGCAGCCGCCGGGCCGCCATGCCGAGCGACCGGTCCGACACGTCGACGCCCACCACCTCGGTGAACCGCCGGTCGGCGACGAGCGCGGTGAGCAGCGCACCGCCACCGCAGCCCAGGTCCAGCACCCGGCTCGCTCCGCTGTCCCGCAGCGCGGCGAGCACCGCCTCCCGTCGCCGTACCGCCAGGGAGGCCCGGCGGACGTCCTCCGCCGTCCCGGCCCCGCCGCCCGACGACCCGGCCGGCTCTCCGGTCGACGGCTCGATGCTGTCGTCGGCGGGCGGCTCGTCGGCGAGCCGCAGCTCGGTCAGCCGGGCCATCGCCTCACCCGCGAGCGCCCGGCGGTGCGCCAGATAGCGGCGCGTGATCAGGCCCCGCTCCGGATGACCGGCCAGCCAGCCGGCACCGGCCCGCAGCAGCTTGTCCACCTCGTCCGGTGCCACCCAGTAGTGCTTGGCGTCGTCGAGCACCGGCAGCAGCACGTACAGGTGGTTGAGGGCGTCCGCGAGCCGCAGCGTGCCGGTCAGCGTCAGGTCGACGTAGCGGCTGTCACCCCACTCCGGGTACGTCTCGTCGAGCGGGATCGGGGTGGCAGTCACGGTCCAGCCCAGCGGGGCGAAGATCCGTACCGCCAGCTCGGCACCGCCGCGGCAGCGCAGCACCGGCACCCGTACGGTCAGCGGGATCGCGCTCGCCGCCAGCTCGGGACGGTCGCGCGACTCGCCCCGCAGGGCGGAGCGGAACACCTTCGACAGCGCCGACGAGAGCAGGCTGGAGGCGGCGTACGGACGGTCGTTGACGTACTGCCCGAGCGCGAAGCCCTCCGGCGCCCGGTTCCGGCGGCCGCCGCCCAGCTTGAGCGGATCGACCTCGACCAGCAGCGCCGCGGTGCAGCGCGCCTCGTCCGCCTCCGGGTAGAACACATGCGCGGCACCGGCGGGCAGGTCGAAGCTCTGCACGCGGTCCGGATGCTTCACCAGGAGGTGTCCGAGGTCGGTCGCCGGGCGGTGGGTCGTGGTCAGGGTCAGCAGCACCCATCGATGATCTCGTGATCGCCCGGTTCCTGTCGTGGGGGTTTCCGGGGAGGCCGAATCCCGCCGCAATGTTCCGGCTGCCCGGGACCGTCCATGGAACGGGACACCGGGAGGTGCAGTGACGTACGAGGAGTTCGCCGACGCGCGGTTGGGCGCCCTGCTGCGGTACGCGGTCATGCTGACCGGGGATCCGCACCAGGCCCAGGACATCGTGCAGGAGACCATGGTCCGGGTCCAGCTCAACTGGCGGCGGGTGGCCCGCACCGACGCCCCGGAGCGGTACGTGCGCCGGATGCTCACCAACCAGTTCATCGACTGGCGGCGCGGATCGTGGGCGCGGCGGGTGCTGCTGCGCGGCGAGGCGGACGAGTCGGTGGCCGCGCCGACCGACCACGCCCAGTCCGCCGTGGACCGGGACCAGGTCCGGTCCTGGCTGTCCCGGTTGCCCCGGCGGCAGCGGGCCGCGCTGGTGCTGCGCTACTACGAGGACCTGCCGGACGGGGAGATCGCCGAGATCCTCGGCTGCGCCGTCGGCACGGTCCGGTCCAGCATCTCGCGCGCGCTGGCCACCCTCCGAGCCGAACTCGTGGAGGTCTGCTGATGATCGAGGACGAGCTGCGGGCCGCGTTCGCCCGCCTCGAGGAGTCGACCCCGCCCGTCGGCCCGGTCCGGGCCGCCGTCGACCGGGCGGTGATCAGTCGCCGTCGGCGCCGTCGGCGCGTACGCCTGGCCGGGACGGCCCTGGCGGTCGCCGCCGTCGCGCTTGTCGGTTTCACGGCGATGGCGCCCCGGCCGCCGGCGCCGACGGCGGCGCCCGCGCCCCCCACGCCGGTGCCGGAGCCCGGCGGCGCGTTGAACCTGCTGCTGCTCGGCGTCGACCAGTCGGTCGGCAGCCGGCGCGCCGACTCGGTGCTGCTGGTGCACCTTCCGGCCGACCGGAGCCGGCTCCACCTCGTGTCGTTCCCGCGTGACCTGCTGGTGCCGGTGCCGCCGCAGGGCGGGACGGAGAAGCTCAATGCGACGTTCTCCCGTGCCGCCGGTTCGGGCACCGACCTGGCCGCCGGCTACCGCGCGACCCGCCAGGCGGTCGCCCGGCTGACCGGGGTACGCGTCGACGCCGGCGCGGTGCTCACGTACCCGGGGGCGCGTGAGCTGACCGACGCGGTCGGCGGCGTGCCGGTCTGCCTGCCGGCGCCGGTGCGTTCGGTGCACACCGAGCGGCGTTTCCCGGCCGGTTGCCAGCGGCTCGACGGCGCGGCGGCGGTGGACCTGCTGCGGCAGCGGTACGGCCTGCGCGACGGCGGGCTGGACCGGGACCGCAACGCGGCCCGCTACGCCGCCGGTCTGCTCCGCCAGCTTCGGGAGCAGGGCACGGCGACCGATCCGGCGCAACTCGGCCGGCTGCTCCTGCGGATCGGACCGGCCGTCACGGCCGACACCGGCGACCTGTCGCTGCCGGCGCTGGTGGCCGCGGCCGGCCGAACCGCCGCGGCCGAGCCGGTCGCGCTCGCCTTCCCGGTACGGGACGAGTGGAACGGTCGCGGGTACGAGCCGGACCCGGAACTCGCCCCCGGGTTCCTGGAGGCGTTGCGCGCGGACCGGCTGGGGCAGTGGGCCGCAGAACACCCGGGTCAGGTCACCGCCCTGCGGTGACCGGGCACCGGGTCAGCGGTAGTCGTCCTCGTCGGCGGCGACGACGCGGGCCTGCTCCATGGCGTCCCAGTCGTCGACCTCCATGCCCCGGTGCGGCTCGCCGTCTGTCTCGTCGGTCACTGTGGTGGCCTGCTCCACCGCGTCGGCCGGCTCGGCCTCCAGATCCCGCTCCTCCGGGGCGAGGTGGTCACTGGGGGCGAAGTCCTCGTCGGGCTGACCCATCGTCCCTCCCTGTTCTCCGTGCGGGCATCGTCCCCACCACCGTACGGGCTGCTCCGGGCCGCCGCTGGGTGGCGGGCGGAACGGCGGAGTCGGCGATTGTCCCGCTCCCGGCGCGCGGCCGGTGCCAGGATGGGAGGCATGGGCTTCCTGATCCGACTGGCGATCACCGCGGTCGCGTTGTGGATCGCGACGCTGATCGTGCCCGGAGTGGAGGTGAGCGGCCGTAACACCGGCAGCAACGTGCTCACCCTGATCGTGGTGGCACTGGTCTTCGGTGTGGTCAACGCGGTGCTCAAGCCGCTCATCAAGGTGTTCGGCTGCGTGTTCTACCTGCTCACGCTCGGCCTGTTCGCGCTCGTGGTGAACGCGCTGCTGTTCCTGCTCACCGACTGGATCGCCGGGGTGCTGAAGCTCCCGTTCCACGTGGACGGCTTCTGGGCCGCCTTCTGGGGCGCCATCGTGGTCGCGGTGGTGAGCTGGCTGATCAGCGTCATCGTGCCGGACCGGCTGGAGAATCGGTGAGCGGCGTCCGGGCCGGTTGTGCCCGGCTCACGCTCCTACGGGATACTGCCCGCGGTGGACAGCGCGGTCCGGCGCAGCCGTGGACGTCAGCGACCGGAACGGTCGGCTCCGGGGAAGACCCGGGGCCGGAACGGCCGCCCTCCATGGAAGACAGCGGCCTGCACGGCCGAGAGCGGTAAGTAAGGAGCGTTCGACATGCCCATCGCTTCCCCCGAGGCTTACGCGGAGATGCTGGACCGGGCCAAGGCCGGCCGGTACGCGTACCCCGCGATCAACGTGACCTCCTCGCAGACGCTGAACGCGGCGCTCAAGGGCTTCGCCGATGCGGAGAGCGACGGCATCATCCAGGTCTCCACCGGCGGCGCGGAATACCTGTCCGGCCCGTCCGTGAAGGACATGGTGACCGGCGCTGTGGCGTTCGCCGCGTACGCGCACGAGGTCGCCAAGAAGTACCCGGTGAACATCGCGCTGCACACCGACCACTGCCCGAAGGACAAGCTGGACAAGTTCGTCCGGCCGCTGATGGCCATCTCGCAGGAGCGCGTCAAGGGCGGCCAGGAGCCGCTGTTCCAGTCGCACATGTGGGACGGCTCGGCCGTGCCGGTGGCGGAGAACCTGGAGATCGCCGAGCAGCTCCTCGCCGAGGCCGCCAAGGGCAAGATCGTCCTGGAGATCGAGGTGGGCGTCGTCGGCGGCGAGGAGGACGGCGTCGAGAACGCCATCAACGACAAGCTCTACACCACCGTCGACGACGGCCTGGCCATGGTCGACGCGCTCGGCCTGGGCGAGAAGGGCCGCTACATGGCGGCGCTGACCTTCGGCAACGTGCACGGCGTCTACAAGCCGGGCAACGTCAAGCTCCGTCCCGAGGTGCTCAAGCAGATCCAGGACGCGGTCGGCGCCAAGTACGGCAAGGACAAGCCGCTCAGCCTGGTCTTCCACGGCGGCTCCGGCTCGCTGCTGTCGGAGATCCGGGAGGCGCTGGACTACGGCGTGGTGAAGATGAACATCGACACCGACACCCAGTACACCTTCACCCGCCCGGTCGCGGACCACATGTTCCGCAACTACGACGGCGTGCTCAAGGTCGACGGCGAGGTCGGCAACAAGAAGATGTACGACCCGCGTGTCTGGGGCAAGGCCGCCGAGGCCGGCATGGCCGCCCGCGTGGTCGAGGCCTGCGAGCACCTGCGCTCCACCGGCACCACCATGAAGTGACACCCCGCGTGTAAGGAAGGGCCCCTTGTTAACGCTCGGCGTTAACAAGGGGCCCTTCCTCTACCGGAGGCGTTAAAAGGGGGCCCTTCCTTTCACTGCACCAGCACCCGGACGGCGTCGCGCACGTCGTCGGTCAGATGGATCGTGTGCGACAGGTCGCCGAACGGGGACGCGGCGAACAGCGGCCGCAGCAGCGACTCCACCGGCAGCTCGGTGGTCCAGTACGTGCGGTCCAGGAAGACGTACGCCCCGCTCGCCCCGTCGGTGCCGTAGAACGTCTTGGTGGCCGCCTGGAACACCTCCTGCACGGTGCCGGCCTTGCCGGGCGCGAACACGATCCCGCCCCGGGCCAGCCGCAGGATCGTGTCCTCCCGGATGGCGTTGGAGAAGTACTTGGCGATCCGGCCCGCGAACAGGTTCGCCGGCTCGTGGCCGTACAACCAGGTGGGGATGGCCAGCCCGCCGGAACGGGCCCACCCGGTTCCTGGCGCCGATGGGCGGGGCGAGGGCAGCGACGTGCCGTCCGCGTACCGCTTGCGTACCGCCAGCGCCGCCGCCGTGTACCGGTCGTGGTCGGTGAAGTCCGGCGCGACGGCGAGCACGTCGATCGCGGCGGACAGCTCCTCGGCCGGCCAGGCCGCGAGGAACGCGCCGAGGTTCGCCGCCTCCATCACACCCGGACCGCCGCCTGTGACCACCAGGCGGTCGGCCCGCGCCAGCTCCCAGCCCAGCACGGCGGCCATCCGGTACGCGACGCTGCCGCGCGGCACCGCGTGCCCGCCCATCACACCCACCACCGACTGCGGCCCGTGCGCGGCCAGCCACGACCGGGTGGCGTCGGCCAGCGCGTTGTCCACGCCGTGGTCGTGCAGTCGCTGACCGAGCGCCTCGCGTACGTCCGGCAGCGCGCCGCCGTGCGCCCGGAAGTGCGCGTACACCCGGGTGTCGTACATCCCGGCGAACCCGCCCTCGGCGAACCCGGCGGCCAGTTCGTCGGCGGTGTAGAGGTGCGACGGCTGGGTCGGGTAGGGCAGCCCGGAGAACGGAGGGACGACGTTGGCGCCCCGGCGGACCAGGTCCGCGCCCACCTCGCGGCCGGCGAAGCGGCAGCCCACGAAGAGCGTGCCGGTGACGTCGACGTCGCGCAGGTCGGGAACCGGGTCGAGGTCGAGGCGCAGGCCCTGCACGGTCAGACCGGCCAGGGTTCCCCCGGCCAGCCGCTGCTCGAACGCGGTGCGGGTCTCGATCTCGTTGACGTGGGGCGCGTGCGGCTCGATGACGTCCGCGGGCGGTGGGGTCGGCACCAGGCCATCCTGCCCCCGCGCGGCAAGTGCCGAAACCGGGGGCGGGAACGACAGGAGCCCGGCGGGCACGCCGCCGGGCTCCTGCGTAACCGGGTCCTGGGGAGGCTCCGGATCTGTATTTGTAGTGCAAGAACCACGGCGGCGGCATGGGCCGCGGGTACGTGTGCTCCCGCCGCAGGCGTGACGAAACCCTCAGCCGTTCAGCCAACCGTACGGGCGAGGCCCCTCGCGTACCCGAGGGCGAAGCGGGTTGAATGGGGCGATGCAGAACCTGTTGCCTGAGCCACCGGCCACCCTGCTCCCGGTCCACGAGGAGGCCGACGCCGCGCTGGCGGCGGCGGCCGAGCAGGGCACCGACGAGGCGTACGCCGAGGTCGCGGCCCGATTCCCGACCTACAGTGCGGCCTGGGCCGCGCTGGCCGGCCGCGCGCTCACCGCGGGTCAGGTCGTCACGGCGTACGCGTACGCCCGCACCGGCTACCACCGGGGCCTGGACCAGCTGCGCCGCAGCGGCTGGAAGGGCCACGGTCCGGTGCCCTGGTCGCACAAGCCCAACCGCGGCTTCCTCCGCTGCCTCTACGTGCTGTCCCGCGCCGCGGGGGAGATCGGCGAGGCGGACGAGGCGGCCCGGTGCGCCCAGTTCCTCCGCGACTGCGACCCGGCCGCCGGAGACGCGCTCTCCGGCGACTGACCACTGCCGCGACGGCCGGTCCCGACCCGGGCGCCGGCCGTCGCGCCCGTCCTACAGCCCTTCCGCCACCGACGCGGCGATCTTCAGCCAGGCGTCCCGGGTGGCGGAGGAGAGCTGCCCGTACCGCAGCGGCTCGCCGGTGTCGATGAGCCGCTCGTACGGCGCCAGCAGCACCGCCCGGGTCCGCGCCGCGAAGTGGGCCTGGATCGCGGGCAGGTCGATCTCCTTGCGCGACGGCGGCATCGAGACCACGGTGACCGCCTGCCGGACCAGCCGCTGCCGGCCGCTCTGCTCCAGGTGGTCGAGCATCCGCGCGGCGGTCTCGGCCGAGTCGTTACGGGCCGACATGGTCACCACGAGCTGGTCGGTGGCGTCCATCGCGGCCTGCCAGTTCTGCGCCCGGACGTTGTTCCCGGTGTCCACGAAGATCAGCTTGTAGAACCGGCTGACCACCTCACGGATCTCCGCGAACGCGGCGGCGGTGAGCATCTCGCCGCCGGTCGCGGACTCGTCCGAGGCCAGCACGTCGAACATGCCCTCGCCCTGCGAGCGGACGTACTGCGACAGGTCGCCCACCCGGCCGTGCGGTCCCTGGAACTGAGCCAGGTCCCGCAGCATGTCCCGCACCGTACGGGCGTGGAAGTCCTGCTGCGCCCGCATGCCGAGGGTGCCCTGGGTCTCGTTGTTGTCCCAGGCCAGCACGTATCCGCCGCGCTTCTGGCCGAACGTCATGGCGAGCAGCAGGATCGCCACCGTCTTGCCGGCGCCGCCCTTCGGGTTGACCACTGTCACCTGGCGCAGGCCGCCGAAGTTGCGGCGGACCATCTCGATGTCGCGCTTCATCTCCTGCTCGTGCCGCCCGGGCGCGAGCCGGACCAGCCCGATCTTGTTGACCACCGCGCGTACGCCCATGGTGGCCACCGGGTCGACCGGCCGGGCCTGGCGGCGGCGGGCGAAGTCCTCGGCGGTCGGGGGCACCGCCTGCTGCGGCGTCCAGCCCTGCTCCGGGTGGGGTGCTCCGGGCTGAGGTGGTGGCGGCACCACCGGGCCGGACACCGGCGCCTGCGGAGGCAGCGGGCCGCCCGGCTGCGGCACGCCGGTCTGGGGCGTCCAGCCGGGCGGCGGGTACCAGCCGGGCTGACCCGGTTGTGGCTGGTAGCCGGGCGACGGGTAGCCGTTGCCGTACGGGGACGGCTGTGCCGGTACGCCCGGCGACGGCGGGAACGGCCCGAGTCGGGGCGCCTGCTCGGGTGCGCCCGTCCCTGCCGGTCCCGTACCGGATTCCGGCGACGGCTGCGTCCCGGCGACGGTGGCCCGGCCGGACACCGTGCCGTCCTCGGGGAGGGCGTCAGACGGCGGGGGCGGTGCCACGGTGGCCCGGCCGGACGCGGTGCCGTCGGTGGAGAGTGCCTCGGGCGGGGGCGGTGCCACGGTGGCGCGGCCGGACGCGATGCCGTCGGCCTCCACCGCCTCGGACGGCGGCGCCGTGGCGTCGGCGAGGTCCGGCGTGGTGGCGGAGTCAGACCCGGCCCGCTGTGGCGGCTGTGCCCACGGCGAGCCGGGCCGTCCGTTCCCGGCGCCCTCGCCGGCGGTCGCCGTTCCGGCAGTGCCGGGGGCGGGCGTGGTCGCCGGGACGGGTGCCGTCGGCGTACCGGGCGCCGCCGGTGAGCCGGATGCCGCCGGTGAGCCGGATGCCGCCGGTTCCGGCTGGGCCGGTGACGGGGCGGAGGTCGCCCGGTCGAGCGTGAACGGCAGGTCCAGGTCGACAGCGGGTGCCTGGGGCGCCGGAACGTCCGCCGCCACCGGCGCCTGGGGCGCCGGGACGTCCGCGGCCACCGGCGTGGGAGCGTCGGCGGGCGGGAGCGGCCAGGGCACCGACGCCCACGGCGGGATCGTGGCCGCCGCCGCGTCGGTCTCCTCCGGCGGCCACAGCGGCTCGACGTCCCGCTGCGGCACCTGCGGTCGGCCCGGTACGTGGGCCCGGTCGTCGTTCTCGTGCACCACGGTTCCTCCCCATTCCTTCCGCCGAGGATAGGCGGTCCGGCCAGCGCCGCGAGCCGGGTGGGGATCGACCGAGGTCAGCCCGTCCAGACCGCCCAGGCGCCCGGCTCGGTCCACCAGGAGCGCTTGCGGCTCAGCTCGCCCTCGACGCCGTCGTCGAGGAAGGGCACCTTCTCGTCGCGGGGCACCACCGCCACCGCACGTCCCCGCGCCCGGCGTACCTCCAGCCGGACCTTCTTCCGGCCCAACGCCGACCGGGTCACCACTGGTACGGCGACGCCCACCGTCACCCGCCCGTCGGCCGGATCCGGGCCGCCCAGCAGGTCGACCTCGCCCAGGCGCGCGTACCCGCCCGCGTTGCCGATCGCGCACGCGGTGATCGGCTCCGAACCGTCGCTCAGCACCGTGCCGTCGACCTCGACCCGGGCCCGCCAGTGCAGCGGACGGCCCGCGTCGTCGGCGGCGCCGAGCAGCGCCCCGTCCAGCGTCACCGAGCCGCCGTCGTTGCGCAGCAGGTCAAGCCGCCGGGCTGTGCCGTCCAGCACCGCGGCGGCCACACCCGCCGGATCCCGGGGCAGCCCGAGCTGCGCGGCCAGGTCCCGCGCCGTCCCGGACCGGGCCGGATCGAGCGGGAGTACGCCCACAGGCGGCAGGTCGGGCACCGTACGGTTGGCGGCCAGGTCCGCGGGGCGGCGACTCGGCGGCGGAGCGTACCGCCGGACCAGCCGGCGCAGGACGGCGCGCAACTGACCGTCACTGGCCGTGGCGACGATGAGCCGGGTCTTGCCGTCGGAGTCCGGCCAGGTGAGGCCGTCGGCGCGCGGCGGGCCGTCGAGGCGGGCCAGCACCTCGTCGATCTCGGAGTCCGACCGGGCGGTCACGGTGGTCACCCGGGCACCCCGGGCGGTCAGCTCGTCCGCACAGGCCAGCACCGGTACGCGCGGCGTCTCGCAGCGCTCCTCGCCGCTCTCGGCGGCGGTGTCGTCCGCGCCGCCGCAGCAGGCGCCGCCGCTGCCGCAGCCACCACCGGGAGCGTCCCGCTCCGAGCCGAGGGTGAGCAGCACCACGTCGTACACGAAGGAGCCTCCTGCTTCTCGACCAACCCCTGCTGGTCCCGCCGTCACTACTTGTTAGCCTGACACCCCGGGCTCGCTGACCGGTCGCCACCTGGCACCCGAGCCTTCTGGAGGCGAGAAGATGCCAGCGATCGTGCTGCTCGGCGCCCAGTGGGGCGACGAGGGCAAGGGCAAGGTTACCGACCTGCTGGGTGAGCGGGTCGACTACGTCGTGCGCTACTCCGGCGGCAACAACGCAGGCCACACGGTGATCACGCCGGACGGCCAGAAGTATGCGCTGCACCTCATGCCGTCCGGGGCGCTGTCACCGAGCGCGATGATCGTGATCGGCAACGGCGTGGTGGTCGACCCGAAGGTGCTGCTCCAGGAGATCGACGGGCTCGCCGAGCGCGGCGTGGACGTGTCCCGCCTGCGTATCTCCGGCGACGCGCACCTGATCATGCCGCACCACCGCGCGCTGGACCGGGTGGTCGAGCGCTACCTGGGCAGCTCCCGTATCGGCACCACCGGCCGGGGCATCGGTCCCGCGTACGGCGACAAGGTCGCCCGGATGGGCATCCGGCTCCAGGACCTGCTCGACCCGGGCATCCTGCGCAAAAAGCTGGAGCTGGCGCTCCGCGAGAAGAACCAGCTGCTGTTCAAGGTCTACAACCGCAAGGCGATCGACGTCGAGGAGACCGTCGAGGAGTACCTCCAGTACGCCGAGCGGCTGCGCCCGTACATCGCCGAGACCCGGGTCATGCTCTGGGACGCGCTCGACCGCGGCGAGACCGTGCTGCTGGAGGGCGCCCAGGCCACCATGCTCGACATGGACCACGGCACCTACCCGTTCGTCACCTCGTCGAACCCGACGGCCGGCGGGGCGTGCGTGGGCGCGGGCATCCCGCCGACCGCGATCACCAAGGTCATCGCGGTGAGCAAGGCGTACACGACGCGGGTGGGCTCGGGCCCGTTCCCGACCGAGCTGTTCGACGACAACGGGCAGCACCTGCGCAAGGTCGGCCACGAGTACGGCACCACCACCGGCCGGGAGCGCCGCTGCGGCTGGTTCGACGCCGTGGTGGCCCGGTACGCGTGCCGCCTCAACGGCGTCACCGACCTGGTGGTCACCAAGCTGGACGTGCTGACCGGCCTGGCCAAGGTGCCGATCTGCGTCGGGTACGAGATCAACGGCGAGCGCTTCGACGACATGCCGATGACGCAGACCGACTTCCACCACGCCACGCCGATCTACGAAGAGCTCGACGGCTGGTGGGAGGACATCACGAAGGCGCGGACCGAGGACGAGCTCCCGGAGAACGCCCGCCGCTACATCGCCCGTATCGAGGAGCTGACCGGCACCCGGGTGAGCGTGGTGGGCGTGGGTCCAGGCCGAGAGGAAAACGTCCTCCGCCACCCCCTCCTCCCCTAACCCCACCCCACCCCACCCCC
>NZ_JNZR01000005.1:0-243258 GCF_000717585.1 Micromonospora globosa
GGGCAGGGCGGGGCAGGGGCGGGGCGGGGCAGGGCGCGGGCTACGGGTGCAGGGCGGCGGGGGTCAGGGTGCCTGTCGCCACCAGGACGGCGGGGCCGGAGAGCCAGCACGAATCGGCTGTCACAGTGACCGTCAGACGCCCGCCTGGCACGTCCACAGTCATCGTGCCGGTGTCCAGGCCGGCGTCACGCAACGCCACCGCCGCCACCGCGCACGCGCCGGTGCCGCAGGACAGCGTCTCGGCCGAGCCGCGCTCGTACACCCGCATCAGCACGTGCCCGTCGGTGCCGTCGACCGGCTCGCCCGGCGTGGTGAACTCGACGTTCACCCCGGACGGGAACGTCGAGGCGTCCACCTCGGGCGCGCGGGTCAGGTCGAGGGCCGTCAGCTCCAGCGCGGCGGGCAGCGCGCACACCAGGTGCGGGTTGCCGACGTCCACGGCGGTGCCGGGCAGCGTCAGCCCGCCGAGCGTGGCGGTGGCCGTGTCGTACAGCCGGGGGCGGCGCATCTCGACCGCCACGTCCTCGCCCTCGACGCGGGCCCGCACCAGGCCGGCGCGGGTCGCGATCGGCAGCGTCCCGCCCGACGGGGCTGTGAGCGAACGGTCCAGCAGGTAGCGGACGAACACGCGGGCCCCGTTGCCGCACATCTCGGCGAACGAGCCGTCGGAGTTCCAGTAGTCCATGAACCACTCGGCCTCACCGGCGAGCGCGACGCCCTCGGGGTGCTTGGCGGCGCGTACGACACGCAGCACGCCGTCGCCGCCGAGCCCGCGCCGCCTGTCGCAGAGCGCGGCGACCAGGCCGGGTGTCAGGTCGAGGGTGCCGTCCGGGTCGGGCAGGATGACGAAGTCGTTGCCGGTGCCGTGACCCTTGGTGAACTCCACTCCCCCATCATGGCCGATGCTCGGCGACCACCCGCAGGGCAGTGTCGAGAAACGCGGGCGACGCCGAGTCCAGCCAGTGGACGCGCGGGTCACGCCGGAACCAGGAGCGCTGCCTCCGGACGAACCGGCGGGTCGCGCGGATCGTCTCCTCGTGCGCCTGCGCCTCGGTCAGCTCTCCGGCGAGGAACCGCAGCACCTGCTGGTAGCCGAGCGCCCGGCTCGCCGTCCGCCCGTCGGGCAGCCCTTCGCCGACCAGCGCCCGCACCTCGTCGACCAGGCCGTCGGCCCACATCCGGTCCACCCGCAGCGCGATCCGCTCGTCCAGCGCAGCGGTGTCCAGGTCCACGCCGAGCTGCACCGACGGGTAGTACGGCGTGGGCGACGGCAGCGACGCGGTGAACGGCGCGCCGGTCAGCTCGATCACCTCCAGCGCCCGCACGATCCGCCGCCCGTTGGTGGGCAGGATGCTCGCCGCCGCGCCCGGGTCGGCCTCGGTCAACCGCGCGTGCAGCGGCAGGGGGCCCACCGCGGCGAGTTCCGCCTCCAGCCGCTCCCGCAGCGCCGGGTCGGTGCCGGGGAACTCGAACTGTTCCAGCACCGCCCGCACGTACAGCCCGGAGCCGCCCACCAGCAGCGGCACCCGTCCCCGGGCCAGGATGTCGTCGACGGCCGCGCGGGCCAGCGCCTGGTATTCGGCGACGCTGGCCGGCTCGGTCACCGGCCAGATGTCCAGCAGGTGGTGCGGCACGCCCTCGCGCTCGGCCGGCGTCAGCTTCGCGGTGCCGATGTCCATGCCCCGGTAGAGCTGCATCGAGTCGGCGTTCACCACCTCGCCGTCGAGCGCGTGCGCCAGTGCGATGCTCAGCGCCGACTTCCCGGCCGCGGTCGGCCCGACCACCGCCACGACCGTCACGACCGCTCCCAGTTCGCCACGAAGTAGGCGACGCCGTAGGGGGCGCGGTGGTAGCTCAGCTCGCCGCGCCAGTCGCCGCCCGCCGCCCTGGCCGCACCGGCCAGCACCTGCCACGGCGCCCGCCCGGCGGCCCTCAGCTCCGCCGACAGCCCCGGGTCCAGGCCGAGCAACGCATCGGCGTCCGCGCCGGCCAGGGCCGCGGCGACCCCCTCGTCGTACTCCTCGGCGCGCGGATCGTCGTACCCCGGCGCCTTGACGCCCCGGCAGGCGGACCCGTCGCCGAGCACGAGCAGCGCGACCCGCGGATCGTCGTCGTCGATCAGGCTCGCGCCGAACTCCGCGCACTCGGCCGGTGTGGCGTCGTGCGCCACCGACCGGGCCAGGCGGGGCAGCTCGGTGCCGGAGCGGTTGAGCAGCCAGGCGCCGACGGTCAGGCTCAGCGGCAGGCGCTCCCCGCCGGAGCAGGAGATCTTCCACAGCCGCACCGGCCGGTCGAGCCCGAAGCCGCGCAGGGAGCCCCAGTCGGCGGAGTTGAACCGGACGGTCTCCGGCCCGCCGCCGACGAGCAGGATCGCCTCGGGGCCGGCGGCGAGCAGCCGGGCCACAGCGGCGTCGGCGGCGGCGCGCAGGTCGTCCAGCTCGGGCGCGGCGGCGCCGGCCAGCTCGGGCACGATCAACGGTGGGTGGGGGCACACGGCGGCGGCGACCAGGGACACGCCCCCAAACCTATCGGGATCCCCCGGTGCGTCCCCGCGCCGATCCGGTCATCGGGGGCGTACAACACCGTATGGTCACGGTCGGCGACAGGCGCTCGACACGGACGGGGGCGGACCTGTGACAATGCCGGGAGAAAGTTTGCTGCGCCGTGGCGGCGAACGAGGGGGCTGTCCCCTCGACGCCGGGAGAACGAGGATGGGCACATGAGCGACTGGACTGCCTTCGGACGGGTCGACGAGGACGGCACGGTCTACGTCAAGACCGCCGAGGGCGAGCGGGTGGTCGGATCCTGGCAGGCAGGGGCACCGGAGGAAGGGCTCGCCCACTTCGCCCGGCGCTACGCCGACCTGGTGACCGAGGTCGATCTGACCGAGGCGCGGCTCAACTCGGGCGCGGCTGATGCCGGCCACTCCCTGACCACGATCCGCCGCATCCGTGGGTCGCTGGCCGAGGCGCACGTCGTCGGTGACATCGACGCCCTTGCCGCCCGCCTGGACAAGCTGGCCACCGTCGCCGAGGAGAAGGCCGGCGAGGCCAAGGCCGCCCGCGAGGCCGCCCGGGGCGAGGCGCTGGCGCGCAAGACCGCCCTGGTCGAGGAGGCCGAGAAGCTGGCCGCCGAGTCGACCGGCTGGAAGACCGCCGGTGACCGGCTCAAGGAGATCCTCGACGAGTGGAAGACCATCCGCGGCGTCGACAAGAAAGCCGACGGTGAGCTGTGGAAGCGGTTCGCCGCCGCACGGGACGGCTTCACCCGCCGCCGGGGCGCCCACTTCGCCTCCCTCGACCAGCAGCGCAAGCAGGCGCAGACGGTCAAGGAGGAGCTGGTCGCCGAGGCGGAGAAGCTCAAGGACTCCAGCGACTGGGGCGTCACCGCCGGTCAGCTCAAGGACCTGATGGCCCAGTGGAAGGCCGCGCCGCGCGCCGCCAAGGAGGCCGAGCAGAAGCTCTGGGAACGGTTCCGCGCCGCGCAGGACGAGTTCTTCACCCGCCGCAGCGAGGTCTTCTCCGCCCGCGACAACGAGCAGCGGGCCAACCTGGAGCGTAAGCAGGCGCTGCTGGCCGAGGCCGAGGCGCTGGACGTCGACGGCGACCCGAAGGGCGCCCAGGCGAAGCTGCGGGAGATCCAGGCGCAGTGGCACGAGGCCGGCCGGGTGCCGCGCGAGGCCGCCGCCGGGCTGGAGCGCCGGCTGCGGGCCGTGGACGACAAGGTCCGCGACGTGATGGACTCGGCGTGGCGGCGTACCTCCAAGGAGGACAACCCGCTGCTGGCGCAGATGCGCGCCCAGGTCGCCGAGGCCGAGGACCGGCTGGCCCGGGCCCAGGCCGCCGGTGACGCCCGCCGGATCAAGGAGGCCGAGCAGGCGCTCGCCTCGAAGCGGCAGTTCCTCCAGCTCGCCGAGCAGGCCGGCTGACGCGAGCACCCCGGCCGGGCAGGCCGGCGGACAGACACATCGGGTGAGCCCCCGGCCGGGTCGGCCGGGGGCTCACCTGCGTCCGGGCCGGGTTGACGCATCGAGGCAGGCTGATCAGAATGAGCGGCGGAGCCAGGTTCCGGCACCGGCACGAGGGCATCGACGGCTGATCTGCGCCGTCGACGATCGCCGGTGCGACATCTCGCGGGTGGCCGTCCACACGACACGGCCCGGCGCGCGCTGCGCGCGTACTCGATGACGAGCGGGACGTGCCTCCTGGTCCTGCCGCCCGCGGCGCCTGCGCGGCGCGGGCATCCGAAGTGGAGCTTCCATGCACCGACGCACCGCCCTCGGCGGCGCCCTGACGGCGCTCGCCACCGCGGCAGCCGGCGTTCTCGTCGCCGCCGCCGTCTCCACCGCACCGGCCGCTGCGGCGGCCGGTGGCACCGGCACCGGTTACCTGCACACCAGCGGCAGCAAGATCGTCGACAGTACGGGCGCGACGGTCCGCCTGACCGGCATCAACTGGTTCGGGATGGAGACCGACAACAAGACGTTCCACGGCCTGTGGTCGAGCAACCCGTGGCGCTCGCAGCTCGACACCATGGCCCGGCTGGGCTACAACACGCTGCGGATCCCGTACTCGAACGACGCGCTCAAGGCCGGCGCGACAGCCACCGGCATCAACGACTTCGTCAACCCGGACCTGATCGGGCTCTCCCCGCTGCAGATCCTCGACAAGGTCATCGACTACGCGGGCAGCAAGGGGATGCGGGTCATCCTGGACCGGCACCGGCCCACGTCGGCCGGGCAGTCGCCGCTCTGGTACACCTCGACGGTCTCCGAGGCGACCTGGATCAACGACTGGAAGATGCTGGCCCAGCGGTACGCCGGCAACACCACTGTGATCGGCGCGGACCTGCACAACGAGCCGCACGCCGAGGGCACCAACCCGGCCGCCACCGGCGCCTGCTGGGGCTGCGGCGACACCGCCCGGGACTGGCGGCTGGCCGCCGAGCGGGCCGGAAACGCGATCCTCGGCGTGCAGCCGAACTGGCTGATCTTCGTGGAGGGGGTGAGCTGCCCGAGCGGCGGCCTGTCGAACGTCTGGGACAACGACCCCAGCAACGACGAGGACTGCGGCTGGTGGGGCGGCAACCTGTCCAAGGCCGGGCAGTTCCCGGTCCGGCTGAGCGTGGCGAACCGGCTGGTCTACTCGCCGCACGAGTACGCCACGTCGGTGTACCGCCAGGCCTGGTTCGACGACCCGACCTACCCGGCGAACATGCCGGCCATCTGGGACAAGTACTGGGGCTACCTCTACAAGCAGAACATCGCGCCGATCATGATGGGCGAGTTCGGCACCACGCTCCAGGACCCCAAGGACAAGATCTGGCTCCAGAACCTGATGGCGTACACCGGCACCGGCGTGAACGGCATGTCGTTCACATACTGGTCGTGGAACCCGAACTCCGGTGACACGGGCGGCATCGCCAACGACGACTGGACCACGATCAACCAGCCGAAGCAGGACATCCTCACGCCGTACCTGATCCCGCCGACCGGCGGTGGCGGCACCACCAGCCCGTCCCCCACCGGCACGCCGAACACCTCACCGGCGCCGACCACCCCGCCGCCTCCGGTGACCGGTGGCTGCACCGCCACCTACAAGCAGATCAACTCCTGGTCGGGTGGCTTCCAGGGGGAGCTGACCGTCAAGAACACCGGCACCGCCGCGGTGAACCCGTGGTCGGCCACTTGGACGTGGCCGTCCGGCGTGACGCTGGCGAGCGGCTGGAACGCCACTGTCACGCAGTCCGGCACCACTGTGACTGCCGCCGCGCCGGCCTGGGCGTCGTCGCTGGCGGCGGGCGCCTCGGTCACCGTCGGCTTCACCGCCAACGGCACCGCCGCGACGCCGGGCGGCGTGAAGCTCAACGGCACCGCCTGCTGACGTAAGGAAGGGCCCCTTCTTAACGCCTCCGGTAGAGGAAGGGCCCCCTTTTAACACCGAGTGTTAAAAGGGGGCCCTTCCTTACATGCGGTCAGGGGGCGGCGCAGCCGCCTACCGGGGCGGGTGGGACGGCCGGGGCGCCGACCGTCGGCAGTCCGAGCAGCACGCCGGGGGTACGCGGAACCTGTCCCGCCTCGGCCGCGTCCCCGGCCCGGGTACGCCGGTGCGCCAGCGGCGCGCCGTCGGCGTTGAGGTGGTGCGGGGCGGCGTACGTGACAGTGGTGTGCACGATGTCGCCGGGACGGATCCGCCCGGCCAGGTCACCGGTGGCGAAGTGCACCAGCCGGCCGTCGCGGGCCCGGCCGGACATCCGGCCGGTGCGCTCGTCCTTGCGGCCCTCGCCGACGGCCACGAGCACCTCGACTGTCTCGCCGACGAGCTTCTTGTTCTCCGCCCAGGTGATCTCCTCGACGCAGGCGATCAGCCGCTCGTAGCGTTCCTGCACGACCTGCTTGGGCAACTGGCCGTCCATGGTCGCGGCCGGGGTGCCGGGGCGCTTGGAGTACTGGAACGTGAACGCCGAGGAGAACCGCGCCTCCCGGACCACGTCGAGCGTGCGGGCGAAGTCGGCCTCGGTCTCGCCGGGGAAGCCGACGATGATGTCGGTGGTGATCGCCGCGTCCGGCATCGCCGCCCGGACCTTCTCGATGATCCCCAGGTAACGCTCCGACCGGTACGAGCGGCGCATCGCCCGCAGCACGTCGTCCGAGCCGGACTGCAACGGCATGTGCAGCGAGTGGCAGACGTTAGGCGTCTCGGCCATCGCGGCGATCACGTCGTCGGTGAAGTCCTTCGGGTGCGGGCTGGTGAACCGCACCCGCTCCAGCCCGTCGATGTCGCCGCAGGCGCGCAGGAGCTTGCCGAACGCATACCGGTCGCCGAACTCGACGCCGTACGAGTTGACGTTCTGCCCGAGCAGCGTCACCTCCAGCACGCCGGAGTCGACCAGCGCGCGGACCTCGGAGAGGATGTCGCCGGGGCGGCGGTCCTTCTCCTTGCCGCGCAGGGAGGGCACGATGCAGAACGTGCACGTGTTGTTGCAGCCGACGGAGATCGAGACCCACCCGGCGTACGTCGACTCGCGCCGGGTCGGCAGCGTGGAGGGGAAGACCTCCAGCGACTCCAGGATCTCGACCTCGGCCGCGGCGTTGTGCCGCGCCCGGTCCAGCAGCGCCGGCAGCGAGCCGATGTTGTGCGTGCCGAAGACGACGTCCACCCAGGGCGCCTTGCGGACGATGTCGCCGCGGTCCTTCTGGGCCAGGCAGCCGCCGACGGCGATCTGCATCCCGGGGTGCTTCGCCTTCACGGGGCGCAGATGACCCAGGTTGCCGTAGAGCCGGTTGTCGGCGTTCTCCCGGACCGCGCAGGTGTTGAACACCACCACGTCGGGCTGCTCGTCGGCCTCCGCGGCGCGCACGTACCCGGCGTCCTCGAGGAGGCCGGAGATGCGCTCGGAGTCGTGCACGTTCATCTGGCAGCCGTACGTACGCACCTGATAGGTGCGCGGGCTGCCCGCGGCTGCGGTAGTCATGACCCGGACAGCGTATCCGGGTGTAGCCGATCGGATCGAACGAGGAGGAGCCGTGTGCCGGAGCATCAAAACCCTGCGTGAGCCGTACGTCCCGGTGGTGACCGAGGAGGACATCCGTGCCGCCGCGTTGCAGTACGTCCGGAAGATCTCCGGATTCCGTACCCCGGCCGCGCACAACGCGGCCGCGTTCGACGCCGCTGTGGACGCCGTGGCCGCCGCCACCGCGACGCTGCTCGACCAGCTCGTGGTGCGGGGGCAGCAGCCGGCGGCCCGGGGCTGAGCCCGGGGCCGCCACCGCTCGCCGCCGGAGGGGACACGGCGGCGAGCACCTGTCACGGGTGCCGGCCGGCGTCCGCGCTCAGGCGGCGGCGAGCGCCGGGGCGACCGTGTCGGGGGCCCAGCGGGAGCGGTGGCACTGCGACCAGCCCCGGCAGCGCGCGTCGGCGACGGTGCAGAGCCGGTGGTGGCTGAGCACCTCGCCGTCGTCGGTGTCGGCCACGTCGAAGTGCACCGGCCGGATGGTGCCGTCCGGCGCGACCAGCAGGTGCCGGCCGGCGTCGAGCGTGTCGTCGCGCATCAGGCAGTTGCGGCCCAGCAGCCGGGCCAGCGCCGCGATCGCGGGCAGCTCGGACAGGCTCTCGGGCACCCCGTAACAGTCGACCACGGTGCCGTACAGCCCGGGCGCCTCCCACACGTCGCAGACCACCGCGTACGCGGGGAGCCGCATCGGGTCGGCGACGGCCATGGGCATCACCACCCGGCCGAGCGCCTCGGCCAGTGCCGGGTAGACCTCCACCGGCTCGCCGCCGTCGATTCTCCAGTTCCACAGCTCGGTCATGCCGCCTCCTCGCTGCGCTCGTTCCACCGGCCTCCGGATCGGGCCTTAATGTCGATGGTGGGGTGCATTTGACCTCAGCCGGGCGCAAGTTACCGGTCTGTGACCATTCCGGGCAAAATTCCCTCGGGCGACGTTGCCCGGAGTAGCTGGAAGATGACAGTTTATCGGGTACGGTGCCGCGGCGACGGCCCAGCCGCGCCGTGGATCCGGCGGCTCAGCGCACCCGGATCAGGTGCTCCGACGCGGGCAGCAACTCGCCGATCACAGTGCCGCCCGGCACCTCACCGGCGACCAGCAGGCCACCGGAGGTCTGCGCGTCGGCCAGCAGCAGCTGCTCCCCCTCGTCCGCGCCGCCGAAGTCGGTCCACGGGGTGACCCATTCCAGGTTGCGCCGGGTGCCGCCGCTGACGTACCCGTCGCGCAGCGCCTCCCGCGCGCCCGTCAGATACGGCACCGCCGCCGCGTCGATCGCCACCGTCAGGCGGCTCGCGCGGGCCAGCTTCGAGGCGTGCCCGAGCAGGCCGAAGCCGGTCACGTCGGTGCCGCAGCGGATGCCCGCGGCGATCGCCGCGCGGGCGGCGTCCCGGTTGAGCCGGGCCATCGACTCGACCGCCTCCGGGAAGCGCTGCCCGGTCTGCTTGTGCCGGGTGTTGAGCACGCCCACGCCGAGCGGCTTGGTCAGCGACAGCGGCAGCCCGGCCCGCCCGGCGTCGAGCGTGATCAGCTCCTCCGGCCGGACCACGCCGGTGACCGCCAGGCCGTACTTCGGGCCGTCGTCGTCCACGCTGTGCCCGCCGGCCAGGTGGCAGTTCGCCTCCCGGGCCACGTCCAGACCGCCGCGCAGCACCTCGCGGGCCATCTCCGGCGGCAGCACGCCGCGCGGCCAGCAGAGCAGGTTGAGCGCGACGAGCGGGGTGCCGCCCATCGCGTACACGTCGGAGAGCGCGTTGGCGGCGGCGATCCGCCCCCAGTCGTAGGCGTCGTCGACCACCGGGGTGAAGAAGTCGGCGGTGCTGACCAGGCCCGTACGCTCGTCCAGCCGGACCACCGCGGCGTCGTCGCCGTTCTCCAGGCCGACCAGCAGGTCGGCCGAGCCGCCGGTGGCGCCGAGACCGGCGACCATCGCCTCCAGCTCGCCGGGTGGGATCTTGCAGGCGCAACCGCCACCACGTGCGTAGTCGGTCAGCCGGATCGCGTCGGTCACCGCCTTATGATCTCCGGCCTGCCCCGGCGGCGCCACCCGGCCCCACCGGCGGGTGACGAAATTCGGACGGGCCGGTACGCCGGTGACCGGTGTTACCGCTCCGTGACCATCTGAGTTGCGATCTGCCACATCACCCCGCCTACAGTTGCCCAACCGGGGGTCGACCGACCCCCGAATTCCGCCATGGACGACAGGGACGGTGGACGACGTGACGACGGGCGACCCGCTGATCGTGCTCGACGGGGTGAACAAGTGGTTCGGGCCGCTGCACGTGCTCGACGACGTGTCCCTGTCCGTCGGCCGGGGCGAGGTGGTCGTGGTCATCGGCCCGTCCGGCTCCGGCAAGTCGACGCTCTGCCGCACCATCAACCGGCTGGAGCCGATCGACAACGGCACCATCACGTTCGACGGGCAGGCGCTGCCGGCCGAGGGCAAGCCCCTGGCCAAGCTGCGCAGCGAGGTCGGCATGGTGTTCCAGTCGTTCAACCTCTTCGCGCACAAGACCATCCTGGAGAACGTCACGCTGGGGCCGGTCAAGGTCCGCAAGGAGAAGCCGGCCGCGGCCCGTGAGCGCGGCCTGGCCCTGCTGGACCGCGTCGGCATCGCCAACCAGGCGGACAAGTACCCGGCGCAGCTCTCCGGCGGTCAGCAGCAGCGGGCGGCGATCGCCCGCGCGCTGGCCATGCAGCCCAAGGCGATGCTGTTCGACGAGCCGACGAGCGCGCTGGACCCGGAGATGGTCGGCGAGGTGCTGGACGTGATGACGTCGCTGGCGAGCGAGGGCATGACCATGGTCGTGGTGACCCACGAGATGGGCTTCGCCCGGCACGCGGCCAACCGGGTCATCTTCATGGCCGACGGCAAGCTGGTCGAGGACGCGCCGCCGGCCGAGTTCTTCGCGAACCCGCGCAGCGAGCGGGCCAAGGACTTCCTCTCCAAGATCCTCACCCACTGAGCGTCCGTAGTGGAGTCGTCCCGTCGACTCCGTCGAAGAAGGAGATGAGTATGCGTTACAAGCGCGTGGCGGCGGTGGCCATGATGGCCTCGCTCGCCCTGTCCGCGGCCGCCTGCGGCAAGGAGGGGAACCCCGCTCCCAGCGGCGGCGGCAACGCCAGCGGTGGTGCGCAGGGCGACAACTGCAGCAGCTCGGGCGTCACCTTCACCCCCAAGACGGACGCCAACGTCGCCGGCAGCCCGGCCTTCGAGAAGATCAAGTCGGCCGGCAAGGTCGTCATCGGCGTCAAGTTCGACCAGCCGAACCTCGGCTACAAGGACGCCCAGGGCAAGCGCTGCGGCTTCGACATCGAGATCGCCCAGTACGTCGCCAGCACGCTCGGCGTCGACCCGGCGAAGATCGAGTACAAGGAGATCGCGTCCGCCAACCGGGAGACCGCGATCAAGGGCGGCGAGATCGACTACTACGTCGGCACCTACTCGATCACCGACAAGCGCAAGAACGACGTCTCCTTCGCCGGGCCGTACTTCGTCGCCGGCCAGGACCTGCTGGTCCGCAAGGACGAGTCGTCGATCACCGGCAAGGACACGCTCAAGGGCAAGAAGGTCTGCTCGGCCACCGGCTCCACGCCGATCCAGAAGATCCGCGACGAGGGCCTGACCGAGGGCGAGAACATCGTCGAGTTCAAGACCTACTCCGAGTGCGTCTCGCAGCTGCTCGACAAGAAGGTCGACGCGGTCACCACCGACGACGCCATCCTCAAGGGCTACGCCGCGCAGAACCCGGACGAGCTCAAGGTCGTCGGCCAGCCGTTCAGCACCGAGAAGTACGGCATCGGCCTGCCCAAGGACGACAAGGCGCTGCGTGACTACGTGAACGACCAGATCGAGGCGGCGTTCACCGACGGCACCTGGAAGAAGATCTACGACGGCACGCTCGGCAAGTCCGGCTCGCCGGCCACCCCGCCGCAGCTCGAGCGGTACTGACGGTCCGCACCGACGTCGGACCGGGCGGGGAGGTCCTCCTCCCCGCCCGGTCCCGTCTGGAGAGAGTGAGAGCGAGGTATGGGCGAGTTCTTCCGCGTCCTGACGGACAACGCGAGCCTGTTCCGCGAGGGGTTCTACAACACCGTCAAGCTGTTCCTGATCGCCGGCGTCGGCAGTCTCGTCCTCGGCATGCTGCTCGGCGCGATGCGGGTGTCACCGGTCCCCGCGTTGCGGGCGTTCGGCGCCACCTACGTCAACCTGGTCCGCAACACTCCCCTGACGCTGGTGTTCGCGTTCCTCGTCTTCGCGGTGCCGAAGCTGGACGTCAACATCGACTACTTCAACAGCGCCTGCATCGCGCTGATCGCCTACACCTCGGCGTTCATCTGCGAGGTGGTCCGCTCCGGCGTGAACACGGTCGCCACCGGCCAGGCCGAGGCGGCCCGCGCGCTGGGCATGACGTTCGCCCAGGTGCTGACGCTGATCGTGCTGCCACAGGCGCTGCGGGCCATGGTCCCGCCCATGATGAGCGTGCTCATCGCCATGCTGAAGAACACCACGATCGCGGCCGGCTTCTCCGTGCTGGAAGCGGGCGCCATCCCGGCGTACATGTCGGAACGGGGTGAGCCGCAGTTCATCGTGCTCACCTGGATCGTGATCGGCTTCCTGATCCTGATCATCCCGCTGGTGGTGCTCCAGCGGATCCTCGAGCGCAAGTGGGCGGTGGCCCGGTGAGCAGCAGCAGCGTCCTCTACGACATCCCCGGCCCGAAGGCCCGCAGGCGCAACCGGATCCTCGGCATCGTCTCGATCGCGGCGATCGTCGCGCTGATCGCGTTCGTGGTCTACAAGTTCAACCAGACCGGCCAGTTCGAGGCCCGCAAGTGGGAGCAGTTCCAGTACGCGGCCGTGCAGCGGGAGCTGCTGAACGGCCTCTGGGCCACGCTGAAGGTCGCCGCCGTCGCCACCGTGCTGGCGCTGCTGTTCGGCGCGTTCTTCGCCAGTGCCCGGCTCAGCGACAAGGTGTTGTTCCGCGCTCCCGCCACGTTCGTGGTGGAGCTGTTCCGGGCCATCCCGCTGCTGATCCTGATCTTCTTCGGCTACTACGTGCCGCTCCAGTACGGCTGGCCGATCGACAAGTTCTGGGCGCTGGTCATCGGGTTGACGCTCTACAACGGCTCGGTGCTGGCGGAGATCTTCCGCGCCGGCATCAACGCCGTGCCGTACGGGCAGTCCGAGGGCGCGTACGCGATCGGCATGCGCAAGAACCAGGTGCTGCGGCTGATCCTGCTGCCGCAGGCGTTCCGGTCGATGCTCCCGGCGATCGTGAGCCAGCTCGTCGTCCTGCTCAAGGACACCGCGCTCGGCTTCATCATCACGTACCCGGAGTTGCTCTTCGTGGGCAAGCAGATCGGCGGCCGGCTGGCGTTCGGCCTGCCGTACGTGCCGACGTACCTGATCGTCGCGGCCATCTACATCAGCATCTGCGGCCTGCTGTCGGTGCTGGCCTGGTGGCTGCAGAAGCGGCTGACCCGGCTGCCGCGCACCGCGGCCAAGCCGGTGGCGGCCACGCAGACCGACGGTGGCACCGGCGCCACGCCGCTGTGAGCTGACGTCGTCCGACGGACACGGAACGGGCGGGTGGGGTTCTCCCCCACCCGCCCGTTCTCGGTCTTGCCGGTCTAGCGGGCGATCTCGGTGACCCGGGACTCGCGCACCACTGTCACCCGGATCTGACCCGGATAGGTCAGCTCCTCCTCGATCTGCTTGGCCACGTCCCGGGCCAGCACCGCCGCGCCGATGTCGTCCACGTCGTCCGGCTTGACCATCACCCGGATCTCCCGGCCCGCCTGCATGGCGAAGACCTTCTCCACGCCCAGCTTCCCGGCTGCGATCTCCTCGATCCGCTCCAGCCGCTTGACGTACGCCTCCAGGCTCTCCCGCCGCGCGCCCGGCCGCCCGCCCGAACAGGCGTCCGACGCCTGGGTCAGCACCGCCTCGATGGTCTGCGGCGGCACCTCGTTGTGGTGCGCCTCGATGGCGTGCACCACGTCCTCGCTCTCGCCGTACTTGCGGGCCACGTCCGCGCCGATGATCGCGTGGCTGCCCTCCACCTCGTGGGTGAGCGCCTTGCCGATGTCGTGCAGGAACGCGCACCGCTTGATCGTCGGCACGTCCAGCCGCAGCTCCGCGGCCATCACCCCGGCGATGTGCGCGGTCTCCACCAGGTGCTTGAGCACGTTCTGCCCGTACGACGTGCGGTAGCGCAACCGGCCCAGCAGCGTGACCAGCTCCGGGTGGATCTCGGTGATGCCGACCTCGACCAGCGCGTCCTCGGCGGCCCGGAGGCACAGCTCCTCCACCTCCTGCCGGGCCACGTCGTAGACCTCCTCGATCCGGTGCGGGTGGATTCGGCCGTCCAGGACCAGCTTCTCCAGCGTGACCCGGCCGACCTCCCGGCGTACCGGGTCGAAGCACGACAGCAGCACCGCCTCGGGCGTGTCGTCGATGATCAGGTTGACGCCGGTGACCGACTCGAAGGCGCGGATGTTGCGCCCCTCCCGGCCGATGATGCGCCCCTTCATCTCGTCGCCGGGCAGGTGCAGCACGCTGACCACGCTCTCCGCGGTCTGCTCGCTGGCGACCCGCTGGATGGCGTCCACCACGATGTTGCGGGCGCGCTGCTCGGCGCTGCCCCGGGCGTCCGCCTCGATCTCCCGGACCAGCAGCGCGGCCTCCCGCTTCGCCTGCCCCTCGATCGACTCGACCAGCTCGGCGCGGGCCGCGTCGGCGGTCAGGCCGGCCACCCGCTCCAGCTCCCGGCGGCGCTGCTCCTCCACCTCGGTCAGCGTCCGCTCGCGCTCGGCCAGGGCGGCCTCCCGGGCGGCGAGCGCCGCGGTGGCGGCGGTGAGCTGCCGCTCCCGTTCGGCCAGCCGCTCCACCTCCTCGGTGTGCAGCCGCTCCCGCTCGTCCATCCGGGCGGCCCGGCGTTCCACCTCGGCCGCCTGCTCCCGGGTGGTGGCGGCCAGCACCGCCACCTCCCGCTCGCCGCTGCGCCGGGCGGTGGCGCGTAACTGCTCGGCGTCCGCCTCGGCCTGCTTGTGCGCCCGCTCCAGCACCGTGTCCGCCTCGGCGCGGGCGTCGTCGAGCACCCGCCGCGCCTCGGCCCGGGCCGCCTTCGCCTCCGCCTTGGCGGCGGCCGCCTCGGCACGCGCCGCCGCGGCCGCGGACTTAGCAACGTCGATGGTGCTGTTCACCTCGTCGGCGGCCGTCCGCAACGCCGCGAGGGACTGTTCCTGCCGGTCCTTCTCCGCGATGAAGGCCGGGTCCTCCGGCGCGGGCGCCAGGCTGAGCCGCTTGAGGGTACGCACGCCGAACAGCACGGCGCCGACCACCACCACGACCAGCAGCAGCACGACCAGGAGGAGGACGACGTCGAAGGCGCTCATCGAGCCGCTCCGCACCGGTACGCGGGCACACTCGCCCGCCGCACTCCGGCGACCCGGCCGGCGTCGCCGGCCCGTCGGGGCTCGGTGGCCGGGCTGTCGCCCGCCGATGCGGGGTCGGGGCCGTGTGGCAGACCGCCGGTGAACCTGTGCCGCCCTGCCATGGCCGCCTCCCCCTGAAACGTCGGCGCCGCAGGACACGCGCGAAGGACACGCGCCTGCGGCTCTGGACGCCCGACCGGAGCGGCTGGCTGTGGGCAGCTTTCCGTCGGCGGTGTCCCTCATGGGGCACCGCTGGCGGCCGGTTGCAGTTGTCGGAGGCTCCGAAAGGTTCCGGAGCTTCCGTCAAGGGCCGGTGTAGCTGGCCAAAGTGATGCTGTTCTGTTACGAGATCTATGTTGTGCGCTTAGCCTGCGCTGGTCGGGCAAAGTGAGCCTGTATGGCGAGGCTAGGTCGCGAGGGGCCGTTCGGTCAAGGAGTCATGATCAAACCACCCGGACGGAGAGAAGTTACGACGTCACTCAGTGGTGATCAGATGCCGGACAGGCCAGGACAAACCCCGCCCCGTAGCGCCGCGACTCGGCCGCTCCGACCTGCTCATGCCCCTCTCGCACCCCCATGATCAGCTCCGCCGTCACCGTCCCACCCCCGTGATCGAGGACTCGACGTCCACCCACGACCGCCCAGACGACACAAACTCCTTGATCACCGTCCGGCCGCGCGGCCGCGCCGCCGGGGGTGGCAGGGCCGGCCGGTCCGGCCGGGCGCGCGCGATCATGAGGTTGGCCTGGACAAAGCGGACGGGAAGTGCCGCCAAGTTCATGATCGACCTGGCCGGGTGAGGGTCGCGCGAGGGCTGCGCCGAGCCGGCGCCGGGTGGGTCAGCGTGCGGCGGCGGTGAGGGCTGCGGTCACCAGGGTGGCGTTGTCGGGGGCGGGGGTGCCGTCGGGCAGCAGCAGCGTGTCCTCCAGGCCGATCCGGGTGTGCAGGCCACGCCGGACCGCCTCCGCGTACACCGGCCAGGTGGCCGGACCCTCCCCGTGCAGCAGCACCGGCGGGTGCCCGCCGGGCAGCGCGGCGAGGATCGCCGCCGCGTCGGCGAGCGCCGTCTCGACCTGCTCGGCCATGCACTCGACGAGGACCCGCCCGGCGGGCGTAGAACAACGACGCCAGGCGTCGACCGCCGCCGGGGTCCACAGACCGGCCTCGACCATCACGCCGCGCTCGTACAGGGCGGCGGCGACCTCGGCCGCTCCGGGTTCGTGGGCGTTCACCGAGGCGAAGTCGGGCAGCACCGTCCAGGCGCGGACGGCGGCGGCCCGCTCGGCCGGGTCGGGGACGATCCAGGCGCCGGTGCTCACGCCGACCGGCAGGCCGGGACGGGCGTCGCGGATGGCGGTGACCGCCGCCGCGATCACTGCCGGGTCGAGCGACTCGGTGCCGCCGTCGTCGCGCGGGTGCGCATGCACCGCCGCCACCCCGGCGGTCGCGCAGCGCACCGCGTCGGCGGCCAGTTCGGCCGGGGTGAGCGGCACGGCGGGGTGCTCGTCCAGCCGTCGGGTGCCGTTGAGACACGCCTTCAGCACGGGTGTGCGCCTCCCTCGGGACGGCGGCCGCGACGCCGGCGGCCGGTCGGTCAGTCGAGCCGGCGGGAGTCGAGGTCGTGCTCGGCGTCGGCCATCGCGTCGGCGTCGATGTGCTCGGCGAACTCGGCCGCCTCGGCGCTCTGCGCGGCGAGCGCGTCCTTCACCGCCCGGATCGCCACCCCGGCCGGGTAGCCCTTGCGCGCCAGCATGCCGACCAGACGCCGGAACACCGCGTCCGGCTCGCCCCGGGTGCTGCGCAGCTTGCGCTCCACCAGGGCGCGGGCGGTCTCCGCCTCGGTCTCCTCGTCCAGCCCGTCCAGTGCCGCGCCGGCCACCTCGCCGTCGACACCGCGCTGACGCAGCTCGTTGGCGAGTGCACGGCGGGCCAGCCCGCGGCCGTTGTGCCGGCTGCTCACCCAGGCGCGGGCGAAGGCGGCGTCGTCGACGATGCCGACCTCGTCGTACCGGTCGAGGACCTGCTCGGCGACCTCCTCGGAAATGCCGCGCCGGGCCAGCGCACCTGCCAGCTCGGCCCGGGTCCGCGGGCGGACCGCGAGCTGCCGCAGGCAGATCTCCCGGGCCAGCTCGGCCTCGTCGCGCGGCGGAGCCGGAGCCTCCCCTGCATCGGGCTCCGCCGCGCGATCACGGCGCCCCCGGCGAGGCCGGGGCGTACCTGTGGCGTCGCCCGTACGGGGTGGACCGGCATCCCAGCCCCGGCCCGTACGGGCGCGTCGTCCTGCCACGGGTCAGCGGATCAGAAGTCGACCGGCGGCAGTTCCGGGCCACCGGCGGCGTCGCCCGCACCACCGGTGCCGACGCCGAGCTTCTCCAGGATCTTCTTCTCGATCTCGGCCGCCACGTCCGGGTTCTCGCGGAGGAACTCGCGGGCCTTCTCCTTGCCCTGGCCGAGCTGGTCGCCGTCGTAGGTGTACCAGGCGCCGGACTTGCGGATGATCGCCTGCTCCACACCGACGTCGATCAGCGAGCCCTCGCGGGAGATGCCCTTGCCGTACATGATGTCGAACTCGGCCTGCTTGAACGGCGCGGCGACCTTGTTCTTCACGACCTTGACCCGGGTGCGGTTACCGACCACGTCGGTGCCGTCCTTGAGGCTCTCGATGCGGCGCACGTCGAGCCGGACCGAGGCGTAGAACTTCAGCGCCCGCCCACCGGTGGTGGTCTCCGGGCTGCCGAACATCACGCCGATCTTCTCGCGGAGCTGGTTGATGAAGATCGCGGTGGTGCCGGTGTTGTTGAGTACGCCGGTGATCTTCCGCAGCGCCTGGCTCATCAGCCGGGCCTGGAGACCGACGTGGCTGTCGCCCATCTCGCCCTCGATCTCGGCGCGCGGCACCAGGGCCGCCACCGAGTCGATCACGATGATGTCGATCGCGCCGGAGCGGACCAGCATGTCCGCGATCTCCAGCGCCTGCTCGCCGGTGTCCGGCTGGGAGACCAGCAGGGCGTCGGTGTCGACGCCGAGGGCCCGCGCGTACTCCGGGTCGAGCGCGTGCTCCGCGTCGATGAACGCGGCGATGCCGCCGGCGCGCTGGGCGTTGGCCACCGCGTGCAGCGCGACGGTGGTCTTACCGCTGGACTCCGGACCGTAGATCTCGACCACCCGGCCGCGGGGCAGACCGCCCACGCCGAGCGCCACGTCGAGCGCGATGGAGCCGGTCGGGATGACAGCCGTCTGCACGACGGGCCGCTCCCCCAGCCGCATCACCGAACCCTTGCCGAACTGCTTGTCGATCTGAGCGAGAGCAAGGTCGAGCGCCTTCTCCCGGTCAGGCCCTGCTGCCATCGTTGCCACCCCTGCCTTCGCCGGCGTCTTTCCTGAGCTTCGCGTCACGCGGGACACGCTAGGCGCTGGGTCCGACAGAAAACCAGCCGACGGGCCGTGAGCTGTGGACGAGCACCCCGCTGTGGACAATAGCCGAACAGGTGTACGACTGAGCAAGCGACACGCGGGATCGACGAAAAGGCTGCTCAGCGTAGTCGGGCGGGCACCCGGTCCGGATACGCGGCGACCACGGCGCGCCACACCACGTGCGTTTGCTCACCGGCCGCGAGCGCCTGCTCGATGGTCCGCCCGCCGAGCTGGGACAGCACCTGGTCCCTGGCGATGCTGGTCGCGTACCCGGGCCCGAACGCCTCCTCCAGCCGCGTCCAGAAGTCGGTCAGCCGCACGTGTTCAGTCCTCCTCGTCGAGTGGTCGCGTGCCGGTACGGCGCAGCGCCAGCGCCACCAGCGGCACCACAGCGATCGCCGCCAGCAGGGTGAGCGTCGGGTACCCCACGGCCCGCATGACGAACCCGCTCGCCGCCGCCGCGCCCGCCCCGGCCAGCCCCATGAGCAGGTCGGACAGGCCCTGAACGCCGGGCCGGTCGGCGGTGGGCACCGACTCCGACAGCAGCGTCGAACCCGCCACCATCGTGCCCGACCAGCCCAGCCCGAGCAGCGTCAGCCCCACCGACAGCAGCGCCGTGTGGTGCCCGGCGGTGCCGGAGACCGCGCACGCGGCCAGCAGCAGCGCCACGCCGCCGAGGATCACCGGCCGGCGGCCGACCCGGTCGGTGAGCCACCCCACCACCGGCGACAGCGCGTACATGCCGGCGATGTGCAGGCTCAGCACCAGGCCGACCACGGGCAGCACGTCCTCGTCGGAGTGCCACTCGCCGAGGTGCACCGGCGTCATCGACATGACAGCGACCATCACCAGATGCCCCACCGCCACCGCGGCGATGCCGAGGCGTGCGGCCGGCCGCCCGCGTACCGTGCGCCATGCAGCGACCATGCCACCGCGGCGGGTGACAGCCGGCGCGGCGCCGGGTGCCGGCTCGGCCGCCGCCAGCCGGCGCGCGGTGAGCAGCGGGTCCGGCCGGAGCAGGACCAGGAGTACGACGGCGGTGAGCGTGAACGCGACGGCGCTGAAGGCGAACGGGCCGGCCAGCGCCGGCAGGCCCCAGCCCCGGGTGGTGTCGTCGGCGAGCGCGGCGAAGTTCGGCGCGGCCACCGCGCCGATGGTGGTGGCCCACACCACCAGCGAGAGCTGCCGTCCCCGGCGTTGTGGCTCGGCCAGGTCCACCGCCGTGTAGCGGGCCTGGAGGTTGGCCGCCGTGCCGCCGCCGAACAGCAGCATGCCGACGAAGAGCAGCGGCACCAGGCGCGTCACGGTGGCGACCACCACCAGCACGCCGCCGACCGCGCCGACCGCGTACGCGAGGACCAGACCCGGCCGCCGACCACGCGCGGTCATGAGCCGGGTGACCGGGATGGCGAGCAGCGCGGCGCCGACCACACCGGCGCTCTGCGCCAGCCCGGCCAGGGCGGTGCCGGCGACCCGGGCGGCGAGCAGCGCGCCGACCGAGATGCCGATGGTGACGCCGATGCCGCCGATGATCTGGGTGAGGAAGAGCAGCCGGACGGTACGCCGCTGGATGCCGGCGACGTCGGGCCGGGGCGGGGCCGGCGCGGTCAGGTCGGTGGACATGCGGCGCTCCTGGTGGGGACGGGTGCCCCATCCTCCCGCACCGGCCCGCCCGGCCGGCACCCGGTTTCGCTACAGGCCGAGGCCCCGGCCGATGATCTCCTTCATGATCTCGGTGGTGCCGCCGTAGATGGTCTGCACCCGGCTGTCCAGCCACGCCTTCGCCACCGGGTACTCCGCCATGAAGCCGTAGCCTCCGTGCAACTGCACGCACCGGTCGGCGACCTTGGTCTGCAACTCGGTGGTCCACCACTTGGCCTTCGCCGCGTCGGTCACCGAGAGGCGGCCCGCGTTGAACTCGGTGACGCAGTGGTTGACGAACGTCCGCGCGATGGTGACCTCGGTGTCCAGCTCGGCCAGCAGGAACCGGTTGTGCTGGAACCGGCCGATCGGCCGCCCGAACGCCTCCCGGGAGCGGGCGTACTCGATCGTCAGCGCAAGCAGCTTCTCGCAGGCCGCCACCGCGGCGACGGCGATGCTCAGCCGTTCCCGGGGCAGGTTGGCCATCAGGTGGTAGAAGCCGTGGTTCTCGGTGCCGATCAGGTTCTCCGCCGGCACCCGGCAGTCGTCGAAGAACAGCTCGGCTGTGTCGTTGGCCTTCAGGCCCACCTTCGCCAGGCGGCGGCCCCGGCTGAAGCCCGGCGTGCCGCTCTCCACCACGACCAGGCTCACCCCGTGCGCGCCCTGGTCCGGCGCGGTCTTGGCCACCACGACCACCAGGTCGGCCATCTCACCGTTGGTGATGAACGTCTTCTGCCCGTTGAGGACCAGGCTGTCGCCGTCGCGGACCGCGCTGGTGCGGATGCCGGCCAGGTCGCTGCCCGCGCCCGGCTCGCTCATCGCGATGGCGGTGACCAGGTCGCCGGAGCAGAAGCCGGGCAACCACCGCTTGCGCTGGTCGCCGGTGGTCAGCTCGGTCAGGTACGGCGCGACCACGTCGTTGTGCAGCCCGAACCCCAGGCCGGTGCACCCGGCCGCGACGATCTCCTCGTCCAGCACCGCGTTGAAGCGGAAGTCGCGCTGCCCGCCGCCGCCGTACTCGGGGTCCACGTCCGGGCCGAGCAGCCCGGCCGCGCCGGCGGCCCGCCAGACCTCCCGGTCGACGATCCCGTCGGCCTCCCAGCGCTCGTGGTGCGGCACCGCCTCCCGGGTGAGGAACCGGCGGCACAGGTCACGGAACTCGTCGTGGACGGGCTCGTAGAGATGCTGCTCCATGGCGGCAAGTCTGGCACCGCTCACCCCCGCCGGACAGGGGCGAACCGGACGGGGTGGCCCGCCGCCGCGCGGTGGACCAGGATGACCGGATGAGCACACTCACGGGGAAGCAGGTGGCCGAGGCCGGGCTGGACGGGTGGACGTACCTGCTGGGGGCGTTGCAGACGCGCATCCGTACCCCCGATTTCGCGGCCGGACTGGCGCTGGTGGCCGCGGTCGGCGCGGAGGCCGAGCGGGTCGACCATCATCCGGATCTGGACCTGCGCTACACCCACGTGGACGTGCGGCTCTGGTCGCACGACGCGGGTGGGGTGACGCAGCGTGACCTGCGGCTGGCCCGGTTCATCTCGGGGCTGGCCGCGGATTCCGGGCTGACCCTGTCGGCCGCCGGGCTGGCCCGCCTGGAACTCGCGCTGGACACCCCGGAGCACGCCGCGGTGCTGCCGTTCTGGCGGGCGGTCCTGGCCTGGCAGTCGCCGGACGGCCGCGGACCGGACGACGACGAGGTACGCGACCCGGACGGCGTGCTGCCGACCGTCTGGTTCCAGCGCTCCGGCCGGGACGAGCCGCGGCAGCGGTGGCACCCGGACGTGTGGGTCGACCCGGCCGAGGTGGACGCGCGCATAGCGGCGGCGCTGGCGGCCGGCGGGACGCTCGTCAGCGACGCGGAGGCGCCGAGCTTCTGGGTGCTCGCCGACCCGGACGGCAACCGGGTCTGCCTCTGCACCTGGCAGCAGCGCTCCTGAGAAGCCGGGGCAGCGGCGGGCGCGGCCCGGCGATAGCGTGCCCGATGTGGACGCACGCGCGCTGATCGAGGAGTTCAACGCGGCCTGGCTGCGGGGCGACCTGGCCGCGGTGTCGGCCTGCCTGGCCGAGGACGTCACCTACTGCCCGAACGCCTGGGACGGGCCGGCCGGCACGGTACGGGGGCGGGCGGCGGTGGCCGACGTCTTCGCCGGGCAGCTCGGTCCGGGCGACGGTCCGGCGCTCGGCGCGGTCTGGGCCACCGGCGACCGGGCGGTCTGCGAGTGGGCCTGGCCGCCGGCCGAGGACGGCACCGTGCTTCGCGGGCTGGACGTCTACCGGGTCCGGGACGGGCGGATCGTCGCCAAGGACGTGTTCGGCAAGATCACTTCTTGAGTGCCTTCGCGGCCACCTTCAGGTCGGCGACCAGGCCCTCGTAGGCCACGTCCTGGTTGTCGGCGCGCAGCACCGCGGACGGGTGGATGGTGGCGAGCAGCCGGGCCGCCGGGGCGTCGGCCACAGCGCCCGCCCGGTCCACCGGCACCCGCTCGAAGTCCTCCGGGTGCTGGGCGGCGGCGGGCCAGGGCAGCAGCTCACCGCGCTGCTTCGTCACCCGGAAGCTCGGGCCGAGCAGCGCCTTGGCGGCTGTCGCGCCGAGCACCACCACGATCTCCGGGCGCAGCCGGGCGAACTCGGCGACCAGCCAGGGCCGGCAGGCGGTGACGTGCACCCGGTCCGGGGTCTGGTGGATGCGCCGCCTGCCGCGCAGCTCGAAGCGGAAGTGCTTCACGGCGTTGGTCAGGTAGATCTGGGCAGGGTCGAGCGCCGCGTCGTCGACGGCCTTGCGCAGCAGCCGCCCGGCCGGCCCGACGAACGGCAGCCCTTTCTGATCCTCGATGTCGCCCGGCTGCTCGCCGACGAATACCACGCGCGCGTGCTCGTCGCCGCGGCCGAACACGGTCTGGGTGGCGTCCCGGTACAGCTCGCAGCCCCGGCAATCCCCCGCCGCGGCGCGCAGCTCGTCGATGGTGTCCGCCGACGGCGGGATGAACTCCTGTGCGCCGGGTGCGCTCTCGGTCTCGGCCATGCCGATCGTTCTACCCCGTCGGGCGGCGCGCACGCGAGCGGCCCGCCGCGCTGTCCGGAGGTGTTAAGAAGGGGCCCTTCCTATACCGAATGCGTTAAGAGGGGGCCCTTCCTTCCCGCGGTGAGGGCGTCGGCGAGCGCGGGGACGTCCGCCTCGTCCAGCGCGCTCACCGAGACGCGCACGGCGGGGGCGGCGGCGATCCGGTACAGGCCGCCGGGGGCGAGCGACCACCCGGCGTCGCGCAGCGTCGTGATCGCCACCGTCTCGTCGGGCACCGGCACCCAGACGTTGATCCCGGTACGCCCGTGCGCTGCCACCCCGCGCGCGGCGAGCGCGGCCACCAGCCCGTCGCGCCGCCTGTCGTAGCTGTCCGCCGCGCGCCGTACCAGCCCGGCGGTGGCCGGGTCGCGCCAGAGCGACACGACCAGCCGTTGCAGCACAGTGGAGACCCAGCCGGCGCCGACCCGCGCCCGCCCGGCCACCCGGGCCACTGTGGCCTCGTCGCCGGTCAGCACCGCGAGCCGCAGGTCGGGCCCGTAGGGCTTGCTCACCGACCGGACGAAGGCCCACGCCGGGGTCGCCCCGGCGAGCGGATGCAGGGGTACGCGGGCCAGCTCGGCGGCGTGGTCGTCCTCGATCAGCAGCAGGTCGGCCCGTCCGGCGAGCAGCGTCCGCAGCGCGCCGGCCCGGTCGGCGGAGACGGCGGCGCCGGTCGGGTTCTGCGCCCGGCTGGTCACCACGAGCGCCCGGACGCCGGCGGTGAGCGCCGCCCGGACGCCGCCGACTGTGGGGCCCTCGTCGTCCACCGGCACCCCGACGGTACGCAGCCCGAGCGCGGCGATCAGGTCGAGCAGGTTGGCCCAGCCCGGATCCTCCACCGCCACCGCGTCGCCGGGGCGCAGGTGGGCCGCGAGGAGCCGTTCGATGCCGTCGAGCGCGCCGCCGGTGACTGTGAGCGCGCCGGCCGGCACGCGATCGGTGGCGAGCCGGTCCCGGGCCAGGGCGGCCAGGTCGGGCAGCACGGCGTCGGTCGCGTACCCGCCAGGGGGTCCGATCTCGGTGGCGAGCGCTGCCAGGTGCGGGCCGAGCGGGGGCAGCAGCCGGGGGTCGGGCTGGCCGGCGGAGAGGTCACGGCCGCCGGGCAGCGGCGGGGGCAGCAACGCGGCGCGGCGACCGGCGACCGGCGGGCGGGGGCGGACCCGGGTGCCGTGCCGGCCAGCGGTCGCGACCAGGCCACGTTGCCGCAGTTCCTGGTACGCCTTCGCGACTGTGGCCGGGCTGACGTCCAGCTCGGCGGCGAGCGCGCGGACGGCGGGGAGGGCGTCGCCGGGGGCGAGATCGCCGGTGCGGATGCCGGATTCGACGCTTGCCGAAATCGCGGCGGAGGTCGAGCCGGCGATCTGATAATGTGCTGCCACAGTTCGGAGATTGTACTAGAACAAAGGTGGGATGTCACGTGTACGCCCCGACCGAACGCACCACCGCCACCCGCACCCGCGACCGGATGCACTACGACCGGGTCACCGCGCACGCGCTGCTCGACGAGGCGTACCACTGCGCACTGTCGTTCACTGTGGACGGCGAGCCGCGCATCCTGCCGACCCTGCACGTGCGCATCGGAGACACGCTCTACCTGCACGGATCCACCGGCAGCCGGCCGCTGCTCGCCGCCCGGAGCGAGGCCGGGCTGAGGGTCTGCGTCGCCGTCACCCACCTCGACGGGCTGATCTACGCCCGCTCCCAGTTCCACCACAGCGCCAACTACCGGTCGGTGGTGGCGCACGGCACCGCCCACCTGGTCGACGACGCCGGCGAGAAGGCCGCGGTGCTGACCGCGCTTGTGGAGAAGGTCGCCGCCGGCCGGTCCGCCGACAGCCGCCCGCCGAACCGGCGCGAACTGGCCGAGACCGCCGTGCTGGCGCTGCCGCTGCGCGAGGTGTCGGTACGGATGCGCACCGGCGGCGTCAACGACGAGCCGGCCGACGAGGCGCTGCCGTACTGGGCCGGTGTGGTTCCGCTGCGGCTCACGCCGGGCCGCCCCGAACCCGCGCCCGGGGTGAGCGCGCCGGTGCCGGCGTACCTGCGTGCGGCCCGCTCGCCGTGGCACGAGCCGGCGGTGCTGCGCGGCGAGCACGTCGTGCTGGAGCCGCTCGACCTCGCCCACGCCGACGAGCTGTACGCCGCCACCGCCGACCCGGAGGTGTGGCGGCACCTGGGTGGTACGCAGCCCGCCGACGCCGCCGGGATGCGCCAGGTGGTCGCCGCCTACCTGGACGCGCAGGAACGCGGCGAGCAGGTGTGCTGGACCCAGCGTTGCGCCGTCACCG
The DNA here is from genome assembly GCF_000717585.1 of Micromonospora globosa. Classification (NCBI taxonomy): domain Bacteria; kingdom Bacillati; phylum Actinomycetota; class Actinomycetes; order Micromonosporales; family Micromonosporaceae; genus Micromonospora; species Micromonospora globosa. The sequence continues at coordinate 25,351 of NZ_JNZR01000005.1, forward strand.
GCGCGGTGATCGGCACGACCTCCTACTACGAGATCGACCCGGTCCGCCGGTCGGTGGCGATCGGTTACACCTGGCTGGGCCGCCCCTGGTGGCGTACCGGCGTCAACACCGAGGCGAAGCTCCTGCTGCTGGGCCGGGCCTTCGACGACCTGGACGCGGTCCGGGTGGTCTGGCACACCGACATCCGCAACGAACGCTCGCAGCGGGCCATCGAACGGCTCGGCGCGAGCCGGGAGGGCGTGCTGCGCCGGCACAAGCAGCGCGCCGACGGCTCCTGGCGGGACACCGTCCAGTACTCGATGCTCGCGCAGGAGTGGCCGAAGGCACAGGTCAGCCTGCGGGAAAGGCTTCGCCCGACGGCACCCGCGGCGTCATGATGTCCGGCGTGCTGGGGATCACCGACATCTGGACGTACGTGCTGGGCACCGTGGCGATCGTGCTGCTGCCCGGCCCGAACTCGCTCTTCGTGCTGGCCACCGCCGCCCGCCGGGGCGTCGCCACCGGTTACCGGGCCGCGGCCGGGGTGTTCGTCGGCGACGCGGTGCTGATGGTGCTCTCCGCCGCCGGGGTGGCCTCGCTGCTCCAGGCGTATCCGCCGCTCTACCTGGTGATCAAGTACGCCGGCGCGGCGTACCTCGGATATCTGGGGCTGGCCATGCTGCGCGGCGCGTGGCGGCGCTGGCGCGACCGCAACGACCCGGCCACGCCGCGCCTGATCGACGAGGTGGAGCCGGCGGAGCAGCGGGAGCCGTTCCGCCGGGCGCTGGTGATCAGTCTGCTCAACCCGAAGGCGATCCTGTTCTTCGTCTCGTTCTTCATCCAGTTCGTCGACCCCGGGTACGCGTGGCCCGCGCTGTCGTTCCTGCTGCTCGGGCTGATCGCACAGGTCGCGAGCGCGCTCTACCTGACCGTGCTGATCTTCACCGGCACGTATCTGGCGGCCCAGTTCCGGCAGCGCCGGCGGCTCGCCGCGAGCGGTACGACTGCCGTCGCGGTGCTGTTCCTCGGCTTCAGCCTCAAGCTCGCCGCCGGCTGAGGTGTAAGGAAGGGCCCCTTCTTAACGCCTCCGGTAGAGGAAGGGCCCCTTCTTAACAACGCACACGCACGCGCACACGCGCGTGCACGCTCACGCGCTCACGTGCCGTCGCCGCCTCCGCCACCACCGCCGATGCCGGCGCCGCCGGCCGTACCCCCGAGGCCGTAACCCGGCGCGACCGGACGGTCCGGCGGGCGGCTGACGTGCGCCGACTCGCGGATCGTGGCCGACCAGTCGGCGTGCGCGGCGGCGGCCGCGTGCCTGTCGATGGCGTGCCGCAGCCAGCCGTCCACAGTGGCCACCCAGTCGCGCTCATCGGCACCGGCGTGCCAGACCCGGAACCGGCTGATGCTCTGGTGGGTGATCCCGGCCAGGGAGAGCCGCCGGTCCAGCCAGAGCAGCACCTCCACGCCGGCCGAGTCGGTCAGCATGATCATTTCGAGTTCGGTCATCGGGCCGGCGTAGAGCGGGGCGGCCCAGAAGCCGTACCACTGCTGGAACGGCAGCGTCTGCTCCACCCCCGGCAGCCGTCCCTCGCGCAGCCCGGCTTGCCGGATCGCGAAGCCGAGCGTGTCCAGCGCGGCGAGCACGTGCTCCTGGGAGGGCAGCGGGTGGATCAGCACCGGCACCATCGCGCCCTGGTCCACCTCCGGGTCCACCGACACCTCGGTACGCAGCCCGGTACGCAGGCTCAGCAGCGGCACCCCGCCGTACGTGGTCACCGGCGACTCCCACGGCAGCGGCACGGCGAACTCGACGGCCCGCCGCCGTCCGGCCGGCACCACGAACCGGCCCGCGATCGTCCACGTCTGGAACTGCACCAGGCGGCGCGGCGCCTCCGGGTCCTCCGGTTCGACCTGGGTGACCAGGCCGAGCCGGATGTGCCGGACCGGTACGTCCGACCCGCCGGCGGCGAGCGTCACCCGGCCCGGCAGGCTCAGGCCCGGCCGGGTGCTCGGGTTGGGCAGCGTGGTGCTCACCGAGAGCCCGGTCCAGGCGGAGTCCCGCGACACGCCGGTCAACCGCATGCCGGGGCTTTCCCGCTGCCCGCCCGGCCATGCCCGGCCGGGACGGACGCCGGCCCGGCGAAGTGGTTGTCCCACCTCGCCGGGCCGGTACGGATCACGACGGTCAGCGCATCCGGCGCCCTCGCGGCACCGGGTCGGTCTCGTCGTCGAACTCGCCGATGACCTCCTCCAGGAGGTCCTCCAGCGCGACGAACCCGATCGGCCGGGTCGGCCCGCCACCGTTGCTCACCAGCGCGAGCTGCGCCTGCCGCGCCCGCATGGCGGCCACCGCCTCGGTCACCGACGCCTCGGCCGGCAGCGTGAAGGCGCTGGTCATCAGCTCCTCCGCGGTCGCCGGGCGGCCGGTGGTGACGGCGCGCACCGCCTCGCGTACGTGCACCAGGCCGCACACCTCACCACCGGTGTCGACCACGGCGAGCCGGGACCGGCCGCTGTCGCGGGAGACGTGCTCGATCCGCTCGGCGGTCTCGCTCCGGCCCACCGTGACGATCTGGTCGAACGGCTCCATGACCTGGGCGACTGTGGTGCCCTGGAGTTCCAGCATGCTGGTCAGCAGCTGGTGCTGCTCGGCGCCGAGCAGCCCGTGCTCCCGGGACTGCTCCAGCAGGATGCGCAGCTCGTCCGGGCCGTGCACCTGGGCGAGCTGGTCCTGCTGCTGCACCCCGAACAGTCGCAGCATCGCGTTCGCGAGCCCGTTGAGCAGGGACAGCACCGGCCGGGCGATCCGGGCGAACGCCCGGAACGGCAACGCCAGCAGCATCGCGGACCGCTCCGCGTCGGTGATCGCCCACGACTTCGGGGCCATCTCGCCGACCACCAGGTGCAGGAACGTCACGAGCGACAGCGCGAACACCAGCGCCACCACGTGGCTGACCGCCTCGGGCAGGCCGACCGCGTGCAGCAGCGGGCTGAGCAGGTGCTCGATGGCCGGTTCGGCCAGCGCGCCCAGACCCAGCGTGCACAGCGTGATGCCGAGCTGCGCGCCGGCCAGCATCAGGCTCAGCTCGCGGACGCCGTCCAGCGCCGCGCGGGCCGCCCGGCCGCCACCGGCCGCCGCCTGCTCCAGCCGGTACCGCTTGGACGCGACGAGCGCGAACTCGGCGGCCACGAAGAACCCGTTGAGCGCCAGCAGCACCACGGAGGAGAACAACGCGAATCCGGGGCTCATGCGGAACCCTCCCCGGACACGGAGGCGGCGGGCCGCAGCCGCACCGAGTCGGCCACGTGCCGGTCCACCGCCAGCACCTCGACGAGCACCCGCGGGCCGCCGGCCGGCTCGTCGCCGTCCGTGGCGACCGGGATCTCCAGCCGGTCACCGACCTCGGGCACCCGGCCCAGCTCCCGCATCACCAGACCGGAGAGCGTGTCGTACTCGGGCGCCTCGGGCAGTTCGATGCCGGTGCTGTCGGCGACCTCGTCGATGCGCCAGCGCGCCGGGACCACCCAGGAGCCGTCCTCCTGCCGGGCCGCGGCCCGGTCCGGCGGGTCGTCCTCGTCGCGGATCGGCCCGACCAGTTCCTCGGCCAGGTCCTCCAGCGTGATCACGCCGGCGAAGCCGCCGTACTCGTCGACCACGCAGGCGAGCTGCCGGTGCCCGGACCGCAGGCGGTCCAGCACCGTCGGCAGCGGCAGCGTCTCGGGCACCAGCAACGGGGGTACGGCCACCGCGTCGACCCGGGTGGTCGCGCGCTGCGCCGGGGGCACCCCGAGCACGTCGGCGATGCCGACCACGCCGACCAGGTCGTCGACGCCCTCGGCGCCGCTCACCGGGAACCGGGAGTGGCCGGTGTCGAGCAGCTCGACGATCCGGCTGACCGGCTCGTCGGCCCGGATGGTGTGCACGTCGACGCGCGGCACCATCGCCTCCCCGGCGGTCAGCTCCCGGAAGTCCAGACCCCGGTCCAGCAGGTCGGACATCTCGGCGTCGAGGTGTCCCTCCTCCCGGGACTCGGCGATGATCTGTTCCAGGTCCTGCGGGGTGGCGCCGCTGGGCAGCTCCTCGATCGGCTCGATGCCGATGCGGCGGAGCAGCCGTACGGCGGCCCGGTCGAACAGCGTGATCAGCGGACCGGCGATCTTCAGGTAGATCAGGGTGGACCGGGACAGCGCCCGGGCGAGCGGTTCGGCCCGCGCGATGGCCAGGTTCTTCGGGGCCAGCTCGCCGAGGACCATCTGCACCACTGTGGCGATGATCAGGGCGAGGGCCACCGACAGCGGCAGCGACACCGAGCTGGACAGCCCGGCCACGCCGAGCAGGTCGGCCAGCCCGGCACCCAGGTACGGCTCGGCGACGTAACCGACGAGCAGGGCGGTCACTGTGATGCCGAGCTGCGCGCCGGACAGCATGAAGGAGAGCCGCCCGGTCACCTCCAGGGCCCGGGCCGCGGCACGGTCGCCACCGTCGGCGAGCTGCTTGAGCTTGCCCCGGTCCACGGCGACGTAACCGAACTCCTGGGCCACGAAGTAACCGGTGGCGGCGGTGAGGACGGTGATGAGAAGGAGACCGACGAGGATCAACACGGGAGGTTCAGTGCTCCCGGGGTCGTCGGGGAGGGAATTCGCCGGGTATTACCCGGCCGGCTACTGCTGCCCTCCGGGGCAGGAGAGTCGATCATGCGGCCCATTTTATCGGTACCCGCTGGACGTTCGCTGAGGGTGCCGGGAAGCCTCCCGCACGTCCGGTTCAGCGTCCGGCCAGCTCGTCGGCGTCCAGCAGCGTCCGGTCGACCCGCCCGGAACGGTACGCGGCCCGTCCGATCATCTGCGCGGCCACCGGCGCGGTGGAGAGCTGGAAGATCGCCACCAGGACCAGCATGCCCAGATCCGAGGGGGTACGCAGACGCAGCGCCAGCCCGGCCAGCAGCAGCAGGACGCCCAGCACCTGCGGCTTGGTGGCCGCGTGCATCCGGTCCAGCACGTCCGGGAAGCGCACCAGCCCGATGCCGGCGACCAGGGCCAGCACCGCCCCGACCAGCAGCAGCACCCCACCGACCCAGTCCGCGACGGCGCTCATGCTTCAGCCCGGACCGCGAAGCGCACCAGCGACACCGAACCGATGAAGCCGAGCAGCGAGAGCACCACCAGCACGGGCAGCGTGGTGGCGTGCCGGTTCACAGCGGCCTCCGCCCCCACCGCGGCGAGCATCGCCGACAGCAGCAGGTCGGCGCCGACGACCCGGTCGAGCAGGGACGGGCCGCGGTAGATCCGGGCCAGGGCGAGCAGCGCGGTGGCCGAGAGCAGCACGGTCAACGCGACGGCGAGCAGGACTGTCACGGATGGTTCCTCCGTTCGGCGGGTTCGAGGTCGAGCCGGCGTACCTCGTCGGGAGATCCGATGGCGCGGACGATGCGCCGTTCGACGGCGAGCACGCGCTGGCGGCTCTCGGCCAGGTCGTCGGGTCCGCGTACGTCGAGCACGTGCACGTAGAGCACGCCTGCGGCCCGGTCGACGTCGAGGATCAGCGTGCCCGGCACCAGCGAGATCACCTCGGCGGTGAGCGCCAGGTTGAGATCGGTACGTACGCGCAGCGGCACCGCGATGATCGCGCCGCGCGGGCGGTAGCCGAAGCGCAGCGCCACGGCTGCTACGTGCACGCTGGCGCTGACCAGCTCCGCGACGAACGTCGCAGCGAACACCAGCAGCGCGCGGGGGCGTACCCGGCCACCGAACGTGACCGGCGGCAGCGGGAAGAACAGCAGCACCGCCACACCGATCACCAGGCCGGCGACCAGGTTGCCCCAGGACACGTCGCCCCACAGCAGCATCCAGGCGACGACCAGCCAGCCGAGCGCGACCGCCTGGTCCCGCCGCCGCCCGCCCCGCCCCACGGTCGGCACCGGCGCGTCCGGGGCGGGCACCGCACGGGGTACGCCGGCGGGCTCACCGGTCGCGCCTCCGCCCGGGGGCAGGTCGTCGGTCACGGCACGTCCCGGGGCAGGACCGCCCGCACGTACGGGGTGCGCTCGCGCAGGTCGGTGGCCGCGTCCGCGGTGACCTGGAACAGCGGCCCGGCTGCCAGCGTGAACAGCACGCCCAGCGCCACCAGGGCGGTGGTGGCCCCGACCATCATTCCGGGCAGCCGGGCCGGCGGGGTGGTGGTGGCCAGCCGGGGCGCCCGCCAGAACGCGATGTTCCACACCCGGGAGGCCGCGTAGAGCGTGAGCAGGCTGGTCAGCGTGCCGGCCGCGACCAGCACGGCGGGCAGCGTCCCGCCTGCGGCCACGCCGGCCTGGAGCAGGCCGAGCTTGCCGAGGAAGCCGGAGAACGGCGGGATGCCCGCGAGGTTCATCGCGGGGACGAAGAAGAGCACGCCGAGCATCGGGGCGATCCGCGCCAGGCCGCCGATCCGGCGCAGGTCGGTGCTGCCGGCGCGTTCCTCGACCAGGCCGGCGACCAGGAACAGCGTGGTCTGGATGGTGATGTGGTGCACCACGTAGAAGATCGCCCCGGACAGGCCGGCGACGCTGCTCAGCGCCACCCCGAAGATCATGTAGCCGATGTGGCTGACGAGCGTGAAGGACAGCAGCCGCTTCAGGTCCGACTGGGCCACCGCGCCGAGGATGCCGACCACCATGGTCAGCCCGGCCACCACCATCAGCAGCGTGGCGACCTGGCCGCCGGGGAACAGCAGCGTCTCGGTGCGGATGATCGCGTACACGCCGACCTTGGTGAGCAGGCCGGCGAAGACCGCCGTCACCGGGGCGGGCGCGGTCGGGTAGCTGTCCGGCAGCCACGCCGACAGCGGGAACACGGCCGCCTTGATCCCGAACGCGAGCAGCAGCGTCAGTTGCAGGGTCAGGCGTACGCCGGACGGCAGCGCGTCCAGCCGGCCGGCGAGCTGCGCCATGTTCAGCGTGCCGGTGGCCGCGTACACCAGCCCCACGGCGGACAGGAACAGCAGCGACGACAGGATGCTGACCACCACGTACGTCGATCCGGTCCGCAACCGCACCTCGGTGCCGCCCAGCGTGATCAGCACGAAGCTCGCGGCCAGCAGGATCTCGAAGCCGACGAACAGGTTGAACAGGTCCCCGGCCAGGAAGGCGTTCGTCACGCCCGCGGTCAGCACCAGGTACGTGGGGTGGAAGATGCTCACCGGCGCGGTCTCCCCGGTCTCCCCCCGGCCCTGGCCGATCGAGTAGAGCAGCACGCACAGCGTCACCGCCGAGGAGACGAGCACCATCAGCGCCGCCAGCTGGTCCGCCACCAGCACGATGCCCACCGGCGCCGGCCAGCCGCCCACCTGCACCACCACCGGCCCGAACCGGTACGCCTGCACCAGCAGCACCGCCGCCACCACCAGGACGCTGGACAGGCAGAGCACGCTGATCGACCGCTGCAGGCGGGCGCGGCCGGACAGCAGGAGGGTGAGCGCCGCGCCGAGCAGCGGCACCACCACCGGCAGCGGGACGAGGGCACTCATGGTTTCTCACCGTCCCGGTGCAGCCGGCGGCGCGCCGGCTCCGGGTCGACCTGTTCCGGGTCCTCGTCCGGGCCCTCGCCGCCGAGGTCGGCCGTGGACACCTCGTTGCTCTCGGCGAGCCGGACGATCTGCCGGTCCTCCAGGTCGTCCTGCACCTCGTCGTCGCCGCTGGTGTACCAGCTCCGGTAGGCGACAGCCAGCAGGAACGCGGTCAGCCCGAACGTGATCACCACGGCGGTGAGCACCATGGCCTGCGGCAGCGCGTCGCTCATCTCGCCCTGCGAGGTGGAACCGACGAGCGGGGCGGCGCCGGACCGCCCGCCGAGCAGGATGAGCAGGTTCACGCCGTTGCCGAGCAGGATGATGCCGAGCAGGATCCGGGTCAGGCTGCGTTCCAGCAGCAGCGTGACACCGGCGGCGACGAGCACCCCGACCGCCAGCACCAGCACCAGCGTCGGCCCGGCCGCGCCGCGCGTCATGACTGACCCTCGCGCTGGACGACCAACCTGCGCCCCGCCTCGCCCGCCGCCTCCACGTGCCGGTCCACCTCGGCGCCCAGGCTCCGCAGGATGTCGAGCACCAGCCCGACCACCACCAGGTACACGCCGATGTCGAAGAACAGCGACGTGACCAGGTAGAAGTCGCCGACCACCGGCAGCCACAGGTTGACCTTGACGCTCTGGAGCACCTCACCGGTGAGCGCCAGGCCGAGCACGCCGCTGCCGACCGAGATGCCCAGGCCCGCGCCGAGCACGGTGCCGGCCCCGACCGGCGCCGCCTCGGCCAGCTCGTACCGGCCGCCGGCCAGGTAGCGCAGGGCCAGCGCGAGGCCGGCGACGAGCCCGCCGGAGAAGCCGCCGCCGGGGGCGTTGTGCCCGGAGAAGAGCAGGAACAGCGAGAAGATCAGGACGGTGTGGAAGATCAGCCGGGTGACCACCTCGAACACGATCGAGCGCCGCCGTTCCGGCAGCGTCTGCCCGCCGCGCAGCCACACCGTGCGCCGGTCCCCGGCGCGCAACGCGGCCGGTGGGGGACGGCGGGGCCGTGGCCCGGTGCGGGAACGCTCGTAGATCAGGCTGGCCACGCCGGTCGCGGTCACCACGAGCACCGAGATCTCCCCCATCGTGTCCCAGGCCCGGATGTCGACGAGCGTCACGTTCACGACGTTGCGGCCGTACCCCTCGATCAAGGCCAGGTCCGGGAAGTCGGCAGAGATCGACGGCGCCCGCCGTGCCCCGGCCGCGGCCAGCGCCAGACCGGCCATCACCACACCGGCGGCGATCCCGATGCCGCGCCGGACCCAGCGGCTGCGGCGCAGCGGCCGCGCCGAGAACCGCTCCGGCAGCCGCCGCAGCACCAGCACGAACACGGCGATCGTCGCGGTCTCCACCAGGAACTGGGTCAGTGCCACGTCCGGCGCGCCGTAGAGGACGAACATCATCGCGGTGCCGTAGCCGGTCACGCCGACGAGCAGCATCGCGGTGAGCCGGCGGCGCGCGCCGACCGCGAGCAGCGCGGCGACCGCGATCACCACGCAGACCACGAGCTGGGCCGGGTTGTCCCAGGGCGCCAGGTCGACCCGCCACGGCGTGGTGGCGATCATCGCCCCGCCCGGCACGAACACCAGCACGAGCAGCACCGTGCCGAGGTACTGCGGCAGCGAGCCGCGCTGGGTGGCGCCGGTGACCTCGATGGCGAGCCGGTCGAAGGCGTGCGTCACCCACTCGTACCCCTGGTTGCCGCCCACCGGCGAGCGCAGCCGGGCCAGCGCGGGCGCCAGCGGGCCGCGGACCAGGTGCAGCACCACACCGCCGGCCAGCACGAGGGCGGACAGGCCGAGCGCCGCCGTGGGTCCGTGCCAGAGCGCCAGGTGCTCCTCGACCGGTCCGAACAGCTCGGCGTACGGCTCGAACAGGCCGCTCAGCCACCCGGCCGCCGGACCGGCGGCGAGCCCGGCCACGGCGAGCAGCGCCGGGGGTACGAGCATCGCGGCGGGTGGGCGGGCCAGCTCGGTGTCCGGCGTGCCGGGCCGGGTGCCGAACGCGCCCCAGAGGAACCGGATGCTGTACGCGACGGTGAGCGCGCTGCCCACCACCAGCACGGTCAGCACCAGCGGATCACCGGTGAACGCGGCAAGCGCCGCCTCCTTCCCGACGAACCCGAGCAGCGGCGGCACCCCGGCCATCGAGGCGGCGGCCAGCGTGGCGACGACGGCCAGCACCGGCGCGGTCCGCCTGACCCCAGACAGCTCCCGCAGGTCACGGGTGCCGGCCTCGTGGTCGAGGATGCCGACGACCAGGAACAGTGCCGCCTTGAACAGGGCGTGTGCCGCCAGCATCGCCACCCCGGCCAGCGCCGCCTTCGGGGTGCCCGCGCCGAACACCACTGTGAGCAGGCCGAGCTGGCTGACCGTCCCGTACGCCAGCAGCAGCTTCAGGTCGGTCTGCCGCAGCGCCGCCCAGCCGCCGATGACGAGCGTGACCAGTCCGGCGACCACTGTGACCGGCCGCCACCCGTCGACCGGGGCGAGCACCGGGCCGAGCAGTCCGATGAGGAAGATGCCGGCCTTCACCATCGCCGCCGCGTGCAGGTACGCGCTCACCGGCGTCGGGGCGGCCATCGCCACCGGCAGCCAGGCGTTGAACGGGAACACCGCGGACTTCGCCAGCGCCCCGGCGAGGATCAGCAGCACGGCGACGACCAGGTACCCGCCGCCGGGCAGCGGCGCCGCCGCCACCGCCGACCACCGGTAGCCCCCGGCGTGGTGGCCGAGCAGCAGGAACCCGACGAGCATTGCCAGCCCGCCCAGCGTCGTCACTGTCAGCGCCTGCGCGGCGGCCCACCGGCTGGACCGGCGCTCGGTGCCGTGCCCGATGAGCAGGTACGAGAAGACGGTGGTCAGTTCCCAGAACACGTAGAGCAGCAGCAGGTCGTCGGAGACGACGAGGCCGAGCATCGCCCCGGCGAAGGCGACCATGACGGCGGCGAAGCGGGCCAGCCCGGTGGACCCGGGCGGGAAGTAGCGGGCGGAGTAGACCAGCACCAGCGCGCCGACGCCGCCGACGAGCAGCAGCATCAGCCAGGACAGCGTCGTGACGCGCAGCGCCACGTCGAGCTGGAGCTGCGAGATCCAGGGGTACGTCTCGACCACCGCGCCGCCGTCGCGTACCGCCCCTGTGTGCGCCGCCGCCCAGACCGCTGTGGCGGCCGGGGCGAGCGCCAGCATCAGGCAGGCGCGCGGACCCCACCGGCGGACCAGCAGCGGGGCGAGCAGCGCCGCCACCAGGTGCACGATCAGCAGGACGAGCACGCGTACTCCCGGTCGAGGTGACAGCGCGCGAACACGCTGGTGTCACAACCGATCACACGCCACAGAGGCACCGAACCGGGCGGTTTTCCCCAAAACCCACCCTCACCTCACCGGCCCACCCGACGTGCGCCCGCCCCGTCGCCCGGTGATCAAGGAGTTCGTGTCCGGAACCGCGCCGGAACCCACCGCGAACTCCTTGATCACCGGAGCGGTGGGGGTGAGGAGGGGCGGTGGGAGGGGTGGGGTCAGGGGGTGGGGTTGGGGGTGGCCAGCTGGCGGGCGGCGCGGTCTACCGCGCGCTGGGCGGCGACCAGGGAGCGCAGCGGCAGCCGGGCGTCCCGGCTCTCCCGGCGCTGGACGAAGTAGTGCACAGCGGCCCGGACCCGGGCGCGGTCGGCGGCACTCGACCGGGCGGTCGCGAGGATCATCTCGCGCAGCCGCGCGGCCAGCTCCTCGGCCAGCTCCAGATCGGGACCGTGCAGCGCGGCGCGGAGCGCGGCCAGTCGACTGTCGACCTTGCGGATGAGCACGTCGGTTCCGGAACCCAGACCTCGGTCCTCGACGGTCATCCACGCCTCCACCCCACGCCGCATCGCGAGTGAAGTTACTTTATGTTGCAGCCCACAAGCAAGCAGTTAAGTAAGACTTAACGGAATAATCGCCCATTCCATTCTTGGGCTGCTGCGGGCGGGACGGAACGGTCCGGCGGCGGGCCGGATGTCACACCCGCGCGGCAGGATGGGAGCGTGGCGGACGAGGTGACCCCGTCAGGCGGGTCAGGCAGGTCGGGCGGGTCAGGCAGGTCGGGCGGGTCGGGCGGGTCAGGCGGGGTGCTGGCGGATTTCGGCGCGGCGACCCGGGAGTGGTTCACCGCGGCCTTCGCCGCGCCCACCCCGGCCCAGGAGGGCGCCTGGCGCTCGGTCGCCGCCGCCCGCAACGCGCTCGTCGTCGCGCCGACCGGCTCCGGCAAGACGCTCGCGGCGTTCCTCTGGTCGCTCGACCGGCTCGCCAAGGAGCCGCCGCCGGCCGATCCCCGGCGCCGCTGCCGGGTGCTCTACGTCAGCCCGCTCAAGGCACTCGCCGTCGACGTGGAACGCAACCTGCGCGCCCCGCTCACCGGCATCCGCCAGGCCGCCTCCCGGCTCGGCCTGGTCCCGCCGGACATCACCGTCGGCATGCGGACCGGCGACACCCCGGCCGACGAGCGCCGGGCCTTCGCCCGTACCCCGCCGGACATCCTCATCACCACACCCGAGTCGCTGTTCCTGCTGCTCACCTCCGCCGCCCGCGACTCACTGCGCGGCGTCGACACGGTCATCGTGGACGAGGTGCACGCGGTGGCCGGCACCAAGCGCGGCGCGCACCTGGCGCTGTCCCTGGAACGGCTCGACGCGCTGCTGGAGCGGCCCGCGCAACGGATCGGACTGTCCGCCACCGTCCGGCCGATCGACGTGTGCGCCCGCTTCCTCGGCGGCGCACGCCCGGTCGACGTGGTGCAGCCGCCGTCCAACAAGACCATCGAGGTCAGCGTCCAGGTTCCGGTGGAGGACATGACGCGCCTCGACGAGCAGGAGCCACCCGAGGACGATCTCGGCGGCCTCGCGCCCCGCCGCCCCTCGATCTGGCCGGCGGTCGAGGAACGCGTGTTCGCGCTGATCCGCGCGCACCGGTCCACGATCGTGTTCACCAACTCCCGGCGCAGCGCCGAACGCCTCTGCGCCCGCCTCAACGAGCTGGCCGCCGAGGAGGTCGAGGCGGCGTCCGCCCCGGAGGGCAGCCGCGTGGCCCGGGGCGGGGAGCCGGTGCGCGTATCCGATCTGCTGCCCGGCGCCGACGGCCCGCCGGCCGGCGACGGCGCCGGGCCGGTGCGTGCGCCTCGGCAGCCGGCGGAGGTGATGGCGCAGTCCGGCGCGGCGGCCGGGGCGCCGGCGGTGATCGCGCGGGCGCACCACGGCAGCGTGTCCCGGGAGGAGCGCAAGCAGATCGAGGAGGCGCTCAAGTCCGGCCGGCTGCCCGCCGTGGTCGCCACGTCCAGCCTGGAGCTGGGCATCGACATGGGCGCTGTCGACCTGGTGGTGCAGATCGAGGCGCCGCCGAGCGTGGCGGCCGGGCTGCAACGGGTCGGCCGGGCCGGGCACCAGGTCGGCGCGGTCTCGCGCGGCGTCGTCTTCCCCAAGCACCGGGGCGATCTGCTCTCCTGCACTGTGGTGGCCGAGCGGATGGGCGCCGGGGCGATCGAGGAGCTGCACTACCCGCGCAACCCGCTGGACGTGCTGGCCCAGCAGATCGTGGCGATGGTGGCGCTGGAGCCGTGGCGGCTCGGCGACCTGGCCGTGCTGGTCCGGCGGGCGGCGCCGTTCGCGGAGCTGCCCGACTCGGCGCTGCACGCGGTGCTCGACATGCTCTCCGGGCGTTATCCGTCCACCGCGTTCGCCGAGCTGCGGCCCCGCCTGGTCTGGGACCGCGCCACCGACGTCCTGACCGGCCGGCCCGGCGCCCAGCGGCTCGCCGTGACCAGCGGCGGCACCATCCCCGACCGGGGCCTGTTCGGCGTGTTCCTGGCCGGCGCGGAGCGGGCCGCGCGGGTCGGTGAGCTGGACGAGGAGATGGTCTACGAATCCCGGGTGGGCGACGTGTTCCTGCTCGGCTCGTCCTCCTGGCGGATCGAGGAGATCACCCCCGACCGGGTGCTCGTCTCCCCCGCGCCCGGTCAGGCGGCCCGGATGCCGTTCTGGAAGGGCGACCAGCTCGGCCGCCCGGTCGAGCTGGGGCGGGCGATCGGCGCCCGGGTCCGGGCTCTGCTGCGGCAGTCCGACACCGACGCGGTGGCGGCGCTGCGGGCCGGCGGGCTCGACGACTGGGCCGCCGGCAACCTGATGAACTACCTGCGCGAGCAGAAGGCCGCCACCCGGTCGCTGCCGGACGACCGGACGGTGGTGGTCGAACGGTTCCGCGACGAGCTGGGCGACTGGCGGCTCGCCGTTCACTCGGTGCTCGGCGCGCGGGTCAACGGGCCGTGGGCGCTGGCGATCGGTCGCCGGCTGGCCGAGCGGTACGGCGTGGACGCCCAGGTCATGCCCTCCGACGACGGCATCGTGGTGCGCCTGCCGGACACCGCGGAGACGCCGCCCGGCGCCGACGTTGTCGTGTTCGAGCCGGACGAGATCGCCCAGCTCGTCGAGGAGTCGGTGGGCACGTCGGCGCTGTTCGCGTCCCGGTTCCGCGAGTGCGCGGCCCGGTCGCTGCTGCTGCCCCGGCGTGACCCCCGGCGGCGGCAGCCGCTGTGGCAGCAACGCCAGCGCGCCGCGCAACTGCTCGACGTGGCCCGCGAGTACGCCGACTTCCCGGTCACGCTGGAAGCCGCCCGCGAGTGCCTCCAGGACGTCTTCGACCAGCCCGCCCTCGGCGAGCTGATGCGCGACCTGGCCGCCCGCAAGGTACGCCTGGTCGAGGTGGAGTCCGAGCGCCCGTCGCCGTTCGCCAGGTCGCTGCTGTTCGGGTACGTCGGCGCGTTCCTCTACGAGGGCGACGCCCCGCTGGCCGAGCGGCGGGCCGCCGCGCTGGCGCTCGACTCCGGCCTGCTCGGCGAGCTGCTCGGCCGGGTCGACCTGCGGGAGCTGCTCGACCCGGAGGTGCTCGCCGAGACCGCGCGCCAACTGCGCTGGCTCACCGAGCAGCGACGTCCCCGCGACCCGGAGGACGTGGTCGAGCTGCTGCGCGTGGTCGGTGACCTGAGCAGCACCGAGCTGGCCGAGCGGGGAGTCCCGGAGTCCTGGACCGACGAGCTGGCGGCGGCCCGGCGGGTGCTGCGGGTCCGCATCGCCGGCGAGGACCGCTGGGTGGTCGTCGAGGACGCCGCCCGGCTGCGCGACGCGCTCGGGGTGGCGCTGCCCGTCGGGGTCGCCGAGGCGTACCTCGCGCCGGTGGCCGATCCGCTCGCCGACCTGGTCGCCCGGTACGCCCGCACGCACGGCCCGTTCGCGGCCGCCACCTGCGCGGCCCGGTTCGGGCTCGGCGTGTTCGTGGTGGAGCAGGCGCTGCGGCGGCTCGCCTCGGGCGGCCGGGTGGTCTCCGGCGAGTTCGCTCCGGACAGTGTGGGCACCCAGTGGTGCGACGCCGAGGTGCTGCGCATGCTGCGCCGTCGCTCGCTCGCGGCCCTGCGCCGGGAGATCGAGCCGGTGCCGCCGCGCGCGCTCGCCGCGTTCCTGCCCCGCTGGCAGCAGGTCGGCTCGTCGGCGCGGGGCGTCGAGGCGGTCGCCGCCACCGTCGAGCAGTTGCAGGGCGTGAGCGTGCCCGCGTCCGCGCTGGAACGCCTGGTGCTCCCGGCCCGGGTCGCCGACTACTCCCCCGCCCAGCTCGACGAGCTGTGCGCCGGCGGCGAGGTGGTGTGGGCCGGCGCGGGCGCGATCTCCGGCGGCGACGGGTGGGTGACGCTCGCGTACGCCGACGTGGCGCCGCTGCTGCTCCCGCCGCCGGACGAGGCACTGACGCTGACCCCGCTGCACGAGTCGGTGCTCGACGCGCTCGCCGACGGGCAGGCGTTGTTCTTCCGCTCGCTGTCCGACCGGGTCGGCGCCACAGACGACGCCGCCCTGTCGGGCGCGGTGTGGGATCTGGTGTGGGCCGGTCACCTCACCAACGACACGCTCGCGCCGCTGCGCGCCGCGCTCGGCGCCGGCGGGGCACACCGGTCCCGGCCGTCGGCGCCGCGCACCCGCTACCGCCGTCCGGGCCGGGTGGCGCTGCCCAGCCGGGGCGGTCCGCCCACGATGGCCGGCCGCTGGTCCCGGCTGCCCGGACGCGACCTCGACCCCACCCGCCGCGCCGCCGCCCTCGCCGACCTGCTGCTGGAACGGCACGGCGTGGTGACCCGGGGCGCGGTCGTGGCCGAGCAGGTCACCGGCGGCTTCGCCGGGGTCTACCCGGTGCTGTCCGCGATGGAGGAACGCGGGGCGGCCCGGCGCGGCTACTTCGTCGAAGGGCTCGGCGCGGCGCAGTTCGCGGTGCCCGGCGCGGTGGACCGCATCCGCGCGCTCGCCGACGACACCCAGGGCCGGGGCGGTCCGACAGTCGTGCTCGCGGCCACCGACCCGGCGAACCCGTACGGCGCGGCGCTGCCCTGGCCGGAGCGCGTGGTCGACTCCGGCGACGGCGCGGCACCGGCCACCGGCCACCGGGCCGGGCGCAAGGCGGGAGCGCTTGTCGCGCTCGTCGGCGGTGACCTGGTGCTCTACGTGGAGCGGGGCGGCCGGACGATCCTGTCGTTCACCGACGACACCGACACGCTCGCCGCGGCCGGCAAGGCGCTCGCCGACGCGGTGCACTCCGGTGCGCTCGGCGCGATCTCGGTGGAACGCGCCGACGGCGAGGCCGTGCACGCGTCCCCGCTGCGCGACGCGCTGACCGCCGCCGGTTTCCGCGCCACCCCGCGCGGGCTGCGTCTGCGCGGCTGACCGCCCGGCGTTACGGGGAGCGGGCACGTAGGGTGGGCCGGTGGCCTCGATCCGGGTACGCCAGGCGCGCGACGGGGACCGCGCCGCGCTGACGGCGCGGCACGAGCGGGAGTGGGGCGGACCGATCGTGGTGGTCCACGAGCTGCGCCTGGCGCGGCACCTCAGCGGGGCGGGCAACACGTGAACGACACCCCGCGGTGTGTCTCGCTGACCACCGACTACGGGCTGTCCGACGGGTTCGTGGCGGCGTGCCACGGCGTGCTGGCCCGGCTCGCCCCGGCCGTCCGGGTGATCGACGTGACGCACCTGGTGCCACCGGCCGACGTACGCCGGGGCGCGGCGGTACTCGCGCAGACGGTGCCGTACCTGCCGTGGGGCGTGCACGTGGCGGTGGTCGACCCGGGCGTCGGCACGACGCGGCGCGGGATCGCGCTCGCCGCGCCCGGCGGACTGCTGGTCGGGCCGGACAACGGGCTGCTGGTCCCGGCCGCGGAGGCGCTCGGCGGAGTGACCGAGGCGGTGGAGCTGACCAACCCGGACTGGCTCGGCCCGGTCGTCTCCCGCACGTTCCACGGGCGGGACGTGTTCGCGCCGGTGGCCGCCCGGCTGGCGCTCGGCGCGCCGCCGGCCGAGGCGGGACCGGCAGTGGACCCGGGCACGCTGGTCCGGCTGCCGGAACCGGTGGTACGCGCCGAGCCCGGCGGCTTCAGCGCGGAGGTGCTGACCGTCGACCACTTCGGCAACGTCCAGCTCGCCGCGCCGGGCACGCTGCTCGACGGCCTGCCGTCCCGGGTGCTGGTGAACGGCCACGAGGCGGTCCACGGCCGTACCTTCGGCGACGCGGAACCCGGCGCCCTGGTGGTCTACGTCGACTCCGGCGCCCAGGTCGCGATAGCGGTGAACACCGGCCGAGCCGCCGACACCCTCCGAGCCACCCCAGGCGCCCTGGTCACCATCACCCGTCTCCCCCGCGATCTTGCAGTTGATGCCCCGGCATAACGGGCGAATGCCCCCGGGGCAGGGCCGAAACTGCAAGATCGCGGAGGAGAGCGGGGACGGGCGGGGACGGACGGGGACGGGGGCGTCAGCAGCGGGGGACTGTGCCGCCGTAGATCGAGGACAGGTACGCGTGGCTGACGTAGTTGCCGCCCACCAGGCGGTACCACCTCGTCGTCGTGCGGTACGTGCCGGCGATCCGCTGCCCGGTCACGTAGCACTGCACCGGCACGTGGGCGTACGTGGCGGCCAGGCCCCGGCTCGCGTAGGAGGTGCTCGCCCCGGCCCGCAGGTTCAGCGGCCCGGAACCGACCACCGCCCGCGCCCCGCCGCCGGTCCACAGCAGCGTCACGTCCACCCACGCGTTGTCGGTGAGCCGCAGCCCGTCCCAGAACGTCCCGTCGGCCAGGTCCAGCCCGGCCGGGTTGCGGACGGTACGGCCGAACTGGTCGCGCCCGCCGTTGTAGCCGTTCTGGTACGCCGCCTGCGCCTCGGGCAGCCCGCGCGGCAGGTCCTTCCAGTTCTCCCTGATCGACGCCGGGTTCCACCAGTCGTCGCGGGTGTTCCACGGGCCGACGTCCCACACCGGGGCGTACTCGCAGCGGCTGCCGTTCGTCGTGCAGACCTTGACGGTGTAGTCGCCGGTGTTGCGCGGGGACAGGCCGCGCCGGGTGGGCAGCGCCGCGAAGTGGTCCCGGGTACGCACCGTGTGCCCATTGGCGGTGATGCCGCCGACCAGGCCGATCCGGGTCGCGTACACCCGGTACTTGAGCGCGGCGGCCGGCTGGACCGCCGTGGTGGCGACCTTGTCGGCGGCCAGGGTCAGGCCGGTGACGGTGGCCTCCGACGCGCTGCCGCTGGTGGTCAGCACGACGCGCGCCTGCACCCGGCTGACCGGTGCGTCGAACACCGCCTCGGTGGCGTCGCGCCACTCGGTCCAGCCTCGGCCACGCCAGCCGCGTACCTGTGCCACCGCCGTACCCCCGTCGCCGGTGCGGGCGGCGAACTGCGCGCGTACCCGGGTCGCGGGCCGGTCCAGGGTGCGCGGCGCGGACAGCAGGATGCCCTCGGCGACCGGTCCGCCGACGGCGGCCGGGCGGGTGCGGGCGTTGGGCCGGGGGTCGGCGAGCCGCAGGCGGCCGGACCGCCAGGCGACGTTGACGTCGTCGCCGCCGGCGACGGCGAGGTCGACGGACCAGCGTTCGGGGCCGGGCGCGGCGGCGCGGGCCGGTACGGCGGTGGGCGGGGGCGCGGCCGACGCGGGCGTGCCGGGCAGTCCGGCGGCCACGGTGAGCAGGGCGGTCAGGGCGACGACGGTACGACGTCGTGTATATGCCATGGGCATCTCCTCAGAACCCCCTGATCGTGGCGTTTCCGCAGATCAAGTGGAACCTCAGTACAAATAGCGACACATGCGAATTCTGCTCGGCCGGGGGACAATGGCCGGGTGCCCGAAGGCGACACCGTCTGGAACACCGCACGCGTCCTGCAACGCGCGCTCGCCGGGGCCCGGCTCACCGGGTCCGACTTCCGCGTGCCGCAACTCGCCACCACCGACCTGACCGGCTGGACCGTGCGCGAGTCGGCCAGCCGGGGCAAACACCTGCTGCTGCGCCTCACCCGCACCGACGCCGAGCCGTGGACACTGCACTCGCATCTGCGGATGGACGGCGCCTGGCGGGCGTACGCCCCGGGTGAGCGCTGGAGCGGACGGCCCGCGCACCTGATCCGGGTGGTGCTGCGCTCCCCCGCCGCTGTCGCCGTCGGCTACCACCTGCACGAGCTGGCGCTGGTGCCGACGGCCGAGGAGGAGTCGCTCGTCGGCCACCTCGGCCCGGACCTGCTCGGCCCGGACTGGGACGCCGACGAGGCGGTCCGCCGGCTCGCGGCCGACCCGGACCGCACAATCGGTGAGGCGCTGCTCGACCAGCGCAACCTGGCCGGGGTGGGCAACCTCTACAAGTGCGAGGTGCTGTTCCTGCGCGGCGTGTCGCCGTGGACGCCGGTGGGCGCAGTGCCGGACCTGACCGGCACCGTCGCGCTGGCCCAGCGGCTGCTCGCGGCCAACCGGGGCCGCTGGACGCAGAGCACCACAGGAGTGCTGCACCGGGGCGGGACCAGCTACGTCTACGGCAGGCGGGCGCAGCCGTGCCGCCGCTGCGGGACGGCCATTCGCAAGGAGGAACTGGGCGAACGGGTCACCTACTGGTGTCCGGCCTGCCAACCCGGCGTGGAACTTCCACGAAACGCCCAAGATCGGCCGAGATAGGGACGATTGGGTACTTCCGCCTCACCCCTGTGACGTCGCATGCTGCGGTGGACCGCTCACGGATCGTCAGCAGCGCGTACGCCCGCCACGCCGGGGTGTCGGCCGGCGCGCCCCGACCCCGGGGAGAGCCATGGTGCTGTTCCGCCGCAGCCGGCCCGGACGCCCGGACCGCGCCGCCGTCGTCGCCATCGCCGAGGAGACCGCGCCCACCGGTGACCCGACGCCGCCCGGTTCCGTCGCGCCCGCCGTTCCGGCCGCTCGCGGCAGTGACGAGGAACCCGGCGGCGGCCCGGCGCCTGCAAGCCTGGACCCGGCCGCCGTCCCGCGCCTGTTCGGCCCGGTGCCGAACACCGCCGCCAGCCCGCTGCCCACGCTCGACCCGGACGGCCGCCCGGTACCCGGCACCGGCATCCGCAAGTTCGCCGACCCGCTGCCGCTGCCCGGGCAGCCGGCCACCGCCGGGCTCGGCGCCCGCCTGCCCGTCGCCGTCCCGGACACCATCACCTGGCCGGGCTGCGACTACTACGAGATCGGCCTCCAGGAGTACGCGCAGCGCCTGCACCGCGACCTGCCCGCCACCCGGCTGCGCGGCTACCGCCAGCTCAACCTGGGCACCGACGCCTCCGGGCACAACACTGTCGGCCCGCCCGACCGCCCCTGGCACCTCGGCCCGATGATCGTGGCCCGGCGGGGCCGCCCGGTACGGATCAAGTTCATCAACCAGCTCCCCACCGGACGGGCCGGCGAGCTGTTCCTGCCCGTGGACGAGACGGTCGACGGCGCCGGAGCCGGGCCGCTCGACGGTCCCGCCCCGTACCCGCAGAACCGCGCCGTACCGCACCTGTCCGGCGCGCAGACCGGCTGGATCAGCGCCGGCAACCCGTGGCAGTGGGTGACCCCGGCCGGCGAGATCACCCCGTACCCGACGGGTGTGGGTGTGACGCCGGTGCCGGACATGCCGCCGCCCGGCGCGGGCGCCACCACGCTGTACTTCCCGAACGACCAGAGCGGCCGGCTCATGTGGCTGCACGACAACACGCTCGGCCTGTCCCGGCTCACCGTCTACTCCGGGCAGATCGCGCTCTACCTGCTCACCGACCCGGCCGAGGAACGGCTCGTCGACGACGGCGTGCTGCCCGCCGACCAGCTCCCGCTGGTGATCGAGGACAAGACGTTCGTACCCGACGACGCGCAGCTCGCCGCCCAGGACCCCACCTGGGACCGGGACCGCTGGGGCGCCAAGGGCAGCCTGTGGCACCCGCACGTCTACCAGCCGCGGCAGAACCCGTACCGGCTCACCGGCACCAACCCGACCGGGCGCTGGGACTACGGGCCGTGGACCCACGACCCGGACGGCGGCGCCAGCCCGTGGGTCGCCCCGGTGCCGAACCCGCACCACGACCCCGACACCGACCCGGACGAGCCGCCGCTGGTACCGGGCGTGCCGCACCCGTCGGCGGTCCCCGACGCGTACGGCGACACTCCGCTCGTCAACGGCGTCGCCTACCCGTACCTGGAGGTCGCGCCGCGGGCGTACCGGTTCCGGATCCTCAACGCCTGCGCGGACCGCGCGCTCAACCTCCAGCTCTACCGGGCCGCCTCCGACGCGCCGATGTGGGCCGAGGACGGCAGCCCGGCCGACCCGGACGCCGGTGAGGTGCCGATGGTCGAGGCGGTACGCGCGCCCGGCCGGCCCGCGTACTGGCCCGCGGACGGACGCGACGGCGGCGTGCCCGACCCGGCCGCCGCCGGACCCGAGATGATCCAGATCGGCAACGAGGGCGGCCTGCTCCCCGCCCCCGTGGTGCTGACCAACCGGCCGGTGGACTACCGGTACGACAGGCAGGACCCGACAGTGCTCAACGTGGACGGGCACGCGCTGCTGCTCGCCCCCGGCGAACGGGCTGACGTGGTGGTGGACTTCTCCACTGTGCCGCCGGGCAGCACGCTCATCCTCTACAACGACTGCCCCGCGCCGCTGCCCCGGTTCGACCCCCGCTACGACCACCACACCGGGGCACCCGACCGGACCGCCGCCGGTGGTCTGCCGCCGACCCGCCCCGGGTACGGCCCGAACACCCGTACGCTGCTCCAGATCCGGGTCACCGGCACCCCCGCGCAGCCGTACGACACGCGGAGGCTCGCCGAGCGGCTACCCGGGGCGTACGCCCGCAGCCAGCCGCCGCCGATCGTGCCGCAACCCGCGTACGACACCGCGATCGGCACCTCCACCCCGCGCCCGACGCTGGTTCCCGCGCGGGCCACCTCGGTCACGTTCACCCCGGCGGGCGCGACCGCCCCGGTCACGTTGCCGCTGGCCGTGAAGTCGGTCGGGCAGGTGTTCGAGGCCCGGCACGGCCGCGCGGTGGGACGGCTCGGCGTCGGCCACCCGGTCGCCGGGCCGCTCGCCCCGGCCACGCTGCCGCTGGGACCGGCCGACCCGGCCACCGAGGTGCTGCACGCCACCGACCCGGCGGTGGCGGTCGGCGCGCCCGGCGACGGCACCCAGCTCTGGCGGATCGTCGGGGACGCCCCGCGTACTCATCCCGTCCACATCGAGGGCTGCGACGTACAGCTCGTCAACCGGGTCGGCTGGGACGGCACGGTCCGCGCGCCCGACCCGGGCGAGCTGGGCTGGAAGGACACCGTCCGGGTCAACCCCCGGGAGGACGTCGTGGTGGCGCTGCGTCCCGTCCCACCAGCCCTGCCGTTCAAGATCGGCGACAGCGTACGGCTGCTCGACCCGACCCGCCCGGCCGGCGCACGGCTGGACGCCGGCCCGGTCAGCCCGGTCGACGGCCGCCCCGCGGTCGTGGTCAACCAGCTCGTCAACCTCGGCTGGGAGTACCGCTGGCAGACCCGCTCGGCCGGACTGCGCGACCAGGGCATGAGCCGGCCGCTGGTGGTGCGCGTGGCACCCAAGGCGCCGACCGGCCTCACCGCCACCCCGGCACCCGGCAGCGCCACCGCGCTCCCCGCCATCGCGCTGACCTGGACCGGCAACGGCAGCCGTCCCGTACCGACGAGCCACCGGCTGCAACGCGCCACCGACAGCACCTTCACCACCGGCCTGACCGAGATCACGGTGGCCGCCACCGCCACCCGGTACACCGACGCCACAGTCACGCCCGGCGTCACCTACCACTACCGGATCCGTGCCGAGAACGCGGTGAGCTGCTCGTCCTGGTCCAACGCCGTACCGGCGGCGGTGCACCTGTCCGCGCCGACCCGGGTGACAGCGGTGCTGCCGCCGACGGGGCCGCTGCGGGTGGCGCTGCGCTGGGCCAACCACTCCTTCGCCACAGGCGTGGACGTGCAGCGGGCCACGAACCCGACGTTCACCAGCGGTCCGGGCACCACGGCCATCGCCGTGGGCGAGTCCCACGTGGACCCGGCCGTCGCGCCGGACACCACGTACTACTACCGGGTACGCACGACGTACCTGGGCGCCGCCTCACCCTGGTCGACTGTGGCCACCGTGACCACACCGGCCCGGCCGGTCGCGCCCACCGGCGTGAGCGTCACCGCGAGCGTCTCCGGGCCGGACACCGCCAGCGTGACGGTGACCTGGTCGGCGCCGACGCCGGCCGGACCGGGCGCCGGTTTCGTCGTGCAGCGCGCCACCGACGCCGCCTTCACCCGTGAACCGGCGACGTTCCACGTGACCGGCCGAGGCTTCACCAACACCGGCCTGGCCCGAGGCATGACCTACCACTACCGGGTACGAGCGACAAACGTCGTAGGCACGTCCCCCTGGACCCCCCCAGCCCGAACCACAACCCCCACCTGACCTCGCCCCCATGCGCCTGCCGAGCGTTGATCATGAAGTTAGCGGCAGTTTCAGAGATCAACACCACCGCCAACTTCATGATCGAGCCCGTGGGTCACCCGCCCGCCGCCCCCTCCCTCCCTCCCCCGTGATCAAGGAGTTTGTGTCCGGATCAGGCGCGCATCAGGACACAAACTCCTTGATCACCGGAGTGAGCGGCGCGGGTGGGGTGGGTGGCGCGGATGACGGGAGGACCGGCAAGCCCGGGGCGCGAGAGGGCAGGGGCGCCGGGCGGAACGCCGCCCCGGAGTGCCGGAGCCCGGCGATCATGAAGTTGACGGCCGAAATGGAGATCGAAACCGCCGTCAACCTCATGATCGATCGCGCTGGTCGGGCGCCGCGCTTGGACGGTGATCAAGGGGTTTGTGTCGGGATCCGGCTGCGGGGAGGACACAAACTCCTTGATCAACGGGGAGACCGGGGCGGGAGGGGCGGGGCGGGGAGGGGAACTGTCAGGGGGCGCGGAGAGGGGTGCGGAGTTCGGCCAGGGCGGAGGCTACGCCGTGCAGCAGGTCGGTGGCCTCGGTCAGCCGCGCGGCGGCCGGGTGCTCGGTGTTCGGACGGGCGTCCTCGGCCACGTAACCGGCGGCGGCCACCACCAGCCGCTCGTACGCGGCCACCCCGTCCTCCAACTGGGCCACCAGCGTGGCGTGCACCTCGTTCAGCGTGCTCTGCGGGGTCAGCTTCGCCGCGCGTTCCACGCTCGCCACCCGGGTCGCCAGCTCACGCAGTGAACGATCGGCTTCGGCCGCCTCCCGGACCGCCGGCTCGGCCAGTCCGGTCAGCCGTCCGGCCAGCCCGGCCAGGGTGAGCGCGGCCCGGTCCAGCCGGGCCCACGGCTCGGCCGCGGCGGTGCCGCGCAGCGCGAGGCGGGAGCGGACCCGGCGTACCTCGGCCACGACGCCCGGGCCGACGGGCAGCCGCTCGACGGCGGCGACCAGCCGGGCGCGGGAGCGGGCGGCGGCCTCCGCCGGGTCGAGGGCGGGCGGTGGCGGCACGGCGGCCAGCGCACGGTGGTCGACCCAGCGCCAGGCGGCCACCGCGATCGCGCTGCCCGCGGCGCCGGCCCAGGCCGCGTCCGCCAGACCCAGTCCGGCGTACGGGGTCAGCACCGCGGCGGCGCCGCCGAGCCCTCCGGCCAGCACGCTCCACCGCCGCGCCGAGTTGCGTAGCCTGCGCAGCCTGCGGAAGTGCCGGGCCCGTTCGTCCGCCATCGTGTCCGCCCCTCCGTCAGCCGGTCGTGGTCTCCCCGGTGCCGCGTTCCCGGCTCATGCTGGCCCGGATCTCGTCGAGACGGGCTGCGGCTGCCGGATCGGCCGGCTGCCCCACGGCGGGGGTCTCGGACCGGCTGCCGAGCTGCTCGCCGGCCATGCTCGACCGGATCTGCTCCAGTCTCGCCGATCCGGCCGAGTCGAGCGTGGCCTTCTGGATCTCCAGCATCCGGCCCTCGACCGAGTTGCCGGCCAGCTCGGCCCGGCCCATCGCGGTGGCGTAGCGGCGTTCGATCCGGTCACGGACCTCGTCCAGCGAGGGGGTGTTGGCGGGCGCGGTGAGCGACGACATCGACTCCAGCGAGCGGGCCACGCTCTCCTGCATCTTGGCCTGCTCCAGCTGGCTGAGCAGCTTGGTGCGCTCGGCCAGCTTCTGCTGGAGGATCATCGAGTTGTTCTCGACCGCCTTGCGGGCCTGTGCGGCCGCGCCGAGCGCCTGGTCGTGCAGCGTCTTGAGGTCTTCCAGCGCCTGCTCCGCGGAGACCAGCTGGGTGGCCAGCATCTGGGCGGTCTGCTCGTAGCGCCCGGCCTCGGCCTCGTCGCCCCGGCCCCGCGCCTGGTCGGCCACCGCCAGCGCCTGCCGCGCGTTGCCCTGGAGCTGTTCCACCTCGGTCATCTGCCGGGACAGCTTCATCTCCAGCTGGCGCTGGTTGCCGATCACCGCTGCCGCCTGCTGCACCAGCGCCTGGTGCTGGCGCTGCGCCTCCTCGACGGCCTGCTGGATCTGCACCTTCGGATCGGCGTGCTCGTCGATCTTCGCGCCGAAGAGCGCCATCAGGTACTTCCAACCCTTGACGAACGGGTTCGCCATCTCCGCCTCGTCCCCTCAGTAGCGTCGCGCCTACATCGTCCCAGCCGGACGCCACTCCGGCACCCGTACGCTCCTGATCAACAGTACGACGCGAACGCCAGCACTGCCCACGACGTGACAGCCGGGGTCAGGCGGCGCAGACCACATCCCGCTCGGCGGGGCGTACGCGGGTGCTGCGCAGCGTGGCCTTGAGCGGCGAGTCCTGCCGGACCTGGACGGCGACCCCGCCGTCGGAGGTGACCTGCCGGACACCGCGGTTGGTGGCCTTGCGCACGGCGGACGGGCCCACCGGAGCCGGCTCGACCCGCTCGTCGGTCACCGGCACCAGCACGCCGGGCATCTGCTCGGCCAGGGCGACCGTGTCGCTCACCTCGCGCAGCAGCTCGGACAGGCGGGCGCCGAGCGCGTCGCAGATCGCGGCCAGCAGCTCGCTGGAGGGTTCCTTCTGGCCGCGTTCGATCTCGGAGAGGTAGCCGAGGCTGACGTTGGCGGCGGAGGAGACCTCGCGGAGGGTGCGGTGCTGCCCTTGCCTGCGTGCTCGCAGCGCGTCACCGATCACCCGGCGTAGCAGGACCATCGCACCTCCCCCTGAACGGGACCACCATCTCCGGCCGGAACACGTCGCGCCGGACGCGGCGGACCGCCCCGGCGCCGACGGCGACCGCCGGAGCCTTCCCGCAACCGTACCCGTTGGTCGCCACGACGACATCCCACCCCGCCTCTGAAAATCCGGGCGGATCGACAGGTCCGGCGATCCCGCCGCCGGGCGTGTCGGCGCCGCGCGGGCTCACCGGCGGCCCGCCCCCGCCGCCTCGGCGGCGTCGGCGTCGGCGGGGAGTTCGATGCGGTCGGCGAGCAGCCGCAGCGCCTCGATCACGGCAGCCGAGCGGATGTGGTCGCGGCCGCCCTTGAGGTCGAGCCGGCGCACCTCGGTGCCGTCCGGTCCGGCGACCGCCACGTAGACCAGGCCGACGGGCTTGTCGTCCTGCGGCTCCGGACCGGCCACGCCGGTGGTGGCCAGGCCCCAGTCGGCGCCGCAGCGCTGCCGTCCGCCCTCGGCCAGCGCGGCCGCCACGTCCGGGTCGACCGGGCCGCGGTCGGCCAGCAGGTCCTCCGGTACGCCGGCGAGCGTCGCCTTGAGTTCGGTGGCGTAGACCACCATGCCGCCCCGGTAGATGGAGCTGACCCCGGCGATCTCCACGATCGCGGCGGCGAGCAGGCCGCCGGTCAGCGACTCGACGGTGGCCAGCGTCTCGCCGCACTCGTGCAGGCGGTGCACCACGGCGGCCGCCGGGCTGCCGGCGGGCCGCTGGTCTCTCGCGTCGGTGTCCATGCCCGCCCCCATTTCCCGCCCCACGCCGGCTTACTCGTCCGCCGTCCGGGCCGACGGACCCTCGCCCCGGACCGACTGACCCGCCGTCCGGGCCGACGGACCCGCTGACCGGCTCAACGGGCCGGGCGGCGCAGTCGCAACGCCTGGGCGATGTAGTCGAACCCGGTGACCACTGTGACCACGACGGCCGCCCCCATGATCCACGGCCCGATCGCGGCGAGCGCCTCCGGCATCGGCCAGAGATACCAGGTGATGGCCAGGATCTGCAGCGCGGTCTTGACCTTGCCACCACGACTGGCGGCGATCACCCCGTGCCGGATCACCCAGAAGCGCAGCCCGGTGATGCCCAGCTCGCGGACCAGGATCACCACGGTCACCCACCAGGGCAGCCGGTCGTAGAAGGAGAGCAGCACCAGGGCGGCGCCGGTGAGCGCCTTGTCGGCGATCGGGTCGGCCACCTTGCCGAGCGAGGTGACCAGTTCGTACCGGCGGGCGATCCAGCCGTCGACCAGGTCGGTCGCGGAGGCCACCACGAAGATCACGCAGGCGGCCGTCCGCCAGCCCGCGTTGCTCATGCCGGAGGCGATCACGGTGGCCACGAAGACCGGCACCAGTACCAGGCGCGCGCCGGTGAGCAGGTTCGCCGCGTTGAGCAGCGGTACGGGGGCAGCCGCCGTCGACTCCGCTCCCGTCATGTCCCGCATCGCCCCACGTGGCTTCCCCGCTCCATCAGGGCCCGCCGTCACCGTACCGCGCCGGGCGCCGCCGAGATCATCTCATCCGGTACGGCGACCAGGTCCACGCCCTCGGTCGCCGTCACCGTGGCCCGGACCAGGTCACCGGGGCGCAGCGCGGCCAGATCGACGCCGCCGCCGACGGGCGCGACGAGTGTGGTCGAGCCGTCGACCTCGGGCGCCTGGTGGGCGGCCCGCCCCTCCACCACCCCGTCGGCGGTCGAGTCCACGAGCACCTCCACCGTCGCGCCGAGGCGTTCCTCGGCGCGCTGCGAGCAGAGTTCGTCGGCCAGCGCGCTGAGCTTGTCGTACCGCCGCTTGATCGTGGCGGCGGAGACCTTGCCGGTCAGGCCGGCGGCCTCGGTGCCGTCCTCGTCGCTGTAGTCGAACATGCCGATCGCGTCCAGCCGCGCCTCGGTCAGGAACCGGACCAGCTCGGCCACGTCCTGCTTCGTCTCGCCGGGGAAGCCGACGATGAAGTTGCTGCGCGCGCCCGCGTCCGGCGCCAGCGCGCGGGCGGAGGCGAGCAGTTCCAGGAACCGGTCGGTGGAGCCGAAGCGCCGCATCCGGCGCAGCACCGGCTCACTGGAGTGCTGGAACGACAGGTCGAAGTACGCGGCCACGCCCGGCGTGGTGGCGATCACCTCGACCAGGCCGGGCCGGGTCTCGGCCGGCTGGAGGTAGCTGGCGCGGACCCGCACGATCCCGTCGATCGCGGCGAGCTGCGGCAGCAGCTTCTCCAGCGCGCGGGGGTCGCCCAGGTCCTTGCCGTACGAGGTGGAGTTCTCGCTGACCAGCACCAGCTCGCGGACGCCGGTCTTGGCCAGCCACTCGGCCTCGGCGAGCAGCTCGTCCGGGGTACGCGAGACGAAAGCGCCGCGGAAGGCAGGGATGGCGCAGAACGCGCACCGCCGGTCGCAGCCGCTGGCGAGCTTCAGCGAGGCCACCGGGCCGGTGTCGAGCCGGTGCCGCAGCACCTGCCGCAGGTGGGCCGGGGTGTGCGCGTCGGTCTCCGGTGCGACCCGGGCCGGGGTGCCGTGCCCTGGTAGCGACACCGCCGCGTCGCGGCGCTTCACCGGGGTCAGCGGCAGCAGTTCCCGCCGGTCGCGGGGGGTGTGGGCGCCGATCGCCTCGCCGGCGAGCACCGAGTCGAGGCGGGCGGCGATGTCCGGGTAGTCGTCGAAGCTGAGCACGGCCTGCGCCTCGGGGAGACTGTCGGCCAGCTCACGGCCGTACCGCTCGGCCATGCACCCGGCGGCGACGACCTTCGCGCCGGTGTCGGCGGCGGCCAGCAGCGTCTGGATCGAGTCCTGCTTGGCCTTCTCGACGAACCCGCACGTGTTCACCACCACCACGTCGGCGCCCTCGCCGTCGGTGGTGACCTGCCATCCGTCGGCGTTTAGCCGGGCGGCCAGCTCCTCCGAGTCGACCTCGTTGCGGGCGCAGCCGAGGGTCAGCAGGGCGACGCGGCGCCCGTCGGATCGCGGGGTGGAGGAGGAGGCAGACACCATCCGAGGGTACCGGGCCGGTTCCGGTGCGCCGCGCACCCGTCCGGCCAGGGTCAGCGCGCGGACACGGCCACCCGGGCCAGCCGATCGAGGAGGAACACCTCCGTGCCGGCCAGGCCGGTGGAGCAGAAGACCGAGATCTGGTCCGCGGTGGTCCGGCCGGGAGCCGCGCCGGCCAGCACCGCGCCCAGGTCGCGCAGCCGCCCGGCGTACGGCTCGACGGCGGCGAGCATCGGCGGGACGTACGCGGCTGCCTGCCCGGGTGAGTCGGTGACCAGCAGGTCGGCGGCGTCGAGCAGGTCGGGGCCGAACTCGTGCCTGTCGACCTGCTTGAAGCCAACCGTGTTGACGTGGGTGCCGGGGGCCAGGTCGGCGGCGTCGAGCACCGGGACGGTGCTGGTGGTGGCGAGCACCACGACGTCGCGGTCGCGTACCGCGGCGGCGGCCGAGCCGACGGCGCGGGCCGGCACACCCAGCTCGGCGCGGACCCGCGCGGCGAACGCGTCCCGCCGGGCCGCCGAGCGGCTGAACACCGTCACCTCGCGCAGCGGCCGGACCGCCGCCGCGGCCCAGACCTGGGTCCACGCCTGCCGGCCGGACCCCACCACGCCGATCGTGGCGGCGTCCGCGCGGGCCAGGGCGTCCACCGCCACGCCACCGAGTCCTCCGGTACGCCGGGAGCCGAGTTCCTCGCCGACGGCGATGGCGCGTACCGCGCCGGTGGCCGCGTCGTGCAGCACGACGAGCTGACCGCTCTCCGGGTGGCCGAACGTGTCGTACGAGCGGAAGCCGTACCACTGCCCGGTGAGGTGCCCGGCGGTGAGCACCATCCGGCCCCCGCCCAGCGGCGCGGACGCCCGGGGCGGGGCGATGAGCCGCCCGGCGTGCGCGGCCAGCAGCGCGTCGCGCATGGCCGCGACGGTGAGCGGGGCGTCCACGGCGGCCGCGACGTCGTCGTCGGAGAAGAGCACGGTCATGCGTTCCATCGTGCAACCTGAAGTTGACGTCAACTCCACTCATGGTGGGCTTTCTCACCCCGCCGCCGACCCGGCCCGCCCGGTGCTACCGTCGGCCACGACGGCCCGCGGGCCGTCCCGGACGAGTGGTGGGCGTACCCGGTCAGGCCAAGACGCCCCGCGTGACCTAACCGTCGCCCGGCCCGCTCCGCGCCGGGCCCGCCCGTCAGAGGTGATGTCCCATGGCCTGGATCGTGCTGGTGATCTCCGGACTCCTGGAGACCGCGTGGGCGATCGCGCTGGACCGCAGCGCCGGCTTCACCCGTCCGCTCCCCTCCGCCGTCTTCGCCGTCACCCTGGTCGGCAGCATGGCCGGCCTGGCGTACGCGCTGCGCGACATCCCGGTCGGCACCGGCTACGCGGTGTGGGTCGGCATCGGCGCCGTGGGTACCGCGCTGGTCGGCATGCTCGCGCTCGGCGAGCCGGTCAACCTGCCGCGCGTGGCCTGCCTGCTGCTGGTGGTGGCCGGTGTGATCGGACTGAAGCTGTTCGCCTGATCGATGCCGCCTCCGGTTTGGACGGTACGGCGGCCGGGGTACCCGATCTCCCGTCGACACGTAGCGAGATCACCCACGGAGGAAACCATGGCCGACATCCACGCCACCGCCCGTCCGCGCAGCAGCGCCGCCCGGATCTGCACGATCATCGCGTTCGTCTTCGCGGCCATCGCGATCTTCATCCTGCCGCCGCTGTTCGGCCTGGTCGGCCTCGTGCTCGGCATCGTCGGCGCGGTCCTCGGTGACAAGCCGCTGGGCTGGTACGCCGCTGCCGCGAGCGTCGCCGGCGCCGTGATCGGCATGATCATCAGCTACGTGGTCCTCACCAACTGAGACCGCCGAACCGCGAACGGGCCCGCCGGGACGACCGGCGGGCCCGTTCGCGTGTACGGGTCAGTCCTCGCCGCCACGCAGGCCGGCCAGGACCTCCTCCAGCTCGTCCGGCTTGACCAGCACGTCGCGGGCCTTGGAGCCCTCGGACGGGCCGACCACGCCCCGGGTCTCCATCAGGTCCATCAGCCGGCCCGCCTTGGCGAAGCCGACCCGCAGCTTGCGCTGGAGCATCGAGGTCGACCCGAACTGCGAGGTGACCACCAGCTCGACGGCCTGCACGAGCAGGTCCAGGTCGTCGCCGATGTCCTCGTCGATCTTCTTCTTGCTGTCCTGCGCCGGGGCGAGCACGTCCGGGCGGAACTCCGGCTCGCGCTGGTCCTTGCAGAACTTCACCACGTCGGCGATCTCGCGCTCGGTGACCCAGGCGCCCTGGATGCGCTGCGGCTTCGACGCGCCCATCGGCAGGAACAGGCCGTCGCCACGGCCGAGCAGCTTCTCCGCGCCCGGCTGGTCCAGGATGACCCGGGAGTCGGCCAGCGAGGACGTGGCGAACGCGAGCCGGGACGGCACGTTAGCCTTGATCAGGCCGGTGACCACGTCGACCGAGGGCCGCTGGGTCGCGAGCACCAGGTGGATGCCGGCGGCCCGGGCGAGCTGGGTGATCCGGACGATGGAGTCCTCCACGTCGCGCGGCGCGACCATCATCAGGTCGGCCAGCTCGTCCACGATCACCAGCAGGTACGGGTACGGCCGCATCTCCCGCTCGCTGCCCGGCGGCGCCTTGATCTCGCCGTTGCGCACCTTGCGGTTGAAGTCGTCGATGTGCCGGACCCCGTTGGCGGCGAGGTCGTCGTAGCGCATGTCCATCTCGCGGACGACCCACTCCAGCGAGTCGGCCGCCTTCTTCGGGTTGGTCACGATCGGCGTGACCAGGTGCGGGATGCCCTCGTAGCCGGTCATCTCGACCCGCTTCGGGTCGATCAGCAGCAGCCGCACCTCGTCCGGCGTGGCCCGGGTCAGGACGGACACCAGCAGCGAGTTGAGGCAGGACGACTTGCCCGCGCCGGTGGCTCCCGCAATGAGAATGTGAGGCATCTTCGCGAGGTTGGCCACCACGTAGCCGCCCTCGATGTCCTTGCCGAGCGCCACCACCATCGGGTGGTGGTCGCTCGTCGCCTCGCGGGAGCGCAGCACGTCGCCGAGCGACACGTTCTCCGGGTCGGTGTTCGGGATCTCCACACCGACCGCGCTCTTGCCCGGGATCGGGCTGAGGATGCGGACGTCCGGCGACTTCACCGCGTACGCGATGTTGCGGGACAGCTGGGTGATCCGCTCGACCTTGACGCCCGGGCCCAGCTCCACCTCGTACCGGGTGACTGTCGGGCCGCGGGTGAAGCCGGTGACGGCGGCGTCCACGTCGAACTGCTCGAAGACGCCTGTGAGCGCCGCGATCACCTCGTCGTTGGCCTTGCTGCGGCTCTTCGGCTTGGCGCCGCTGCCGAGCAGGTTCGCCGGCGGCAGCGTGTAGTCGCCGGCGAGCCCGGTCAGCGCGAGCTGCTCGGCGCGGGTGGGCAGCGGCGAGTGCTCCGGCGGCTCGACCGGCTTGCGGTTCGCCGGCACCTTCGGCGGCTTGCGCGGCAGCACCAGCGTCTCCTGGAGGTCGACGCCTGCCAGCTCGTCGTCCGGGTCCAGCGGCTCCAGCGGCGGCGGCATCCGCTTCGCGGGCCGCTTGCGGGCGGGCTTCGCCGGCGCCTCGTCCTCGGCGGACTCCTCGTCGGCGTCCGCCCCGGCCGGGTCGGCGCGCAGGCCGAGCCGCTCCGGGATCTTGTTGATCGGCGTCGCGGTGACCACGAGCAGGCCGAACACCAGCAGCAGGAGCAGCAGCGGCATGGCCACCCAGGCGGTCACCGCGGACTTCAGCAGGTCGCCCACGCCCGCGCCGATCAGACCGCCGGCGAAGTCACGCTGGACCTCGTCGACCGGGTTCTGCCCGATGTGCAGCATCGCGGCGGTCGCCAGCATCATCGAGCCCCAGCCGACCAGGCCGCGACCGCGGTGCTCGGGGTCGGCGGGGGTCCGCATCAGCCGCCACGCGCCGACCATGAACAGCACCGGAAGGATTATCGAGATGGCGCCGATGAACAGCCGTACGGTGTCGGCCAGGTGCCGGCCCACCGGCCCGGCGCCGCCGCCCCAGATGCCCACCGCGCTGAGGATGGCCAGGCCGAACAGCAGCAGCCCGGCGCCGTCGCGGCGGTGCTCCGGATCCAGCTCCCGGGTGGACGCGGCCTGCCGCCCGGCCGCCCGGAACGTCCAGCCGACCGTGTGCGCAAGTCCCATCCAGACGGCACCGACCGCCCGGCCGACGAACGCGGCCGGGCTCGGCCCGGGAGCCGGGCGCCGACGCGCCGGTTTCCGCGCCGCCGCCTTCTTCGCCGGTTGCCGGGCGCGGTTGTTCGTGGTGCCACGCGGCGACGCGCCGCGCCGCCGGCTCGCCTGAGAGGTACGGCCCGCCATAGAGTCACGGTAACGGCGGCACCCGGTGGATCGCCGCTTTTCCGGGTCGTGTCCGCGCGTCGCAGCACGGGTCGGACCGTCGTTTGTGTTATTCGCCTCAGAAGGGATGCCCGATGGCGTCGCCGGAGATCGAGGACGGTCCGGACGGTCCGCTGGCCGGACACCCGCAGGAACTGCGCCCGCTGACCGGCGAGCTGATCGCCGCCGTGCTCGGCCACCGGGGGTACGCGGTGGTCGAGGAACCCGACGGCGCGCTGGTGGGCCGCTGGGAGCGGAACCTGATCTGGTTCCACCGCCGGGGCGTGGCCGGTGAGCTGCTCCAGGTACGCACAGTCGTCGCGGACCACTTCGGCATCGAGCGCGTGCCCGAGCTGCACGCCTTCTGCAACACGTGGAACCACGACCGGCTCTGGCCCAAGGCGTACGTGCACGTCGCCGACGACGGGTCGGCCCAGGTGTGCGGCGAGGTCACCACCGACCTGGAACGCGGGGTGACGCCGCACCAGCTCGACCGGCTCGTCGACTGTGGCGTGACCACCGGGTGCCAGCTCGCCGCCGCCGTCGACGAGCTGGCCGGCGGGACGCTCCGGTGACCACGGCACGCGACCGGGGGCTGGCCGCCGCGCTCGCCGACGCCCGGGACCGGCCCGACGGCGCGGAGCGCTGCGCCGAGCTGGAGCGGATCGCGTCGCGGGCGGACGCCACCGGCGACCCGCGTACCGCCCTGTCGGCACGGTTCGCGCTGGTCGAGGCGTACCTGCACCGGGGCGAGCGGTGGCGGGCGGTGGAGCCGGTCCGGCGGATGCGGACCACGCTGGACGGACACCCCGGGCTGCTGGACGCCCGCCCGGACGAGCTGACCCGGTTGCGCCGGCACCAGCGGCAGGCGGTGGAGGCGTCGTTCGGCACGCCCCGGGTGGGTCTGGACCAGGCCCGGTCCCTGTTGGACGCGCTCGCCGGGGAACTGGGCGAGGACGCCGCGCCGGTGGCGGAGCTGCGCTGCCGGCTCGCCGACCACCTCGGCGACGAGCCGGCGGCCCGGCGGGCGTACGAGCGCTGGTCGGCGGCGGACGCGAACGACCCGGTGGGCGGGTGTGCGGGGTGCGCCCCGGCGCGGCGGGCCGACCTGCTGGCCGGCTGGGGCGAGCCGGACGCGGCACTGGCGGCGCTGGCCCCGGCGCTGGCCGGCTGGGTCGAGCCGCAGTCGGTACCGACCCGGCGCGGCGAGCGGCAGGCGGCAGCCGCCGGCGCGACGGCCTGCACCGATCAGCCGGAACGGGCGCTCGCCGTGGGGCTGCTGCCGTGGCTGCGTACCGGCGCGGTGACGCGGGCGGCCCGGGCGCACGTACGCGCGTACCGCCGGCACCGCAGCGAGCGGACGGCGTTCCCGCTGCTCGCCGCACACCTGCGCTTCTGCGCGCTGGGCGGCTACCTGCATCGTGGGCTGGAGATCCTCACCGAGCAGCTGCCCGAGCTGGACCGCCCGGCCGACGACCTGGCCGCGATGGAGTTCGCCGCGGCGGGCGCGCTGCTGTGCGGACTGGTCGCCGAGGCCGGGCTGGGCGGGCGGCGGATCCACCGCCCGGGGCACGGTTCCCGGCCGGCGGCCGAGGTGGACGTGGCGACGCTCGGCACGCAGTTGCAGGGGCTGGCGACGGCGCTCGCCGGCAGCTTCGACGCCCGCAACGGCACCGGGCACCAGTCCGGCCGGATCGCCTCCTGGCTGGCCGAACGGCCGCTCGCCGCGCCGGTGTCGCTGGCTGCCGAGAGCGAGTTCGACGAGGAGCCGGACGCCGATGATCCGGCCGAACCCCTGCTGCCCGGGCCGGAGGAACCGGCCCCGCTGGACGCGGCGCTGCTCGCCGCCGCGCTCGACGCCCGGGGCGAGCCGTACACGCCTGAGCCGGACGGCACGCTCGCCGGACGGTGGGGCGAGGCCACGATCCAGTTCCGCCTGCTCGGCCGAGACGGCGACGTGCTGCACGCCCGGGTGGTGGCGGAGCGGCGGCTGCCGGCCGGTCGACGCGCCGAGGCGTACGCGTTCTGCAACGCCTGGAACCACGACCGGCTGCTGCCCGCCGCGTACGTGCACGAGCCCGGCGACGGGACGCTCGTGCTGGCCGCGGGCATCTCCACCGACCTGTCCTGCGGGGTGGCCCCGGCGCAGCTCGCGGTGCTGGTGGCCGCCGCGGTCCGCACCGGCACCGCGTACGCCGAAGCGGTCGCCGCGCTGCCCTGACACGCGGCGCGGCCCCCGATCACCGGGCGGTGGTGATCGGGGGCCGCGGTCTGGGTGCGGCGGTCAGCGGGCGGAGAACGCCAGCGTGTACTCGCCGGAGCCGGACAACCCGAGGACGCGGTACCGGTATGCACCGGCCTGGGTCTCGGTGGTCAGGCGGGCTGTGCCGTCGGCGGTGGCCGCGCGGGCCACGGTGCGGAACGCGCCGCCGGTGAAGCGTTGCAGCTCCAGCACCACCCGGGCGCCGTCCGGCGCGGACAGGCACGCCTCCTGGGTGCCGTCGGGCACCCGGTAGAAGCGCCCGTCCGGCTGGACCTGGGTCCGTCCGGCGGCGATCCGGCCGGTCCGGCTCACCTGGCCGGAGCACTCGGTGTCGTCCGCCGGCGGGGTGGGCTCGGCGGTCGCGGGCGGGGTGGTCTCGCCGCCGCCCGCAGGCGGCTGCGTGGGCGCGGGCTGGTCGCCTGCGGTGACGAGCGTCAGGTTGTTGCGCTGGAGGATCTCGTTGACCGGCTGGAAGAACGTGGTGCCGCCCCGGGTGCAGTCGCCGGATCCGCCGGACGTGACGCCCTGCGCCTGGTCGCCGGAGAGCCACGCGCCGCCGGAGTCACCCGGCTCGGCGCAGACGTTCGTCCGGGTCAGCCCGGTGACGGTGCCCTCCGGGTAGTTGACTGTGGCGTTCTTCGCCTGGATCAGGCCGCAGCGGGTGCCGGTGGTGGAGCCGGACCGGCAGATCGACGCGCCCACCGGCGCCTCGGTGGAGCCGTTCACCGCCACCGTGCCGCCGTCGTTGAAGTCG
Organism: Micromonospora globosa; assembly: GCF_000717585.1. NCBI lineage: Bacteria > Bacillati > Actinomycetota > Actinomycetes > Micromonosporales > Micromonosporaceae > Micromonospora > Micromonospora globosa. The sequence goes on from NZ_JNZR01000005.1 coordinate 61,749, forward strand.
GTCACCACGCCCTGCGGCGTCCAGTCGGCGTTCACCCGCACGAACGCCCAGTCGTCACCCGGGAACGAGGACGCGGCGAACGTGCCCTGGGCGACCCGGTTGGATCCGGTGGTGCGGTCCCCCGGCCGGCCGCAGTGCCCGGCGGTGACGAACCCGCCGACCACTGAGAAGCCGACCGAGCAGCGGCCCGCGTTGTTGATCAGGTAGGCGTCGCCGCCCCGCACGTCGAACAGCGGGCGCGGGGCCTCGTCGGCGGTCCGCACCCGAACCATCGCGGCCTTCGACCCGGCGGCGGCGGCGAGCCGTCGGCCGTCGGCCTCCGCGCCCGGCCGGGCGATCACGACCACCGCGTTGTCTGCCACGTCGACGTACCAGCCGGCCACGTCCGGGCTGGCGTCGGCGCCCGCCGCGTCCAGCCGGCTCTTCACCGCGTCCAGCTCGGCGACGCCGCGGGCCACCCGCTTCGGAACCGCGCCCGCCGCCCGTACCCGCGCCTCGCCGGCCGGATCGGCCACCGCCACGGTGAGCGTGGCGCCGTCCGCGCTGAGCCAGCTTCCGCCGTAACCGGCGCCGAGTTCGCCGCGCAGCCGGGTGACGGTGCCGGCCGCCCACCGCTCGGTCCGCAGCCGCTTCACCGCCTGGTCGCGGGTCAGCGCGAGGTCGCGGCCCATCGCGTCCAGAACCTCCGGGGCGACGCCGTCGGCCGCCGGCGCGGCCCGCCGGGGTTCCTCACCGGCGAACGACGGTACGGTCACCGCCGCCGTCAACCCGGCCGCCGCCACCAGTACGCCGATGGCTGTCATCCGTCTGCGGTCCATCCGCCACGCTCCTCCCGACCGGCGCAGGGGCACGCCGGCCATCGGGAGGTACGGAGACGGACGCCGATCGGATGAGTGCGGTCACCACGTTTCGACACCGCGTGTCGGGGCGTACCCGGAAAGCGACGGCGCCGGCCCACCGCGGACGGTGGACCGGCGCGCGGCGCGGTCGGGTCAGACCTCGACGACGGTCGGGACGATCATGGGCCGACGGCGGTACGCGTCGTTGACCCAGCGGCCCACCGTGCGGCGGACGATCTGCTGGAGCTGGTGCGGGTCGGTGATGCCGTCCGCGGCGGCCCGGTTCAGCGCCTCGGTGACCAGCGGGACCACCGCGTTGAACGCCTCCGGGTCCTCGGAGAAGCCCTTCGCCGAGACGGTCGGGCCGGCGACCACCTTGCCGGTGACCGAGTCGACCACGACTGTCGCGGCGATGAACCCGCCGTCGCCCAGGATCCGGCGTTCGGTGAGCAGCGACTCGCTGACGTCGCCGACGGCGAGACCGTCGACGTAGACGTACCGGCTCTTGACCCGCCCGACCAGGCTGGCGCGGCCCTCGACCAGGTCGACCACGTCGCCGTCCTCGCAGAGCACGACCCGGTCCGGCGCGACGCCGGACTCGATGCCGAGCCGGGCGTGCGCCCGCAGGTGCCGCCACTCGCCGTGCACCGGCATCAGGTTGCTCGGGCGTACCACGTTGAGCAGGTAGAGCAGCTCACCGGCCGGGGCGTGGCCGGAGACGTGCACCTTCGCGACGTCCTTGTGCACCACCACGGCGCCGGCCCGGGCCAGCCGGTTGATCACCCGGTAGACCGAGGTCTCGTTGCCGGGCACCAGCGAGGACGCCAGCACCACCGTGTCGCCAGGGGCGATGGTGATGTGCCGGTGGTCGCCGCTGGCCATCCGGCCCAGCGCGCTCATCGGCTCGCCCTGCGAACCGGTGGACATCAGCACGATCTGCTCGGGCGGCAGGTTCGTGGCCTCCTCGATCCCGACCACCAGGCCGGGCGGGATGTTGAGCAGGCCCAGGTCGCGGGCGATGCCCATGTTGCGGACCATGGACCGGCCGATCAGCGCCACCTTGCGGCCGTGCTCGACGGCCGAGTCGAAGACCTGCTGCACCCGGTGCACGTGCGAGGCGAACGAGGCGACGATGATCCGCCCCTTGGCCTTCGCGAAGATCGAGTCGAGGACCGGGCCGATCTCCCGCTCCGGCGTGACGAACCCGGGGATCTCCGCGTTCGTCGAGTCGGACAGCAGCAGGTCGACGCCCTCGGCGCCGAGCCGGGCGAACCCGGCCAGGTCGGTGATCCGCCCGTCGAGCGGAAGCTGGTCCATCTTGAAGTCGCCGGTGTGCAGCACCAGGCCGGCCGGCGTACGGATGGCCACCGCCAGCGCGTCCGGGATCGAGTGGTTCACCGCGAAGAACTCGCACTCGAACGGGCCCAGCCGTTCCCGGCCGCCCTCCCGCACGGTCAGCGTGTACGGCTGGATCCGCCGCTCGGCCAGCTTCGCCTCGACGAGCGCGAGCGTGAACTGCGAGCCCACCAGCGGGATGTCCGGCTTGTGCGCGAGCAGGTACGGCACCGCGCCGATGTGGTCCTCGTGGCCGTGCGTGAGCACGATCGCCTGCACGTCGGCCAGCCGGTCCAGGATCGGGCCGAAGTCGGGCAGGATCAGGTCCACGCCCGGCTGCTCGACGTCGGGGAACAGCACCCCGCAGTCGACGATCAGCAGCTTGCCGTCGTACTCGAAGACGGTCATGTTCCGGCCGATGGCGCCGAGTCCGCCGAGCGGGATGATCCGCAGGCCGCCCTCGGGCAGCGGCGGGGGCAGTTCACCCTCGATGTGCGCCTCGGTCACGCGTCACCTCATTCTGCGACGCCGTCGCGCGGCGTCCGTCGTGTCGTTGATTCATTCGGGCAGGGGCAGGCCCGCCGCGGCGCAGTCGGCGCGCAGCTGGGCCAGTTCGTCACCGGTGGCGTCGACGAGCGGCGGCCGCACCGGGCCGGCCGGGCGACCCTGCGCCCCCAGGCCGGCCTTGACCAGGATCGTGCCCTGGGTGCGGAAGATGCCGGTGTAGAGCGGCAGCAACCGTCGGTGCAGGGCGAGCGCACCGGCGTTGTCGCCCGCCTCGAACGCCTCGATCATCTGCTTGGTCAGCGCGCCGGTGAAGTGGGTGGAGGTGCCGACCACGCCGACCGCGCCGATCGACAGCATCGGCAGGGTGAGCGCGTCCTCGCCGCTGTAGTAGGCCAGGTCGGTGCGGCTGAGCACCTCCGACGTGGCGAACAGGTCGCCCTTGGCGTCCTTCACCGCGACGATCCGGCCGTGCTCGGCCAGCTTGACGAGCGTCTCGGTGGCGATCGCCACGCCCGCGCGGTGCGGGATGTCGTAGAGCATGACCGGCAGGCCGGTGGCGTCCGCGACTGTGGTGAAGTGTCGCAGCAGCCCGGCCTGCGGCGGCTTGTTGTAGTACGGCGTGACCACCAGCAGGCCGTGCGCACCGGCCTTCTCGGCCTGCGTGGCCAGCTCGACTGTGTGCCGGGTGTCGTTGGTGCCCACACCGGCGACGATGCGGGCCCGGTCGCCGACCGCCTCGACCACGGTGCGGATCAGCGACTCCTTCTCCGCCTCCGTGGTGGTCGGGGACTCGCCGGTGGTGCCGTTGAGCACCAGCGCGTCGTTGCCCTGCTCGTCGACGAGATATTCGGCCAGCCGGGCGGCGCCGTCGAGATCCAGGCCGCCGTCCGGCGTGAACGGGGTCACCATGGCCGTCATCACTCGCCCGAACGGGCGCGACGCGCCCCGGCTCGGGGCGGCGGAGTGGTCGTGCGTCATGCTCACAACCTAGCGGACGGCCGCCGGTGGCCCGGCGGCGAAGGGCGACGAGTCACTCCGCGTGCGGCGACGCAGCCACCTCGGAGCCGTCGGGCAGGGTGGAGATCACGAAGTCGGCGAAGACGTTCGGCGCGACACCCTTGAGCTGGCGCAGGCACTCCACCGCCAGCTCGCGGATCTCCACGTCGGCGTGCTCGGTGGCGCGCATCTTCACGAAGTGCCGCCAGGCCCGGTAGTTGCCGGTCACCACGATCCGGGTCTCGGTGGCGTTCGGCAGCACCGCCCGGGCCGCCTGGCGGGCCTGCTTGCGGCGCAGCGTCGGGTTGGGCTCGTCGGTGAAGCGGGCCTCCAGCCCTTCCAGCAGCTCGGTGTACGCCCGCACCGCCGCGTCGGTGGCCTCGACGAACTTCTTGTGCAGCTCCGGGTCGTCGGCGATCACCGACGGCTCGACCATCGCCGCGTCCCGCTCGGGCACGTAGCGCTGGGAGAGCTGGGAGTAGGAGAAGTGCCGGTGCCGGATCAGCTCGTGGGTGAACGAGCGGGAGACGCCGCTGAAGTAGAAGCTCACCGAGCCGTGCTCCAGCACGCTCAGGTGGCCGACCTCCAGGATGTGCGCCAGGTAACCGGCGTTGGTGGCGGTGGCCGGATTCGGCTTCTTCCAGCTCTGGTAGCAGGCCCGGCCGGCGAACTCGGCGAGCGCCTGCCCACCGTCGGCGTCGGTGGACCAGGGCACCTCTTCGGGCGCCTGGAACTGGGTCCACGCGATCAACTTGACCTGGGGCTGAACCATCTCCGGCATTCCTGCGACTGTAGTTGGCCCGCGCCCGGCGTGGAAATCGGGCACGCGGCCGGCCAGCGGGCGCTCCGCCCAGGTGTCTCGGCCTGAGTCGTCCGATATCGCCGCTCCGGCTCTCAAGATCTTGGTAGGAAATGGCCCCCATAGGGGCGCTGCGCTTCCAAGATCTTCTCCGATCCCGCTTTGCGGAACATCGAACCCGGATAGCGGGAGCGCTCCGGCGGAGAGGGCGGAGAGCGCTAGACGTAGAGCGAGGTGAAGGGTGCCCAGGGCAGGTTGCGGACGACCGAGAAGACCCCCCACGCGGCCAGGAACACGCCGATGACCTTGGGGCTGAACTGGATCTCGGGCAGCTTCCAGCCGAACGCCCGGTTGCCGGCCCAGGCCACGAAGAGCCAGGCCAGGAACGGCAGCGCGAAGACGAACAGGAAGTGGTGCCGGGCGGCGGCGGGCAGGTCGCCGTGCAGCACGTACCAGAGCGCGCGGGTGCCGCCGCAGCCCGGGCAGTCCAGCCCCGTGGTCAGCTTGAGCAGGCAGGTCGGTGCGGCGTCCGGGTCGCTGCGGGTCGGGTCGCTGATCAGGGCGTACGCGATGCCGAGGCCGACGCAGCCGAGCGCGGCCAGCGGCACCGCCCAGCGCGGGGCGCGGGCGTGCAGGCGCAGCACCATCCGGGTGAACCGGTCGGCCTCGACCGGCTGGTACGCCACCGGGTAACCCGGCCACGGCGCTCCGGGCGCTCCCGGCGCTCCGGCAGGGGTGTGCGCTCCGGCGTGCGCGAACGCGGGCGCCAGGGCGTGATCGTGCGCGTCGGCGGCCGACGACAGCCCGCCGGGTGCCGGGGCGTACGCGTCCGGAGATGGGCCGGCGAGCGCGTGCGACGGCGATCCGGACTCCGGCTGCGCGTGCCCGTGCGGGTGCGGCTGGGGGTGCGGGTCGGGCGCGGTGGCAGGCCGGTCAACGCTCGTCACGCGCTCACCGTACACCGGCCACGCCCACCAGCGCGGCGGCCAGCGGCCCCGCGAGGTCGCCCGCGGCGGGCGGGGCGACCGCGTCCAGGCCGAGCCAGCCGGCCAGCCGGTAGAGCTCGGCGGCGAGCGCCACTGCCGTCTCCCCCGGGTCGGCGCCCGGCTCGACCCAGGCGGCCGGCACCAGCAGCGCCCCGGCCTTCCGGTCGGCCTTCAGGTCGACGCGGGCGGTGAAGCGCTCGCCCTGTCGGAACGGCAGCACGTAGTAGCCGTAGACCCGCTGGGGCGCCGGCACGTAGATCTCGATCCGGTAGGTGAAGCCGAACAGCCGCTCGGTGCGCGCCCGCTCCCAGACCAGCGGGTCGAACGGGCTGACCAGCGTGTTGCCGCGTACCCAGCGGGGCAGCCGCGCGTCGGCGTGCAGGTAGGCCGGCTGCCGCCAGCCCTGCACCGTGACCGGGGTCAGTTCGCCCGCCTCGACCAGCTCGGCCACCGCCCGCCGCGCCCCGGCGACCGGCAGCCGGAAGTAGTCGCGCAGGTCCGTCTCGGCGGCGACGCCGAGCGAGCGGGCGGCGATCGACACGAGCGACCGGTGCGCCTCGGCGTCGCCCGGGGTGGGCGCGTCCAGCACGGCGGCCGGGAGCACCCGCTCGGGCAGGTCGTAGCGGCGGGCGAACGAGTTGGTGCGGTCGGCGGCGGTGACCTCGCCGGCCCAGAACAGGAACTCCAGCGCCCGCTTCACGGCCGACCAGTTCCAGCCCCAGTTGCCGGTCTCCCGCGGGGCGTCGTGCTCGATCTCGGCCGCGGTCAGCGGCCCCCGGGCGGCCACCTCGTCGCGGACCCAGGCGACCAGCTCGGGCTGCTCCTCGGCGATCCGGCGCATGCCGCCCCACGCCTCGTCGCGGGCCTTGGCCATCCGCCAGCGCAACGCCGGGTGCAGCCCCACCGGGACCAGCGACGCCTCGTGCGCCCAGTATTCGAACAGCTCACGCGGGCGGCGGTAGGCGGCGGTGTCCAGCAGGGCGGTCGGGTACGGCCCGAGCCGGCTGTAGAGCGGCAGGTAGTGCGCGCGCTGGAGCACGTTCACCGAGTCCATCTGGATCAGCCCGACCCGGTCGAGCACCCGGCGCAGGTGGCGGCGGGTGGGCACGCCTGAAGGCGCCGGGTCGGCGAAGCCCTGGGCGGCCAGGGCGATCCGGCGGGCCTGGGCGAGGGAGAGCGATTCCGGTACGGCCATCGTCGGCGACCCTAATCCAGCGGTACGACATCGGGAGCGGCGGCTGGACCGATCGCCCGTCGGGGCATAGAACGGACAGGTGCTCACCATTCGCCGGGAGGAACCGGACGACGCCGAGGCCATCGCCCGGGTGCACGTCCACGGCTGGCAGGCCGGGTACGCCGGGATCATGCCCGAGGAGGTGCTGAGCCGGCTGAACCCGCGCGCCTGGGCGCAGCGCCGCCGCGACCTCGGCACCGCCGACCCGGAGCACCCGTTCACCACGCTCGTCGCCGTGGACGGCGGCACGATCGTCGGGTTCACCACGTTCGGGCCGTACCGGAACAACCAGGACCGCGGCGACCTCGACCCGGCGCACGGCGAGCTGCTGGCGATCTACCTGGAACCGGCGCACTGGGGTTCGGGCGCCGGCCGGACGCTGCTCGCGGCGGCCCGGGACGGCCTGGCCGAGCGGGGCTGGACCGGGTACCGGCTCTGGGTGCTCGCCGACAACGCCCGGGCCCGCCGCTTCTACGAGCGGGCCGGGCACTCACCGGACGGTGAGGAGTCCGCCTACCCGGTGCCGCTGTCCGGTGGCCGCACCCCGATCCTGCTCCGCGAGCTGCGGTACACCACCGGAGGCTGACCCGGCCGGGACGCCGTCGCCGGGACGCCCGCCGCCGGCCGGCGTGAGCCAGCGCCGGACCGGCAGCCCGAGCAGCAGCGCCAGGCTGATCCACACGTACGTGTTGCTGCCGAGGAAGCCGTCCACGCCAGTGAAGTCCTTCTCCCAGGACCAGACGATCCGGCTGCACAGCAGCGCGTACCCGATCAACGCGGCGGCCAGCAGCAGACGGCGCCGGCGGCTGCGCGCGGGCGCCGCCATGCCGTTGTCGACGAGCAGGATCAGGCCGGGCAGCAGCCAGACCAGGTGGTGCACCCAGGTGACCGGGCTGACCAGGCACATCACGGCACCGGTGAGGGCCAGGCCGGTGGCCTCGTCGCCGGCGGCCACCGCCGCCCGCGAACGCCACGCCCACACCACGAGCGTCAGGAGTACGAGCACCAGCCAGGCGATCGTGCTCGGGTGCTGCGGGTCGAGCCGGGCGACCACCCCGCGCAGCGACTGGTTGGAGACGAACGCCAGCTCGCCGACCCGGTCGGTGTTCCACAGCGCCTCGGTCCAGAACTCCCGGGACGCGTCGGGGAAGAGACCGGCGGCCACGAGCGTGGCGACGGCGGCCGTGCCGACTGTGGTCAGCGCGGCCCGCCAGCGGCCGGTGACCAGCAGGTAGACGATGAAGATGCCGGGCGTCAGCTTGATCGCGGTGGCCAGGCCGATGCCCACGCCCGCCCAGCGGCTGCGCGCCGGCAGCAGCCACAGCAGGTCCACCGCCACCAGGAACAGCAGCAGCATGTTGACCTGGCCGAAGTTGACCGTCTCGCGCATCGGCTCGTACGCGGCCGCCAGGCAGAGCGCCACAGCGAGCGCGAACCAGCGGGTCCAGCCGGACCGGCGGGCCACCGGGTCCAGCAGCCGCCAGATCACCACGGCGCTCGCCAGCACCGTCGCGGTCACGCTCACCACGATCGCCGCGCCCCACGGCAGGTACGCCATCGGCAGCATCACCAGTGCGGCGAACGGCGGATAGGTGAAGCCGTACTGCGTGCCGGGGCGCAGGAAGTCGTAGATCTCCCCGCCGTCACGCGCCCAGTACGTCAGCGCGCCGTAGTAGACCTGGAGGTCGAAGAAGCCGTGCCGCACCGCCGCCACGGAGAGGAACACGGTGACCGCCGCGGCGAGCGCCACCACGGCGACGACCTGCGTGATCGTCCGCCCGGCACCCTGCGCCACCGTCACCCTCCTCGCCCTGCGTAGGCTCACGTGCCATGGCTGCAGGCTACGTCCGGCCCGCGCGTCCCGAGGACGCCGGCGAGATCGCACGCATCCAGCTCGCGACCTGGCGGGTCGCGTACCGCCGGATCCTGCCACGGCACGTGCTCGACAACCTCGACGAGGCGTACCTCGCGCGGCGGTGGAGTGCGGCGGTGCAGGAGCCGCCCTCGGGCGCGCACCGGGTGCTGGTCGCCGTCGAACAGGCGGCGCAATCCTATCTGGTGGGGTTCGTCGCCTCCGGTCCGGCCGACGCCGACGCGCTCGCCCCCGACGAGCCGGCCGAGGCGCTCGGCTCGGACGTCGCCGCGGTCACGGATCTGCTGGTCGAGCCCCGGTGGGGGCGGCGCGGGCACGGCAGCCGGCTGCTCGCCGCGGCCGTCGACCACTGGCGCGCCGACGGTCTGACCCGGGCGGTGGCGTGGGCGTTCGACGCCGACGCCGCGACCCGGAAGTTCCTCGGCTCGACCGGCTGGGAGCCGGACGGAGCGGCCCGCGCGCTGGACGTGGACGACATGCTGGTCCCCCAGATCCGCCTGCACGTGGCAGTCCCGGAGGAAAATCTTCCGCCGCAGCGATGAGTTCCGCTCGTCTCGCCGGTCCACCCTCGCGTGGGTGGGCCGGCGGTCCCGGCACGGGGCAGGACCGCCACCCCACCCGCCGCACCCCGCCCCGATCCAGTCGATCATGAAGTTGGCGGCCTTTTCGATCTCCCCAACTGCCGCCAACCTCATGATCGGCCAGGTACAGGCCGGGGGGGGTGAGGGTGAGGGGGAGGGTGGGGGTCAGGCTGGGGGGAGTTCGGCTACCAGTTCTTCGTCCTCCATCGCGCCTGTGGGGTGGAAACCCAGGGACGTGTAGAGGGCGGCGGCGGGCTTGTTGTCGGGGTGGTAGCTCAGGCGGATCGGCCGGCCCGCCTCGGCGAGCCAGTCGGCGAGCGTCCGCACTGTGGCGCGGCCCAGGCCCCGCCCCTGCTCGGCGGCGTCGATCACCATGCCGCCGATCCAGCGCGACTCGTCGTCGTCCACGCCCCACATGACGTGGCCGACGACCGTCTCGTCGGCGTAGACGGCCAGCGAGTTCCAGACGTCCGAGCGCTCGGTGAGAAGCAGGTAACGGGCGGCCAGCGCGGCCACGAAGGCGCGCTGGTCGTCGTGCGGCGCGACGTCCGCCACGGCCCGCCAGTTGTCGTCGTCCACCGGGCGCAGCGTCACCCGGCGGCCGGTGCGGTCGGAGTGTCCGGAATCGATCATGAAAACAGCCTAGGTCCACGCCGCCGACCAGGCAAAACGGTTTCCCGCAGCAGGCCGGAGCACGCCGCGCGACGGATCAGTCGAGCAGGGCGTCCAGGCCGACTGTGAGACCGGGCCGGCGACCCACCTCCCGGACCGCGAGCAGCACGCCGGGCATGAACGACACCCGGTCGTACGAGTCGTGCCGGATGGTGAGCGTCTCGCCGGTGGTGCCGAACAGCACCTCCTGGTGGGCGACCAGGCCGGTGGCGCGTACCGCGTGCACGCGTACCCCGTCGATGTCGGCACCGCGGGCGCCGGCCACCTCGTCGCGGGTCGCGTCCGGCGCGGGCCCCAGGCCGGCGTCGGCGCGGGCGGCGGCGATCAGCCGGGCCGTGTGGGTGGCGGTGCCGCTCGGCGCGTCCAGCTTGCGCGGGTGGTGCTGCTCGACGATCTCGACCGACTCGAAGTAGCGGGCGGCGCGCGCCGCGAACTGCATCATCAGCACCGCGCCGATGCCGAAGTTGGGGGCGATCACCACGCCTACGCCAGGCCGGCCGGCGAGCCAGCCCCGCACCTCGGCGAGCCGCTGCCCGGTGAAGCCGGTGGTGCCGACCACCGCGTGCACGCCGTGCTCGACGCACCAGCGCAGGTTGTCCATGACCGCGTCGGGGGTGGTGAAGTCGACGACCACTTCGGCACCCGCCTGCGCCACCGCCTCCAGGTCGTCGCCCTGGTCGACGGCCGCGACCAGCTCCAGGTCGGCGGCGGAGTCGACCGCCTTGCAGACCTCCATGCCCATCCGGCCCCGGGCACCGAGCACACCGACCCGGGCCGCCGTCTTCTGCTGCTCAGTCACGGGCCACAACCTATCCCAGCGCCCGGCACGGGATCCGGCGGACCGGCGCGGCGCTCAGGACCGGTGGGGCGCTCAGCTCGTGGCCGTGAAGCTGCCGGAGTCGAACGGACCCACCACGGCAAGCGACATGGGCCGGCCGAGCAGGTCGGCGGCGAGCATGTTCACGTCGTCGAGCGTCACCGCGTCCACCCGGGCCAGCAGGTCGTCCACCGGCATCAGGTTGCCGTAGAGCAGCTCCCCCTTGGCGAGCCGGCTCATCCGCGAGCCGGTGTCCTCCAGCCCGAGCACGAACGAGCCCTTGCTCATCCCCTTGCCCCGGGCCAGTTCCGCCTCGGTGATCCCCTCGGCGGCCACCCGCGCCAGCTCCGCGCGGGTCAGGTCCAGCACCTCGTCCACCTTGCCCGGCGCGCACCCGGCGTAGACGGCGAACACGCCGCTGTCGGCGTACTGGCTGGCGTAGGAGTAGACCGAGTACGCCAGGCCACGCTGCTCCCGGATCTCCTGGAACAGCCGGCTGGACATGCCGCCGCCGAGCACGTTGTTGAGCACGCCGAGCGCGAACCGCCTGTCGTCGGTGCGGTCGATCCCCGGGCAGCCGAGGATGACGTGCGCCTGCTCGGTCTCCTTCGGCTCGACGAGCGTGGTGGCCGGCTTGGTGCGTACCGTCGGGGTGGCCGCGCGGTGCGGCGCCGGCGACGCCGGGTCGGTGTCCAGCGGGGTGCCGCGCAGCGCCTGCCGGACCAGCTTGACCACTGCGGCGTGGTCGAGGTTGCCGGCGGCGGCGATCACGATCTGCGGCGCGGTGTAGCGGCGGCGGTAGAAGCCCTGGATCTGCCGCCGGGTCATCGGCGTGACCGTCTCCTCGGTGCCGGAGATGAGCCGGCCCAGCGGGTGGTCGCCGTAGACGGCGCGGGCGAACAGGTCGTGCACCTCGTCGCCGGGCTCGTCGTCGTGCATGGCGATCTCTTCGAGGATGACGCCGCGTTCGGTCTCCACGTCGGCGGCGGTCAGCACCGAGTCGGCGACCAGGTCGCACATGACGTCGATGGCCAGCGGCAGGTCCTCGTCCAGCACCCGCGCGTAGTAGCAGGTGTATTCCTTCGTGGTGAAGGCGTTCGTCTCGCCGCCCACGGCCTCGATCTGCGACGAGATCTCCAGCGCGCTGCGTTTGTTGGTGCCCTTGAACAGCAGGTGCTCCAGGAAGTGCGCGGCGCCGGCCTGCGAGCCGGTCTCGTCGCGCGAGCCGACCGCCACCCAGATGCCGAACGACACGCTGCGCATCGCCGGGATCGCCTCGGTGAGCACCCGCAGCCCGCTGGGCAGCACGGTACGGCGGACGGTGCCGCCGAGCGGGTCGTCGCTGAGCGTCCGGGTGACCGCGCGGGCCGCCGAACCGGTCGACGCCACCCCCCGTCCCGTCGAGGCGACTGACGAACTCACGAGAACCTGCTCTCCGGATGACGAGGAACGGCGGGACGTACGACGGCTCCAGCTCGCGCAGGCGACCTGGAGCCGTGGGCCGGCCCGGGCGACGCGGACGTCACCCGGGCCGGTCGGTGGATCAGCTGTGCCGGGTCCGGCGACGCGGACGGGACTCGCCGCCGCCCTCGCCACCCTCGGAGCGACGCTCGCCACCCTCGGAGCGACGCTCGCCACCCTCGGAGCGACGCTCGCCACCCCGGTCACCGCGGTCACGCGGGCCACGGTCGCCGCCGCGGTCCCGGCCCGACGGACGGTCGCCACCGGCCGCCTCACCGGCGGCCGGCGCCTCAGCGCCCTCCGGACGGATCTTGTCCAGGTAGATCTTGCCGCGGGCGTCGATGTCCGCGATCTCCACCTCGACCTTGTCGCCGACGTTGAGGAAGTCCTCGACCTTCTCGACCCGCTTGCCGTCGCCCACCTTGGAGATGTGCAGCAGGCCGTCACGGCCCGGCAGGAGCGAGATGAAGGCACCGAACGCGGCGGTCTTCACCACGGTGCCGAGGAACCGCTCCCCGACCTTGGGCAGCGTCGGGTTGGCGATCCCGTTGATCCGGTCCACAGCGGCCTGGGCCGACGGGCCGTTGGTCGCGCCGACGTAGATGGTGCCGTCGTCCTCGATGGAGATCTCGGCGCCGGTCTCGTCCTGGATCGCGTTGATGGTCTGGCCCTTCGGGCCGATCACCATGCCGATCTTGTCGACCGGGATCTTCACGGTGGTCACCCGCGGCGCGTAGTCCGACATCTCGGCCGGCGCCTCGATGGCCCGCTGCATCACGTCGAGGATGGTCTGCCGGGCCTCGTGCGCCTGCTGGAGCGCGGCGGCCAGCACGTCCGACGGGATGCCGTCCAGCTTGGTGTCGAGCTGGAGCGCGGTGACGAAGTCACGGGTGCCGGCGACCTTGAAGTCCATGTCGCCGAACGCGTCCTCGGCGCCGAGGATGTCGGTCAGCGTCACGTACTGGGTCTTGCCGTCGACCTCGTCGGAGATGAGGCCCATGGCGATGCCGGCGACCGGCGCCTTCAGCGGCACACCGGCCGAGAGCAGGCCCAGCGTCGAGGCGCAGACCGAACCCATCGAGGTGGAGCCGTTGGAGCCGAGCGCCTCGGAGACCTGCCGGATGGCGTACGGGAACTCCTCGCGCGAGGGCAGCACCGGGATCAGCGCCCGCTCGGCGAGCGCACCGTGGCCGATCTCGCGCCGCTTCGGCGAGCCGACCCGGCCGGTCTCACCGGTCGAGTACGGCGGGAAGTTGTAGTTGTGCATGTAGCGCTTGCGGTTCTCCGGGGACAGCGTGTCCACCATCTGCTCCATGCGCAGCATGTTCAGCGTGGTGACGCCCAGGATCTGGGTCTCGCCGCGCTCGAACAGCGCCGAGCCGTGCACCCGCGGCAGCACGCCGACCTCGGCGCTCAGCGGACGGATGTCACGCGGGCCGCGGCCGTCGATGCGGACCTGCTCGCGCAGCACCCGGTTGCGGACCTCGGACTTGGTCAGCGAGCGGAACGCGGCGGACAGCTCCTTCTCGCGGCCCTCGAACCGGCCGGTCAGCTCCTCGGCGACCTTGGCCTTGATCCGGTCCAGGGCCTCCTCGCGGTCGGCCTTGCCGGCGATCTTCAGGGCCTCGGTGACGTCGGCGCGGGCCACGTCGGCCACGGCGTCGTAGACGTCGTCCTGGTAGTCCAGGAAGACCGGGAACTCGCTGACCGGCTTGGCGGCGACCTCGGCCAGCTCGCTCTGCGCCCGGCACAGCTCACGGATGGCCGGCTTGGCGGCCTCCAGGCCGCTGGCCACGATCTCCTCGGTCGGCGCGGTGGCGCCGTCGGAGATCAGGGCCACCGCGTTCGGGGTGGCCTCGGCCTCGACCATCATGATCGCGACCTCGCCGTCGGCGAGGGTGCGGCCGGCCACGACCATGTCGAAGGTGGCCCGGGCCAGCTCCTCCAGGGTCGGGAAGGCGACCCACTGGCCGTCCACGTGCGCGACCCGGGTCGCGCCGATCGGGCCGGAGAACGGCAGGCCGGAGAGCTTGGTCGACATCGAGGCGGCGTTGATGGCCACCACGTCGTACGGGTGCTGCGGGTCGAGCGCCAGCACGGTCTCGACGACCTGGACCTCGTTGCGCAGGCCCTTGACGAACGACGGGCGCAGCGGCCGGTCGATCAGCCGGCAGGTGAGGATGGCGTCCTCGCTGGGCCGGCCCTCGCGGCGGAAGAACGAGCCGGGGATGCGGCCCGCGGCGTACATCCGCTCCTCGACGTCCACCGTCAGCGGGAAGAAGTCGAACGACTCGCGCGGCTGCTTGCCGGCGGTGGTGGCGGAGAGGACGACCGTCTCGCCGAGCTGGGCGACGACGGAGCCGGCGGCCTGACGGGCCAGGCGGCCGGTGGAGAAGGTGATCTCACGGGTGCCGAAGGACCCGTTGTCGATCACCGCGGTGCGGGATTCGGTGCCGAGGTTGGTCTCGGTCATGTGCTGTGGTGCTCCTTCGCGTCGTCGGCCGACGACACGGGAACTGCTCAGGCGGCCGGTCTTCGATCGAAGCGCCCGGGGTGGCCGGCGTCGTGCCGGGATTCCCGGGGGCCACTACCGGAGACCGGTGCTGACCGGCTCCCTCTTCGGGTGTCGCGCGGCCGGGTTCTTCGGTGGTACTGCAACGGGGGAGCGGCCAGGCGGCCACTCCCCCGTCAGGTCATCGGCGCAGGCCGAGCCGCTCGATGAGCGACCGGTAGCGGTTGATGTCCTTCTTCTGGACGTAGTTCAGCAGCCGGCGGCGCCGGCCGACCAGCAGCAGCAGCCCACGGCGGCTGTGGTGGTCGTGCTTGTGCACCTTCAGGTGCTCGGTGAGCTCCGCGATCCGCTTGGTCAGGACCGCGACCTGCACCTCGGGCGAGCCGGTGTCGCCCTCGGCGGTCGCGTACTCCTGGCGGATCTTGGCCTTGGCTTCCTGGTCGAGCGCCATGTTCTCCCTGTTTCGTGGGTCATTCGATGAGGTCCGGAGCGGTCGTGGTGACCGGTGCAACGGACCGGTTCCTCGCACCCGCGGCGTCGTGCAGGCACGCGAGGCCCCCGTCGGTCAGCCGACGTCTCCGTCAGCCTACCAGCCCTCGGGACGGACGGCCGGTCAAGGTGGCCCCGCGCCGGTCAGAGCACCGCCCGGCGGGTGCGTTCCACGTCCTCGGCGATCTGGGCCACCAGCGGTTCGATCGCGTCGTATGTCCGCTGCTCACGCAGGTGCGCCACGAAGTCCAGGGCCAGCCGCTCGCCGTACAGGTCGCCGCTGAAGTCCAGCGCGTACGCCTCCACCCGCCGCTCCCGGCCGGAGAACGTCGGGTTGGTGCCGATCGACACGGCCGCCGCCAGCGGTTCGCCGTCGCGGCGCACCAGGCGGGCCGCGTACACCCCGTCGGCCGGCACCGCCGCGTACCTGTGGGTCAGCAGGTTGGCGGTGGGGTAACCCAGCTCACGTCCGCGCTGGTCGCCGCGGACCACCACGCCCTCGACGCGGTGCGGGCGGCCGAGCGCCGCCGCCGCCGCGCCCACGTCCCCCGCGTCGACGCAGGACCGGATGTACGTGGAGGAGAAGACGGTCCCCGCCTCGGCGACCAGCGGCGCCCCCTCGACGGCGAACCCGAAGGTGCGGCCCAGCCGCTCCAGCAGCGGCACGTCACCGGCGGCCCGGTGCCCGAACCGGAAGTTGTCGCCGACCACCACCAGCGCGGCGTGCAGGTGCGCGACCAGGACGTCGTGCACGAACGCCTCGGGTGGCAGCCGGGAGAACTCGACTGTGAACGGCACCACGCAGAGCACGTCCACGCCGAGCGCCTCGATCAGCTCGGCCTTGCGGGCCGGCTCGGTCAGGACCGCCGGGTGCGAGCCGGGGCGTACCACCTCGGCCGGGTGCGGGTCGAACGTCACCACCACCGACTTGACGCCCAGCTCCCGGGCGCGCGCCACGGCGTGACCGATGGTGGCCTGGTGCCCCCGGTGCACGCCGTCGAAGACGCCGATGGTGACCACCGAGCGTCCCCAGCCGCCGGGCGCCGCCTCGTACCCCCGCCACCGCTGCATGCCGTTCCTCCCCCTGTCCGCCCGCGCGCCGTTCAGGCCGGGGCCAGCACGATCTCCGCGCGGGCCCGCCCGTCCCGCTCGCTGACGATAGCGATCAGCCCGCCCGCCGGGCCGAAGACCGCGTACGGCCCGGTGATCCCGGCGGGCGCCAGCGGCCCGCCGTGGGACAGCACCCGGGTCTCGTCGGCGGTGGCGTCCCGGCGCGGGAAGAACCGCGCGGCGGCGGCGTCCAGCGGCAGGTTCACCACGTCCGGCGCGCGCTCCTCGAGCTGGTCGAGCGTGGCCGCCTCGGCGAGCGTGAACCCGCCCACAGCGGTCCGGCGCAGCGCGGTGAGGTGACCGCCGACGCCGAGCGCCGCGCCCGCGTCGCGGGCCAGCGCCCTGATGTACGTCCCGGACGAGCAGGTCACGTCCACGTCCACGTCCACCACGTCCGGGACGTCCCGGCGGATCGCCAGCACGTCCAGCCGCGACACGGTGACCCGGCGGGCGGGCAGCTCGACCGCCTCCCCGTCGCGGACCCGCTTGTACGCCCGCTGCCCGTCGATCTTGATGGCGCTCACCGCGCTCGGCACCTGGTCGATCTCGCCGGTGAGGGCGGCCAGCGCGGCGCGCACCCCGTCGTCGGTGACCGCTCCGGCCGGGGTGGTCGCGACCACCTCGCCCTCGGCGTCGTCGGTGACCGTGGCCTGTCCCAGCCGGATCGTCGCGGCGTAGCTCTTGCCGGCGCCGATCACGTACGTGAGCAGCCGGGTCGCCCGGCCCACCCCGATCACCAGGACGCCGGTGGCCATCGGGTCGAGCGTGCCGCCGTGACCGACGCGGCGGGTACGCGCCAGCCGCCGGATGCGGGCCACGACGTCGTGCGACGTCATGCCGCCGGGCTTGTCGACCACGATCAGACCGTCTGTGCTCACGACCGCCAAGCCTGCCAGACGTCGGTGATCGGCCCTGCGGGGGATACCGCCCAGCTTCGGCGGGGTGTCAAGATCGTGCGCCAGCGCCCCGTCTGCCCGGGAAGTCCGATGACCGATCACCGCTCCGCCCCCGACCCCTACTTCTCCGCCGGCCCGCCGGAGGACGAGCTGGGACGGGTGCCCGAGTGGCTGCGCCGGCCCGAGCCCGAGGTGCCGCCCGGCCGCGCGGACCGCCTGCGGATCGCGCTCGGCGGGCACTCCGGCAAGCTGCTCGGCGGCGTACTCGCGCTGGTGCTGCTCGCGTTCTTCGGGCTCGTCGGGGGCCTCGGCTACCAGGGCTTCCAGCGCTGGCGGGAACCGGCCGCCGAACACCCCACGGTGAGCCTGCCGGTCGGTGAGCAGGCGTCCTCGTCGGCCTCGCCCCCGCCGGCCGCCGGCCCGTTCGACGGCACCCCGGCGGCGGCCTTCCCGGAGGGCGCGGCGGGAATCGCGCTGCCCCGCGCCAAGCGCACCGGCCCGTTCACCGAGAAGCAGGTGGCCGACACGCTGGCCAAGGTACGCAAGGCGCTGATCACCGCCCGGCTGGACCGCACCTTCTTCACCGCGAAGGACCCGGAGCGGCTGGTGCGCCAGTTCGCCCCGGACGCGCGGGCCGGCGTGCGCGACGACTTCCCCACCGGCGAGGCGAGCACCTACGCGACCCGGCTCGCCCCCGGCGCCCGGCTCACCGCCGACCAGCCCCGGGTCAAGGGCCGGATCAGCTACCGGGCGACGAAGGACCGGGACGGCATCCGCATCCTGGAGGTGACCACGAACTTCGTCTGGGCGTACGCGTTCCCCACCACCAGCCCCACGCCGGGCGACGGCGTCGTGGTGGTCCACGACACGGTGAAATGGAGCATCCCGCACCCGGCCGACGTGACCACTGCCTCCGCCGGGCTGTGGATCGAGCGGGCCGACTCGTACGCCTCCAACATCGACTGCGCCGCGCTGGACAAAGGGCTGCTCGCGCTCGGCAAGCAGTCGTTCGGCGGGCCGGCCGACCCGGACCCGGACGCGGTCTTCGACCCGGACAAGACGGTCGATCTGCCGGACACCTGCTGACCGGCGTCAGCGCACCGCGCCGACCACCGCCCACGCACCCGAGCGCATCCGCAGCAGCAGGCCGGCCAGCCGCAGCACCACGAACAGCGTCAGTCCGGCCCAGATCCCGCCCAGCCCGAGGTCGAACCCGTAGGCCAGCCAGATCGCCGGCAGGAACCCGCCGAACGCACACACGATGGTGAGGTTGCGCAGGTAGCGCACGTCGCCCGCGCCGATCAGCACCCCGTCGAGCGCGAACACCACGCCGCCGATCGGCTGGAGCGCCACGAACCACGGCCAGGCCGTCATGGCCTGCTCGCGTACCTGCGGATCGGAGCTGAACCACGACGGCACGACGCCGGCGCCGGCGGCGATGAGCACCGCGAAGGCCACGCCGCACAGCCCGCCGAGCAGCGCGATGCGGCGGGCCAGGAACCGCGCGGCCGCCGCGTCGCCGCCGCCGAGCGCGGCGCCGACCAGCGACTGCGCGGCGATGGCCAGCGCGTCGAGCACCAGCGCGGTGAAGAACCACAGCTGTACGGCGATCTGGTGCGCGCCGACCGCGGCGGCCCCGAAGCGGGCCGCGACGGCTGTGGCGGACAGGAAGCTGGCCTGGAACGCGACGCCCCGCACGAGGAGGTCCCGGCTGAGCACGAGCTGCTGACCGATCACCCGCGGCCGGGGGCGCAGCGAGACCCGCTCCCGCACCAGCGCCGCCGCGAACAGCACCCCGGACAGCGTCTGCGCGATCGCGTTCGCCACCGCCGAGCCGACCAGGCCGAGCCCGGCCGGGTAGACGAGCAGCGGGCAGAGCACCGCGGAGAGCAGGTTCGGGCCGAGCACGAACAGCAGCGGGCGGCGGGTGTCCTGGATGCCGCGCAGCCAGCCGTTGCCGGCGGCGGCGAGCAGCAGGCCGGGCGCGCCGAGAGCCGCGATCCGCAGCCACCCGGCGGCGGCGTCGGCCACCTCGCCGGGGCCGCCGACGAGGGTACGCGCCAGCGCGCCCCCACCGATGCCGATGGCGACCGCCACCAGCACTCCGGTGGCGAGCGCGAGCCAGGACGCCTGGACGCCCTCGGCCACCGCGGCGGCCCGGTCCCCCGCCCCGAAGCGGCGGGCCGAGCGGCCCGTTGTGCCGTACGCGACGACGGTCCCGACCCAGGCGGTGAGCGTCATGACCGTGCCGCCGACGGCGAGCGCGGCCAGCGGCACCCGGCCGAGGTGACCGACCACCGCGGTGTCGACCAGGACGTAGAGCGGCTCGGCGGCCAGCACCACGAGGGCGGGCAGCGCGAGCGCGGCGATCCGCCGCGGCGAGGCGGTGACGGAGGTGGCGGTGGTGCTCATCGCCGCCGATCCTGGCACGCCCCCAGTAAGGCACGCAAGGCAGGCGACTACTTACCCACAGCGGCCGGGAAGCGGGCGGGTTCCCGAGCGGCGGTGACGTCGGCGTCGGGCCGGGGTGTGGTCCTCGGGCCCGGCCGGCGTCACCGCCGGACGGCGTATGTCACTGACGGGTGTCCATCGAGGTCTGCAGCGCGCGGCGCATCTGCTCGCGCGCCTCGTCGGTGGTGGTCTCGGTCTGCGGCTTGCGCTTGCTCGGCATCTCAAGGTCCTTCCAGGGTGCGGACCGCCGGGACGTGGCGGTCCTACGGGCGCCCGGCGCTCCGGATCGGCGCGACAGCGAATCGCGCCGCGACCGGAAGTCGTCGGCGGCTGAGCGCCCGGCAGCGGTCCGGGATCACCGGAGCGGCTCGCCTGGCAGCGGGAGCCCGGGTCGGTCTGACCCTGGAGGGAGGCGAAGCCGGGTGCGGCACCACCGCCCGTGACCAGCGCCGCGAAGCGCCGGTCCCGCACCCAAATTAACGTTCACTTTCCAGATGCTGCCCGCTGTTCCCGAAATGCGGAAAGATCAACGTCGTCGTCCGGTCCGGCGAGGGCGGTCAGCGGGCCAGGAAGTGCCAGCCCAGCCACCACCAGAAGCCGAACAGCCCGATCCGGCCGACCGGCACCGGGCCCACCTCGTACCGCATCACGAACGCGCAGACGTCGGCCAGCGACGGGATCCGCGACCCCTCGCGGCGCGCGGCCCACTCGACCACGGCGAACAGCACGATCGAGACCAGAAACCCGCCGATCGCCAGTGCCCGCATCATCGGCGCACCAGTCCCCAGAACGCGGACAGCCACGCGAACCAGGCCGCCGAGCGGGCCAGGTTGTCCTCCAGCAGCGGATCGGCCAGCCGGGAGAAGGTGGGGAAGTCGTCACCCACCGCCATCACGAACGTCGCCCCCTCGAAGACCCCGAAGACGGTCACCGGGACCAGCCACCAGAGCGCGACCGACGGCAACCGGCGCGGCGCCGGACGCCGGGGCACCCGGTTGCTCAGGCCGACCCAGATCAACCCCCCGCCGGTGGTGAGGATGTAGAGGTTCGCCGCGGTCGAGAAGGACGGCATCTGGCCGCCGACCAGAGAGAGGCAGATCAGCACCGGCACGGAGACGACCGGCCGGTCCCAGGCCCGGGGCGCCTCGACGGTGAGCTCACGGGGATGATCCATCACCCGATTGTCCCCAGCGTGACGCACCGCGGAAAGCCCGGCACGCGTCGTGATCCCCCGAAAACGCGCCGATCGGCTCACAGTTCCGATCGCCGCCGCACCGGATCGACCGGACCAGAAGGACATATCGCTCCAGCCGGGCGCCTCACGCCACGGGGGTCACCGCGCCGGTGGCCAACTCGGCGCGGATCCGTCCGACCACCTCGTCGAGCGCTCCCCGGCCGGTGAAACCGGCGGCGAACCGGTGCCCGCCGCCGCCGAGCGCCACCGCCACCCGGCTCACGTCCACCGCGCCCTTGCTGCGCAGCGACACCGCCCACTCCGCCTCGCCCGACTGCTTCACCACGCAGCTCACGTCCGCCTCGGCGGTGCAGCGCACCGAGTCGATCAGCGCCTCCAGCACGTAGGCGGGCTGGTCGTGGCGGACCAGGTCGTCGCGGGTGGCGTACGTCCAGACGAGGCCGTGCCCGGCGGCGGCCGCCGGTTCCAGCGCGGCCCGGCCCAGCACCTCGCCGAAGAGGCGGACGGCGCCGAACGGGCGGGTGTCGAAGATCCGCCGGGAGATGTCACCGGGCCTGATGCCCGTGGCGATCAGGCGGGCGGCCGTCTCGTGTACGGCCGGTGTGGTCGCCTCGAAGCGGAACGAGCCGGTGTCGGTGGTCAGCGCGACGTACAGCCCGGTCGCGATATCCGCGTCCAGCGTCACGCCGAGCCGGTCCAGCAGCTCCAGCGCGACCACGGAGGTGGCGGCGGCGTGCGGGTCGACCAGGCTGATCCGGCCGAACCCGCTGTTCGAGGCGTGGTGGTCGAGAACGAGCGACGTGCCGGCCGTGTCCAGCCGGTCGGCCAGGTCGCCCAGCCGGGACTCGCTCGCCGCGTCGAAGCAGATCACCAGGTCCGGAGCCGGGTACGCGTCGTCCTGCGGCACCAGCAGGTCCACGCCGGGCATCCACCGGAACGGCTCCGGCACCTCCGGCGGGCCGGGGAAGGTGGCCTGTAGATCGCGTACGCCGAGCCGGCGCAGACCCAGCCCGAAGCCGAGCATGCTGCCCAGCGCGTCCCCGTCCGGGTTCACGTGGCAGATCAGCAGCACCCGCGCGTCGGCGGGGAGATCGCGTACCGCCGCGACGGCGGCCGCCCATGCGGTCTCGGTGGGCCCGGCCGGCGCGCCACCCGCGGCGGCCTCGGTCACCGGCGGTCGCCGGCGCGCGGCTCGTCGTCGCCCTCGTCCTCGGCCGGGGCGTCCTCGTCGTCCTCGTCCTCGTCCCGGTACGGCTGGGCGTCACCCGCGTACGAGGCCTGGGCGGCGAGGCGCTGCACCTCGGCGTCGGCGGTACGTGCGGCGGCGAGCAGGTCGTCGATGTGCTTGACCTGGTCCTGCACGTCGTCGAGGACGAACGTGAGCGTCGGCGAGTGCCGCAGCCCGAGCGCCTTGCCGACGGTGCTGCGCAGCATGCCCTTGGCGCTCTCCAGCGCGGCGGCGGTGCTCGCCTGGGCCGCCGCGTCGCCGAGCACCGTGTAGAAGACAGTGGCGTCGCGCAGGTCGGCGGTGATCCGGGCGTCGGTGATCGTGATCATGCCGAGCCGGGGGTCCTTGATCTGGCTGCGCACCACCGACGCGACAAGTTCCCGGATGCGCTCCGCGTGCCGGCGAACCTTTGCCTGATCCGTCATGTCCCCCACCTCCGGGATCACCTGTACCAATGACGGCGCCGGATCACCAGGCGATCCGGGCCGTCGGCCGGAGACGGCGGGCGCGTGGGCGCCGCCGGGTCCGACCGCCCAACGCTGAAGAACACTACCCGCGCCCGGCCGGGCGTCGCGCGGCACGGCCGGAGTACCGCGCGACGCGCCGTCAGTCGTCCGCGCCGTGCAGACGACGGCGCACCGACAGCAGCTCGGTCTCCGGGCGGGCGGCGACCAGCCGCTCGCAGGAGTCGAGCACCTCACGGACGTGGGCCGGCTCGGCGGCCACCACCGCCACCCCGATCTCGGCCCGGCCGTGCAGGTCCAGCGCCCCCACCTCGGCGGCGGAGACCTCGAACTTGCGCAGCGCGGCGACGATCGGCCGGACGTAGGACCGCTTGGCCTTCAGGGACCGGGAGTCACCCGGGAGCAACAGGTCGAACAGTGCGGTTCCGGTATACACGGCGAGCAACGGTACGCCGGGCGGCGCACCCCGGCACGCGATTAAGGCGCGACAGCCACCAGCACGTCCCGCTCGATCGCCTGGTCGACCCGGTGGGCGAAGTCACCGAAGCCCGGGCCGTCGAGCACGCGCAGCCCGGCGTCGGCCAGCACCGCCTCCGCCTGCGCCCGCGGGGCCACGTGCGTGTTCCAGGACAGGCCGAGCGCCCCGCCCGGGCGCAGCAGCTCCCGCCACACGGGCACGGCGGCGGTGAGCAGCTCCAGCGGACTGCGGGACAACCCGTGGTCGGTACGGCTGCCGTGCGCCACGCCGTACGGCGCGTCGGTGACGATCACGTCCGCACAGCGGGCGCGCAACGCCTCGCGGGCCCGGGTGGTGTCGGTGTGCAGCACAATGACGCGCTGGGTGGCCCCGGCCCGGTGCTCGTCCCGCGACGGCGCGAGCACCGCCTCGAACCGGCGGGCCACCAGCTTGCGGTCCCGGCGCACCGACGTCGAGTCGGTGGTGTGCTTGAGCCGCTTGCGGCGCAGCCAGGTACGCAGGAACGCGGCGTACGCGTCCACGTCCTGACTGTCACGCTCGATGCCGATGCCGTCGTAGCCGTACATCAGGGCCTGGTTGAGCGTGGTGCCCCGGCCGCAGAGCGGATCCAGCACCACCACCGGCCCGTCCAGCATCCGCGGCGCGGCGGCGGAGGCGAGCACTGTGACGTTGAGCAGCAGCCGGGTGAACTGCTCGTTGGTCTTTCCGGCGTACTTGGGAATGGTGATCAGGTCGGAGTCGTACCGGGCCAGCGGGCGCAGCGGCACCGGCCGCAGCAGGTCGTCGCCGACCCGCTCGAACAGCGCGTACGCCGCCGAAAGGTTCGCCAGGTGGGCCAGGTCCCGCTCGCCCAGCCCCGGTTCGGCGGTGGTGAACGTCAGGTACTCCACCCCGCCGATCCCGGTCACCTCTGCGGCGGCCGGTACGACGTCCAGCACGCCGGAACCGGCGAACACGGCCAGCTCGGCGCGGGCCAGCCGGGCCGCCGCGTCGGCGTAGACGCGATTGGCGGAGGGGGCGAGGAGCAGCGCGTACCGGATCACGCCGCAGATTGTCGCAGCCTGAGCAGACGGCGACGGCCGGGGCCCGAAGGCCCCGGCCGCCGGCCGGTCTTACGCGTGGTCGTCAGGCGCGCGGCTTCTCGCGCATCTCGAACGTCTCGATGACGTCGCCGACCTGGACGTTGTTGTAGCCGCCCAGCGTCAGACCACACTCGAAGCCCTCGCGGACCTCGGTCGCGTCGTCCTTGAACCGCTTCAAGGAGCTGATCGTGAGGTTGTCCGCCACGACCGCCCCGTCCCGCAGCAGCCGCGCCTTGGCGTTGCGGCGGATGAGGCCGGACCGGACGATACAGCCGGAGATGTTGCCGATCTTGGACGAGCGGAAGACGTCGCGGATCTCCGCGGTGCCCAGCTCGACCTCCTCGTACTCCGGCTTGAGCAGACCCTTGAGCGCGGCGTCGATCTCCTCGATGGCCTGGTAGATGACGGTGTAGTACCGGATCTCCACGCCCTCGCGGTCGGCCATCTCGCGGACCTTGTTCGAGGCCCGCACGTTGAAGCCGATGATCGTGACCGCCTCGGACGAGGCGCTCGCGAGCATGACGTCGCTCTCGGTGATCGCGCCCACGCCCCGGTGGATGATCCGAAGCTGGACCTCCTCCGGGATGTCGAGGTTGAACAGCGCGTCCTCGAGCGCCTCCACGGAACCGGAGACGTCGCCCTTGAGCACCAGGTTGAGCGAGGTCTTCTCGCCCTCCTTGAGCTGCTCCATGAGCGTCTCGAGAGTGGCCCGGCCACGGGAGTTGGCGAACGACGCCGCCCTCCGCCGTGCCTGACGCTGCT
The DNA here is from genome assembly GCF_000717585.1 of Micromonospora globosa. Lineage (NCBI taxonomy): Bacteria > Bacillati > Actinomycetota > Actinomycetes > Micromonosporales > Micromonosporaceae > Micromonospora > Micromonospora globosa. The sequence goes on from NZ_JNZR01000005.1 coordinate 86,516, forward strand.
CGGCGATCTGCCGCACGGTGCGGTCGTCCTCGGCGGCCAGGAAGGTGTCACCCGCACCCGGCACCGTGGTCAGACCCAGCACCATGACCGGACGGGCCGGACCAGCCGAATCGACCGGCTTGCCGTTCTCGTCGAGCATGGCCCGGACCCGGCCGTGCGCCCCACCGGCGACGATCGAGTCACCGGCACGCAGGGTGCCCTTCTGCACCAGCACGGTCGCCACCGCGCCACGGCCCTTGTCCAGGTGCGCCTCGATCGCGACACCCTGCGCCGGCCCGTCGATCGGAGCGGTCAGCTCCAGCGACGCGTCGGCGGTCAGCAGCACGGCCTCGAGCAGTTCCTCGATGCCGATACCGGGCTTGGCCGCCACGTTGACGAACATGGTGTCGCCGCCGTACTCCTCGGCGACCAGGCCGTACTCGGTCAGCTGCTGGCGGACCTTGTCCGGGTTCGCCTCGGGCTTGTCGACCTTGTTGACCGCGACCACGATCGGCACGTCCGCCGCCTTGGCGTGGTTGAGCGCCTCGATGGTCTGCGGCATGACGCCGTCGTCGGCCGCGACCACCAGGATCACGATGTCCGTGACCTGGGCACCACGGGCACGCATGGCGGTGAACGCCTCGTGACCCGGGGTGTCGATGAACGTCACCGCGCGGTCCTCGCCCTCGTGCGGGACGTGGACCTGGTAGGCGCCGATGTGCTGGGTGATGCCACCCGCCTCGCCGGCCACCACGTTCGCCTTGCGGATCGCGTCGAGCAGCTTGGTCTTACCGTGGTCGACGTGACCCATGACGGTCACCACCGGCGCACGGCTGACCAGGCGGTCCGCCGCGACCTCGGCGTCGAGGTCGATGTTGAACTGCGCGAGCAGCTCGCGGTCCTCGTCCTCCGGGCTGACGATCTGCACGTCGAAGCCGAGGTGCTCACCCAGCAGCTGCAGGGTCTCGTCGGAGCACGACTGGGTCGCCGTCACCATCTCGCCCAGGTTGAACATCTCCTGGACCAGCGAACCCGGGTTGGCGTTGATCTTGTCGGCGAAGTCCGACAGCGAGGCGCCACGGGACAACCGGACGACCTGACCCTGACCGCGGGGCGCACCCGAGGACATGGTCGGGGCCGACAGGTTGTCGAACTCCTGTCTGCGCTGCTTCTTGGACTTGCGACCGCGGGTCGGCCGGCCGCCGGGACGCCCGAAGGCACCCGCCGCGCCACCGCCACGGCCACGGCCACCGCCGCCGGGACGGCCACCGCCGCCGACCGGGCCACCCGGACGGAAACCACCGCCGGGAGCACCGCCACCGCCGCCGGGACCGCCGCGGTAGCCACCGCCACCGCCGCCGCCACCGGGACCGCCGCGGTAGCCACCGCCACCGCCGCCGCCACCGGGTCCACCACGGTAGCCACCGCCACCGCCGCCGGGACCGCCCGGACGACCGGCGCCTCCACCGGGTCCGCCACGACCGCCACCGGGGCCGCCGGGGCGGCCGGTGGTCGGGCGCTGGCTCGGCATCGAGGCCGGGCTCGGCCGCGGCGGCATCGACGCCGGGCTGGGCCGCGGCGGCATGCCGGCCGGGCTGGGACGGGGACCGCCCGCACCGGCGGCCGGGGGCCGCTGCTGCTGGCCGCCCTGGATGCCGAACGGGTTGTTACCGGCGCCACGCGCCGGCGGACGACCGCCGGGCCGGGCACCGGGGCCCTGACCCTGACCCGGACCGCCGGGACGACCGGCGGCCGGGGAACCCGGACGCGGCGGCATGGCGTTCGGGCCGGGACGCGGACCCGGGCGAGCACCGCCCTCGGCCGGGGGCTCCCGGCGTACGGTCTCGCGCTGCTGCTGACGGGCGGCCTGGGCGGCCTTGACCGCGGCCTCCTGCTCAGCCTTGAGCGCGGCGGCACGCGCCTCGGCGGCCGCCACTTCGATGTCGTGCGCGCTCGCCGGCTTGGCGACCGGAGTCGCCGGCTGCGGCGGGCCGGGGACCGGGCCCTTGGGCTTCGGTCCAGGGGTCGGCGCGGCCGGACGCCGGGGCGGCATCGGCTTGGCCGAGACCCGGGGGGCACCCGGGGTCGGGGTGGGCGTCGGGGTCGGTGCCGGGCCACTGGGCGCGGCAGCCGGCGGGCCGGCAGGCGCCGACGAACCGGCTACGAACGCGCTACGCAGCCGCCGGGCGACAGGCGCCTCGACGGTGCTGGACGCGGACTTCACGAACTCGCCCATTTCCTTGAGCTTGGCGAGAACGGTCTTGCTTTCGACCCCGAGCTCCTTGGCAAGCTCGTGTACGCGGGCCTTTCCTGCCACTGCACTCCTCACTCCGAGGTCGTGCGGGCAGCACCCGCAGCGACCTCACTCCTGCACTTGAAGCCTGGTCATTTCAGGGACTTCATCGTGTGCTCATGTCGGTCGTCCTACCTTGCTAGCGACCCTCGACCGGTCGGGCTTGACCGGTCGTCGGGGGTTGCGCGTCGACGTGCTCCGCAAGCGCACCGTGGTCGGGGACCCCGGTGAGGCGCAGTGCCCGCCCGAAGGCGCGGCGTCGCACCGCCTGCGCGAAGCAGGCCGGATCAGGGTGCATGTTCGCTCCCCGACCCGGCAGTCTGCGGGCCGGATCGGGCCGGAGACTGGTGTGACCAGCCTCGTCACCGATCGCGACGACCCGCAACAACTCGCTGGCCGGCGCTCGTTTCCGGCAGCCCACACAGGTGCGCTCCGGAATCGCGCGTCGTGCCACTGAGTAAGTCTACCCCTAGCCGCCGGAGATCGCGCCGCCCGGCTCCGGGACGTGATCAGCTCCGCCCCGGCTCTGCGGGGCTGCGGTCTCCGCGTCGGACCGGATGTCGATGCGCCAACCGGTCAGACGGGCCGCGAGGCGGGCGTTCTGCCCTTCCCGGCCGATCGCGAGCGAGAGCTGGAAGTCCGGCACGGTCACCCGGGCGGTACGGGAGGCCAGGTCGACCACCTCGACCCGCAGCGCCTTGGCCGGCGACAACGCGTTGCCGACGAAGGTGGCCGGGTCGTCCGACCAGTCGATAATGTCGATCTTCTCGCCGTGCAGCTCGCTCATCACGGCCCGGACCCGCTGGCCCATCGGGCCGATGCAGGCGCCCTTGGCGTTGACGCCGGACGTGGTCGAGCGCACAGCGATCTTCGTACGGTGACCTGCCTCACGCGCGATCGCGCCGATCTCCACGGTGCCGTCGGCGATCTCCGGCACCTCCAGCGCGAACAGCTTCTTCACCAGCGCGGGATGCGACCGGGACAGCGTGATCTGCGGGCCGCGCATTCCCTTGGCGACGTGCACGACCACGCAGCGGATCCGCTCGCCGTGCTCGTACCGCTCGCCGGGGACCTGCTCGGACTGCGGCAGGACGCCCTCCAGCTTGCCCAGGTCGACGCTGACGATGCCCTTCTCCCGGCGGGTCTCGTGCGCCTGCACCACGCCGGTGACCAGGTCACCGTCGCGGCCGACGTACTCGCCGAAGTGCACCTCGTCGGTGGCCTCCCGCAGCCGCTGGAGGATCACCTGCTTGGCGGTCATGGCGGCGATCCGCCCGAAGTCGTGCGGAGTGTCGTCCCACTCCCGGGTCACAGTGCCGTCGGCGTCCAGTTCCTGCGCGTAGACCGAGGCGGCCCCGCTCTTACGGTCGATCTCCACCCGGGCGTGCGGCTCGGCGCCGTCGGTGTGCCGGTAGGCGGTCAGCAGCGCGGTCTCGATCGCCGCGAGGATCGTGTCGAACGGGATCTCCCGCTCGCGCTCCAGGGCGCGCAGCGCCGCGAGGTCGATGTTCACCTCTCCTCGTCCTCCAGATCTTCGTCGTCGTCGGTGTCGTCACCGAAGTCCTCGTCGGCCAGGTCGTCCAGGCGGTTGAACTCCACCTGGACCCGGCCGGGCCCGAGTTCGGCGTACGGGTGTTCGGCGGGGCCGGCGTCGGTCTCCAGCACCACGCGCTCGTCGTCGGCGGCCGTGATCCGGCCGGTGAGCTGGCGGTCCCCCGCGTCGCCGCGGACGGTGACCTTGACCAGCCGCCCGGCGTTGCGCCGCCAGTGCCGGGGCAGGGTGAGCGGGCGGTCCACGCCGGGCGAGCTGACCTCCAGCTGGTACTCGCCGGCCACGATGTCGCCGCCGGCCTCCTCGGCCGCGTCCAGCGCCGCCGAGACCGCGCGGGAGACGTCCGCCACGCCGTCCAGGTTGATCCCGCCGTCGGCGTCCACGATCACCCGGACCACGTGCCGCCGGCCGGCGCGGGAGACGGAGAGGTCCTCCAGGTCGTAACCGGCCGCCGTGACGACCGGTTCGATCACCTCGCGCAGCCGGTTGCGGCGGGCGGCGAGATCGCCGCGGGGTGCGCCGCTCCGGTCCGTGCCGCGGGGGCCGTCGGAGCGGCGGGGCCGCCCGGAGGGCCCCGTCGACCGGGTGGCACGGCCACGCTGCGTCATTGCGCGCACCTCTCCTGCTGTTGCCACGACCCGCGGGCCGTGTTGTCCCTGGCCGGTGCGGGCGATCGGCCCGCCATACCGGCGCGCCACCGGGGCGTCCGCGCCCGGTGGTTGCGCAGAGCGTAACGCTAACGACCGCCGACGGACCCGGCGGCGCACCGAGACCCTGACCCACGAGACGGCGCGAATGGTGTTGACTCTGTCAGGTGGGGATCGGCAGAACACCATCCGACCAGGTCAGAGCGGGGCATTCCCGGCGCTGGCTGCTGCGCGCCGGCGGGCTCGTGGCGCTCGGCGGCGCGACCGCGCCGCTGACCGGTTGTGATCTTTTCGACCGCGACGAGGAGCCACCGGAGCCGGACGCGCTGGAGCCGCTCGTCGCCGAGGCGCTCGCGCTGGAGGCCCGCTACCGGGCCGCCGCCACCGCCGACCCGGCGCTGGCCGGGCGGCTCACCCCGATCGCCGACGCGCACCGGGCGCACGCCGAGGAGCTACGCCGCGTGATCGGCCGGCCGGCGCCCTCCGGCACACCGGCCGCCGGCTCGGCGAGCGCGCCCGCGCCCGACGCCGTGCTCACCGAGCTGCGCCGGGCCGAGCAGGAGGGCCGGACGAACGCGGCCAAGGCGTGCGCGGCAGCGCCGGCCGAGCGGGCCGCGCTGCTCGGCTCGATCGCCGCCGCGCGGGCCACACACGTGGAGGCGCTCAAATGACCAACCCGACGACCGGCCCGGCCTCGGCGCTCGCCGACGCGCTCGCCGCCGAGTACGCGGCGATCTGGGCGTACGGGGTGATCGGTGTGCACCTGACCGAGGCGGCGCGTACGGCGGCCCGTGCCGCCGAGGCGGCCCACCGGTCCCGCCGCGACGCGCTGCTGCTCCAGCTCGCCGAGGGCTCCGGGCAGGTGCCCGCCGACCGGGCCGGGTACGCGCTGCCCTACCCGGTGACGGACCGGGCGAGCGCGCTGCGCCTGGCGGTGGAGATCGAGGAGCGGACGGCCGGGCACTGGCGGGCCGCGCTGCCGCACACCACCGGCGCGGACCGGAACACCGCGCTCGCCGCGCTCACCGACTGCGCGTTGCGCGCCACCCGCTGGCGGCGTACGGCAGGCGTGACGCCGGTCACCGTTCCGTTCCCGGGCCGCCCGGCCTGAGCGCGACGCCGGTCACCCGGCGGAACGCTCCGGTTGCGTAGCGCATACCAGGTATGCATACTCGCGGTCATGTCCATCCGTCACGGCCTGCTCGCCCTGCTCGAACGCGGCCAGATGTACGGCTACCAGCTCCGTGCCGCGTTCGAGGAGTCCACCGGGTCGACCTGGCCGCTGAACATCGGACAGGTCTACACCACGCTGGCGCGGCTGGAACGTGACGGCCTGGTCCGCCCGCTGCCGGAGAACGAGAGCGGGCAGCGGCCGTACGAGATCACCGACGCCGGACGGGCGGACCTGGCGCTGTGGTTCGCCACGCCGATCAGCCGCGCCGACCGGCCGCGCGACGAGCTGTCCATCAAACTGGCGCTGGCGCTGACCACCCCCGGCGTCGACGTGCGGTCGGTGGTGCAGACCCAGCGCACCGCCACCATGCGCGCGCTCCAGGAGTTCACCCGGTTGAAGTACACGAGCGACAAGCCGGAGGATCTACCCTGGCGGCTGGTGCTGGACGCGATGATCTTCCAGACCGAGGCCGAGGTGCGGTGGCTCGACCACTGCGAGACGAGCCTGGTCCGGCACCGCCCGGCGCCGATCCGGGCGGTCGACCACCCCGAGGCGGTGGACCGGGCCGGCGACGAAGCCCGCCGGTGACCCGGCACGGGAGGCGCTGATGGACCCGATCGACGGGGTGCTGGAACTGCGTGACGTACGCCGGACCCACGGCGCCGGTGAGGCCGCCGTGCACGCGCTGCGCGGCGTGAGCCTGACCGTGCGGGCCGGTGAGCTGGTGGCGGTGATGGGCCCCTCCGGGTCCGGCAAGTCCACGCTGCTGGCGCTCGCCGGCGGCCTGGACCGGCCCACCGGCGGCGAGGTGGTGGTCGAGGGCGAGACCCTGGTCGGGCTGTCCGCCCGCGAGCTGGCCCGGCTGCGGCGCCGCCGGATCGGGTACGTCTTCCAGGACCTGAACCTGCTCGGCAGCCTGACCGCCGTGGAGAACGTGGCGCTGCCACTGGAACTGGACGGCACCGGCGTACGGGCGGCCCGCCAGCTGGCGCTGGCCGCGCTGCGCGAGGTCGACCTGGAGGACCTGGCCGACCGCTTCCCGGACCAGATGTCGGGTGGCCAGCAGCAGCGGGTGGCGATCGCCCGGGCCCTCGTCGGCGAACGCCGCCTGGTCCTCGCCGACGAGCCGACCGGCGCGCTGGACTCCCAGACCGGCGAGGCGGTGCTGCACCTGCTGCGCCGCCGGGTGGACGCCGGAGCGGCCGGGGTGCTGGTCACCCACGAGGCCCGGCACGCCGGCTGGGCGGACCGGGTGGTCTTCCTGCGCGACGGGGTGATGGTCGACTCGACCGCCCCGCTGATCGGCGTCGACCACCTGCTCAGCGGCAGCACCCGGTGACCGGCGGCCGCCTCGCCGCCGTACGCGGGTCGTGGCGGACCGCGCTGCGGATCGCCCGCCGGGAGGCCCGGCGGTCCCGGCGGCGCACGCTGCTGGTGCTGGTGATGATCGCGCTGCCGGTGTTCGGCCTCAGCTTCGCCGCGGTCAGCTACGACATGGGGGATCTGACCCGCGCCGAGCGCATCGAGCGCCAGCTCGGCGGCGGCGACGTCGCCCTGCGCTGGGACAGCCTCGCGCCGGTGACGCAGGACGCCTGGGGCGAGTCGGCCTGGCCGGTCCAGGGCGAATGGGTGTCCCGGACCCGCCCGGCGACCGCTGAGGAGGTGCGCGCGCTGCTGCCCGAGGGCAGCCGGCTGGCTCGCACCCGCTGGTGGATGACGTTCTCGACACGGGTGGACCGGCACGTCGAGTCGCTCGAGGCGCGCGCCGTCGACCTGACCGACCCGCTCACCCGGCCGCTGGCCCGGGTACGCGACGGCCGGCCACCGGTACGCCCCGACGAGATCGCGGTCAGCCCGACGGCGCTGCGCCGGCTGGAGACCCGCATCGGCGACCCGGTACGCACGATCGACGGCGCCACGTACCGGGTGGTCGGGGTGGTGGAGTATCCGGACAACCTCCGGGACGTGATCACGCTGCCCGCTGTGACCTCGGAGGGCATGGCCGGCAGCGACACCTGGCTGGTGGACCTGCCCGGCCCGCTGGAACCGGGGCTCGTGGACCGGCTGAACGCGCAGGGCATCCAGGTCGTCGCGCGCAGCCCGCTGCCGGGACGGCAGGAGTTCACCCGCGGCATGTCCGTACCGGACGCCGACGAGGCGGGCGTCGTCGGAGTCGTCGGCGGGCTGGGTCTGCTGGAGGTGGTGCTGCTGGTCGGCCCGGCCTTCGCGGTGAGCGTCCGGCGCCGGCGGCGGGACCTCGCACTCGTCGCGGTGGCCGGTGGCGACGCCTCCCACCTGCGCCGGATCGTGCTCGCCGACGGGGTGGTGCTCGGCGCCGGCGGAGCCGCCCTGGGCATGCTGCTCGGGATCGGGGCGGCGTTCGCCGGCCGGCCGATCGTCGAGCAGTACCTGCTCGGGGAGCGCCTCGGGGCGTACCGGATCTTCCCGGCCGCGCTGGTGGCGATCGCCGCGACGGCGGTGCTGGCCGGGGTGCTCGCGGCGATGGCGCCGGCCTGGGCGGCGGCCCGGCAGGACGTGGCGACCGGCCTGGCAGGCCGGCGCGACGCGACCCGGCCACGCCGCCGCTGGCTGCTGGTCGGGGTGGCGCTCACCGTCGCCGGGACCGCGATCGCCGCGTTCGCCGCCGGCCGCACCTCGCAGACCGGAGTGCTGGCCGGTGTCGCGCTGGGCGAGCTGGGGCTGGTGTTCTGCACCCCGTCGCTCGTCGGCGTGCTGGGCCGGGCCGGACGGCTGCTGCCGCTGACCCCCCGGCTCGCATTGCGCGACGCCAGCCGCAACCGGTCCTCGGCCGCGCCCGCCATCTCCGCGGTGATGGCGGCGGTGGCCGGAAGCGTCGCGCTCGGCGTCTACGTGGCGAGCGACGAGACCCGCTCACGGGCGCTCTGGCAACCCGGCCTGCCGCCGGGGAACGTGCTGCTCACCCACTCCGGTGAGACCCCGGCGGACCCGCCCTCGGCCCAGGTAGTCGCCGGCCGGGCCCGCGCGGTCCTGTCCGACGCCACAGTGGTGTCAGTCGCGATCCCCGGCTGCGCCGGCGACGTCCGGGAGAAGGACGACTGCAGCCCCTACGCGCTCATGCCGCAGGCGCAGCAGTGCCCGTACAGCTCCTCCGACCCGGTCATCCCCGATTCGGCCCGGCGGGATCCGCGCTGCGTGAGCCCCTTCCAGGAGCCCGTCGACGTCTACCTGCCGGCGCTCGTGGACGACGGCGCCGCACTGCCCGCGCTCACCGGCGCGCCGGACGACGAGCTGGCCGCCGCGCGCCGGACGCTCGCCGCCGGGGGCGTGGTGGTCACCGACGCCCGGCGGGTGGTGGACGGGCAGGTCCGGGTAGAGGTCAACTACAACTCCGGCGGCCCGCCCACCGGGCGTCTCCTGCCCGCGTACGCGCTGCGCGGCGGTCTCACAGTCGACCGGCTGGTGCTCTCCCCCGCCGCCGCGGACGCGCTCGGCCTGTCCGCCGTGCCGATGGGTTACCTGCTGGACACCGCCGGCTCGCCCACCGACCGGCAGGTCGAGATGCTGACCGACGAGCTGTTCGACATCGGGCCCATGTCCGCGCAGGTGGCGACCGCCGAGCCGCCGTCGGACCAGCGCTCGATGCTGCTCCTGCTGGCGGTGGCCTCCGGGGTGATCACGCTGGGCGCCGCCGCTGTCGCCACCGGCCTCGCCGCGGCCGAGGGCCGCCGGGACCTGTCCACGCTCGCGGCGGTGGGCGCCGATCCCCGGGTACGCCGCCTGCTGTCGCTCTGCCAGGCCGGAGTCATCGCGGTGCTCGGCTCCGCGCTGGGCATCGTCGCCGGGCTCGGCTCCGCCGTGGTCGTCCTGTCCGCGCTCAACCAGCGGTACGCGGAGTCCTGGCCGGTGCAGCCGCCGTACCCGGTGACAGTACCCGGCGTGACGCTCGCCGCGCTGGTCGTGGTGCCGCTCGTGGCGATGGGCGGCGCAGCGCTGTTCACCCGGTCCCGCCTGCCGATCGAACGCCGGCTCGACTGACCGTCCCGCCATGATCGACACCACTTCCGGCCATGATCGACACCATTCCGCCGGAGTGGCGGTATCGCGGTGGGGTGGATGCCACCACTTCGGCGAAATGGAGTCGACCTTGGGCGGACTGACCGTCCGAGGGATGACGGGGCACCCCGCGGACGGCACACTTGTCGGATGTCAGCCCTGGGAGCCCTCACCCGCCGTCTCGGTCACCAGCGTTGGTTCGGCGCCACCATGCGCCTGCTCGTCCCGGCCGACCGGCTGGTCGGCCGGATGACGAAGGGCCGCGTGGTCGCCTTCGGGCTCGTGCCCACGCTGGTGCTCACCTCCACCGGCCGCCGCTCCGGCAAGCCCCGCAGCAACCCCCTGGTGTACGTCCCGGACGGCGACGCCTACGTGGTGATCGGCTCGAACTGGGGGCAGCAGCACCAGCCGTCCTGGACGTTCAACCTGATGGCCGACCCGGCCGCCGAGGTGGACGTCAAGGGACGCCGGATCCCGGTCACCGCCGAGCAGGTCACCGGCGAGGAACGGGAACGGCTGTTCCAGCGGCTGGTGCAGGAGTGGCCCGCGTACCGCACGTACGTCGAGCGGGCCGGTGGCCGCGAGATCCGCGTGTTCCGGCTGGTCCCGAACGCCTGAGCGCCCTCGCCGCAGACGCGCACAATCCGACATCCGCGCCACCGGGGCGGCCCGGCCCGATCTGGCTAGGGTTGCCGCAGGCGACCTGTCGGAGGTGGACCGTGGCGCTCGACGTGAACGCCGAGCGGCGTCTGGACGACCCGCGATGGCAGGTGGCCGAGCGCGTCGGTGACGCCGTCCTGCGGCGGTTCCCGGCCGATGTGCTGGCGGTCGCCGTACACGGTCCGCTCGCGCACGGCGACGACGACGGCGGCGGGGACCGCGAGGTCGGCCTGCTGGTCGTCACCTACCGGCCCGGCGCCGGACCGCCGCCCGCCACCCGGCGGGTGGACGGGGTGCTCGTCGACCTGACAGTGGCCGGGGCGGACGACTACCTGCGCCGGGCGACGACGATCACGTCCCGCTGGCCCCTGGTCGCGGACCGGTACGTCACCACCCGCGCCCTGCACGATCCGACCGGCTGGCTGCGAAAACTGCGCGACGAGCACCTGGCGCGCCTGGCACGCGCCCGGCCGGCGGAGTTCACCGGCGCCGCGCGGCAGGCGTGGTACCGGGGCAGCGCGGCGCACGCCCGCGCGTTGCGGCTGGCCGAGTGGTACGAGACTGACCAGGCGCTGCTCATGCTCGGCGAGGCGCGGCTGGCCGCCGCGACAGTGCAGGGACTGTTCAGCCGCACCTATTTCCGCGACCCCGGTGACGCGGTGCGGCGTACCGGGCTGGCCGGGGCGGACATGACCGAGGTGGGTGCGGCGCTGACCCGCCAGGCCGAGGAACTGGCCGCCCGGGGGCGGCCGGTCGACGGCACCGTCGACGACCTGCTGGACGGCTGACGGCCCGCCGACGGCCGACCGTCAGCCGATGCCGCCGCCGACGCCGATCAGCGCGCCGATCAGGTAGGTGGCGCCGGCCGCCAGCGCGCCGAGCAGCAACTGCCGCAGACCGGCACGCCACCAGGCGCGGTTGGTGAACCGGGCCACGATCGCACCGGCGACGAAGAGGCCGACGCCGCCGACGCCGAGCGCCAGCCAGAGGCTGGTGAAACCGAGCAGGTACGGCAGCAGCGGCACCAGCGCGCCGATCGAGAAACAGATGAACGACGAGATCGCGGCGGCCCACGGGCTGGGCTGGTCGTCGGGGTCGACGCCCAGCTCCTCCCGTACGTGCACCCGCAGCGCCTCCTCCGGGTTGGCGCGTACCGCCTCGGCGACCTGCGTCGCCAGCTCGCGGGGCAGTCCACGGGCGACCCAGGCGTCGGCCAGTTCCCGGGCCTCGGCCTCCGGGTGGCGTTCCAGCTCGCGTCGCTCCTTGGCCACCTCGGCGGCGACCTGCTCGTTCGCGGACCGGACACTCGTGTACTCGCCGAGGCCCATCGAGATGGCGCCGGCCACCAGGCCGGCCGTGCCGGTGAGCACCACGCTGCGCGGCGACACCCCGCCGCCGCCCACGCCGGCGATCAGTGCGATGTTGGTGACCAGCCCGTCCATCGCGCCGAAGACGGCCGGACGCAGCCAGCCGCCGGAGACGTCCGCGTGGTGCGCCTCGCGCAGTGCCGCAGGGGTGTCGGTCACGGCAGCGTCAGGATCTCGTAGCCGTCGTCGGTGACGACGATGGTGTGCTCGAACTGGGCCGTCCACCGGCGGTCCTTGGTGACCACCGTCCAGCCGTCGTCCCACATGTCGTACTGGTAGGTGCCGAGCGTGATCATCGGCTCGACGGTGAACGTCATGCCGGGCTCCATCACGTCGGTGGGGCGCGGGCTGTCGTAGTGCGGCACGTAGAGGCCACTGTGGAACGCCTCGCCGATGCCGTGCCCGGTGAAGTCGCGGACCACGCCGTAGCCGAAGCGCTTCGCGTACGACTCGATCACCCGGCCGATGACGTTGATCTGCCGCCCCGGCGCGATGGCCTTGATGCCGCGCATCATCGCCGTGTGGGTCCGCTCGACCAGCAGGCGGGCCTCCTCGCTCACCTCGCCCACGCAGAACGTGGCGTCGGTGTCGCCGTGCACGCCGTTCAGGTACGCGGTGACGTCGACGTTGATGATGTCGCCGTCCTGGAGCACCGTGGTGTCCGGGATGCCGTGGCAGATCACCTCGTTGAGGCTGGTGCAGCACGACTTGGGGAAGCCCCGGTAGCCGAGCGTCGACGGGTAGGCGCCGTGGTCGCAGAGGAACTCGTGCACCACCCTGTCGATCTCGTCGGTGGTCACCCCGGGCTTGCAGTGCTCACCGGCGAGCTGGGTGGCCTGGGCGGCGAGACGCCCCGCGACGCGCATCTTCTCGATGGTCTCCGGCGTCTGCACGTGCGATCCGCGCCACTCCTGGGGGCGCTTCTTACCCACGTACTCCGGGCGCGGGATGTGGGCGGGGACCGCTCGCCACGGGGAGAGCGTGCCGGGGGTCAGCGGCGCACGGACGGTCATGACGCAAGCCTATCGCCGGGACCGGTGTGCCCCTCGCCACAGGCCCGCCGGGCAGGTTGTTGCCGTGCCGCAAACGCTGTGCCATTGTTGCTCCGTGGATCAAGGGGGCGCGGCGCCCGTCTTCTCCGTGACGGCGCAGGCCGACGGCGACCAACTGCGCGTCCAGGTGACCGGCGAGGTCGACATGGCGACCGCCGACACCATGTTCCAGACCGCGCTCCGCGAGCCCGCCAAGCGGCTCACGCTCGACCTGCGGGCGGTCACCTTCTTCGACTCGGCCGCCATCCACGCGGTGGTCCGGCTCGCCCAGCGGTTCCCGGACGCGTTGACCGTGCTGCCGTCGCCGCAGGTCCGGCGCGTGCTGGACATCTCCGGCCTCGGCGACCAGGACTGGCTCGCCGGCTAGATCGAGGGCTGCTCCCCGCGTGAACGCCGTCGACGCGGGACAGCGGGCAGCCCGGCCCGTCACTACGGTGCGGAGGATGGACAGCTCCCATCCGTCGATGGCCGGTGTCGTGCACGAGGCGCCCGGCTCGACCGTACGACTGCGCCCGGTGGCCGAGGACGATCTCGCGATGCTGCGCCGGTTCGCTGTCGAACCCGGGCTGATCGGCCTCGACTGGGCCGGCTTCCAGGACGCCGCCGCGCCGGCCCGCCGCTTCGCCGAGGACGGCTATCTCGGCGACCGGAGCGGTGGCCTGATCGTCCAGGTCGAGCCCCCGGACGCGCCGGTCGGTTACCTCAGCTACCTGCAGCGCGAGAGCGGGCGGGCACCGTACTGGGAGATCGGGATCGTGCTGCTGCCCGAGTGGCGCGGCCGGGGTCTCGGCTGGCGAGCGCAGGCGCTGCTCTGCGACTACCTGTTCAGCCACACCCCGGCGCAGCGCATCCAGGCCGGCACCCATCCCGAGAACGCCGCCGAGCAGCGGTCGCTGGAGAAGGCCGGCTTCCAACTGGAGGGAGTTCTGCGGTCCTGCGAGTTCCGGGCCGGCGCCTGGCGCGACGGGTGGCTCTACAGCCGGCTGCGCGACGACCCGTCGCCGCTGTGACCGGCCGCCTCAGCGTCCCGAGGGCGGCGCCTGATCGGCCAGCCGGCGGCGCAGCGTCAGCTCGGTGCCGTTCGCGGAACGGGTCACGTTCATCTCCCCCAGCGCCTGGATCAGCGCCAGCCCGCGCCCCCGGAAGGTCGACCCGCTCGACTCCCGCCAGCGTCCGCTGTCCCGGATGGTCGCGGTGACCGTACGGTCGGCGATCGTCACCTCGACCTCGATCGTCGGGTCCACCGGGTCGACCGGGTGCTCGATCGCGTTCGCCGCCGCCTCGGAGACCGCCACGGTCAGGTCGAACAGGTCGGTCTCGCCGACCTGGTGGGCGACGAGGAAGTCCTCCAGCCGCTTGCGGAGCACGCTGAGCCGGGTCGGGTCGGCGGGCAGGCGCAGCGCGAACCGGTTCAGTTCGGCCGCCTCCAGCGCGAGCACCGCCACGTCGTCGTGCCGGGACCGCTCGGCCACCCGGGCCATGACGGCGTCGACCAGGTCCGCCACGTGCCCGGCGCGCGCCGTCGCGTCGGCCCGCAACTGGCCCAGCCCGGCGTCGATGCCCGCGGACCGGTCCTCGATCAGGCCGTCGGTGTAGAGCAGGAGCCGGTTGCCCGGCGCGAGTTCGCCCTCGGCGGCCGGGTAGACGGCGCCGGGGATCGCCCCGATCGGCGGTCCGAGAGCCCGATCGTGCAGGAACGCCACGTCGTCTCCTCGGATCAGCAGGGGTGACGGATGACCCGCGCTCGCGTACCGGATCCTGCCCGTGCGCGGGGAGAAGCCGAGGCAGACCACAGTGGCGAAGGAGCCGCTGCCGGCGGAGTGGACCAGCCGGTTGAGCCGGGTCAGCGCCTCGCCCGGGTCGTAGCCCTCCAGGACGTACGCCCGAAGCGCGTTGCGGAGCTGGCCCATCGCCGCGGCGGCCCGCACGCCCTTGCCCACCACGTCGCCGATGACCAGCACCAGGTCGTCGTCGGCGGTGGCCATCACGTCGTACCAGTCGCCGCCGACCTCCACGTCGGCGCTGCCTGGCAGGTAGCGGCTGGCCACCACCGCGCCGGGCAACTGCGGCAGCGTACGCGGCAGCAGGCTGTGCTGGAGTGTGGTCGCGATGTGGTGCTCGGCCTCGTAGAGCTGGGCGTTCTCCAGCCGTACGCCGATCAGCCGGGCCAGTTCGGTGAGCGCCGCCTCCTCGGTGCCGCCGCCCTCGCGGCGCCACACCCGCAGCTCGCCGAGCTGCTCGCCGGCGGTGCCGGTGAGCGGCAGCACCACTGTCGGCTCGGCGGGCAGGTCGCCGCCGGCGTCCTCCTCGTGGCGGGCTCCGGTGGCGGTTACCCGGACCCGTCCGGCCTCGGCCAGGCGCAGCGCGTGCCGGGCGGCCACCCGGACCACCTCGGCGGTGGACCGGGCGGTGTTGATCTCCACTGCGGCGTCGGCGAGTGCCCGCAGCCGGCGGATGATCTGCCCGCGCAACTGGCCCAGCTCGACGTTGGCCCGGACCCGGGCCACCAGCTCCTGGCTGGAGAAGGGCTTGGTCAGGTAGTCGTCGGCGCCGGTGGACAGACCCGCGACCTCCTCGGCGGCGCCGGCCCGTGCGGAGAGCAGCACGATCGGCACGTGCCGGGTAGCCGGCTCGGCCCGCAGCGCGGCGACCAGCCCGAAGCCGTCCAGCCGGGGCATCATCACGTCGGTCAGCACCAGGTCGAACGGGGTCTCGACGGCCAGCCGCAGCGCCTCCACGCCGTCCGGCACGGCCACCACCTCGTACGCCGGGGACAGCAGCCGGACGACGTGCTCGCGCAGGTCGGAGTTGTCGTCGGCGAACAGGATGCGACCGGACCCACCCGGCGCGCCGGACGCCTCCGGCAGCCCGGTGGGGCGGGCCACCTCGTCGGTCCAGAGCGCCGTCTCGGCGACGTACAGGCGGGCCTGCTCCGGTTCGGTCAGCGGGACCGGCGACAGGGCGGCCACCCGGTCGGCGGGCAGGTGCGCGTACCCGAAGGGCATGGTCACGGTGAACGTGGTGCCCCGGTCCACGACGCTGTGCGCGGTCACCGTGCCGCCGTGCATCTCGACCAGCTCGCGGACCAGGGCGAGCCCGATGCCGGTGCCCTCGTGGGTACGCGAGCGGGCGCCGGCCACCCGGTGGAACCGCTCGAAGACCTGCGGCAGTTCCTCCGGCGCGATGCCGACGCCGGTGTCGGCCACCTCCAGGACGGCGGCGCCGTCGTCCGCGCGGACCCGGACCCGGATCTCGCCGTCGAACGTGAACTTGACCGCGTTCGACAGCAGGTTGAGGACGATCTTCTCCCACATGTCCCGGTCGACGTAGACCGGCGCGGGCAGCGGCGGGCAGTCCACCACCAGGCGCAGCCCGGCCCGCTCGGTGGCCGAGCGGAACGTGCTGGCCAGCCGGGAGGTGTAGTCGGACAGGTCGGTGGGCTGGTAGCGGGCGGCCAGCCGGCCGGACTCCAGCCGGGAGAAGTCGAGCACCGTGTTGACCAGCTTGAGCAAGCGCAGCCCGTTGCGGTGCATGACGGTGAGCCGGTCGAGATACCGCTCGGGCAGCTCCCGGTCGGCGAGCATCTCCTCCATCGGCCCGAGGACCAGCGTGAGCGGGGTCCGGAACTCGTGGCTGACGTTGGCGAAGAAGTTGGTCTTGGCGCGGTCCAGCGCGGCCAGCTCGGCGGCGCGGGCGCGTTCCTGCTCGTACGCCCGCTGCTTGCCCACCGCCCGGGACACCTGTGCGGCGACCAGGTCGACGAAGTCGCGGTAGTCGTCGGTGAACGGCAGCCGGCGCGACACCCCGAGCAGCAGCGCGCCGGCCGGCTCGTTCGTGGCGGTCAGCGGCAGCAGGAGCGCCTGGCCGGCGGCGTCCGGCGGCACCGCGCCCGGCAGGTCGGCGGTGGCGATCCAGCGCGGCTCGGTGAACGGCTCGCCCTCGGGCAGGCCGGGCGGCGGATCGGCGACGGTGGCCGGATCCACGCCGGAGCAGCCGCCCGGCACGAGTGTGCCGCGCTCGTCGGCGAACCACAGCGCGCTGAACGGCACGTCGGCGCGGTGGGCGTCGAGCACCCGGGCGACGGCCTGGCCCAGTTCGAGCATGCCGGGTACATCGCCCAGCTCGTTGCCCAGCTCGGCGAGGGCGCGCAGCCGGCGCTCGCCGAGCACCCGGCCGGTGGTCTCGTTGACGAAGCAGAACAGACCGCCGACGGTGCCGTCGGCGCTGCGGATCGGGTCGTACGAGACGTCGAAGTAGACGTCCTCCAGGAAACCGTGGCGGTCGAGCACGAAGGGGTGGTTCTCGCCCCGGTACGGCACGCCGGTGCGGCGCACGCCGTCCAGCAGCGGGCCGAGCACGTCCCAGGTCTCCGCCCAGTGCAGCCGGGCGGGCTGCCCGATCACGGCCGGGTGCTTGTCGCCGATGGTCGGCCGGTAGGCGTCGTTGTAGAAGGCCAGGTGCTCCTCGCCCCAGAAGACGACCATCTGGGCGCGGGACGACAGCATCGTGCTCACGGCGTGGCACAGCGCCGCGGGCCAGCGGTCCGGGCTGCCGAGAGCGGTGGTGGACCAGTCGAAGCCGCGCAGCCGGCCGCCCATCTCACCGCCGGCGGCGAACGCCGCGGCGAGCAGTGGCGGTAGGGACGCCTCGCCGGCCGCCGGGGACGAACGACCGTCCTCCCCGCCCCCGTGGGCCGAGCTCATGCAGCCTCCCGCTCCGGCCATGATCATGACGGCCGGCGATTCTCCGCCGACCGTCCCCGCCTACTACCCCGACGGACGAGCAACGTAACGCACCCGCACCGTTCGACGCTGCTTACCTCCGCCTCATCCTGGCGTAACCGACGCTCCGGGGCGACTCGGGCGGTCCTCGCCTGGTCGGCGGGCCGCCGATTCGGCTGTCCGCACCTACGAAACGCGGGTGTGTGATCTAGCCGACATCGCGGCCCGGACCAGCGCGGCCACCGGCCGCGGCTCGGCCTCGTTCTCCGGATGCCACTGCACCCCGAGCACGAACCGCCGCGCCGGATCCTCCACCGCCTCGATCACCCCGTCGTCGGCCCAGCCGGTCACCGCCAGGCCGCCGGGGTCGGCCACCGCCTGATGGTGGTACGAGTTGACCCGGTCCACCCCGGCCATCACCTCGGCGGCCCGGCTGCCGGCGGCGAAGCGCACCGAATGCGACCCGTAGACGCCCGGCGCGGGACGGTGCCCGTCGTGCCCGACCACATCCGGCAGGTGCTGGTGCAGCAGGCCGCCGTACGCCACCGCCAGCAGTTGCATCCCCCGGCACACACCCAGCACCGGCAGGTCCGCGGCGAGCGCGGCGGTCAGCAGCGTCGTCTCCCCCGCGTCGCGCTCCGGCCGGCTCTCGGTACGCGGGTCCGGCGGCTCGCCGTACCGCTCCGGCCCGACGTCCGCGCCGCCGGCCAGCAGCAGCCCGTCCAGCAGCCCCAGCACGTCCGCGTCGGCGTCGTCCGGGGGCAGCACGACGGCCCGGCCGCCCGCCGCGGTGACCGCGCGGACGTACGCGTGCGGCACGAGCGTCGCCGGCACGTCCCGCCACACCGCCCAGCCGGCCGGCTCGACGTACGCGGTGATGCCGATGACCGGCCTTCTCGCGCTCACAGTGCCAGCCTGGTTCGCGACTGCGGGGCTCGCAAGACCGGCTCACTCCTCACGCTCACAATGCCGACCTGGTTCGCGACTGCGGGGCTCGCAAGACCGGCTCACTCCTCACGCTCACAATGCCGGCCTGGGTTCGCGACTGCGGGGCTCGCAAGACCGGCTCACTCCTCGCGCTCACAGTGGGGTGACGTACGCGCCGGTGATACCGCCGTCGACGACGAACTGCGCTGCGGTCATGAACGAGGCGTCGTCGCTGGCGAGGAACGCCACAGCGGCGGCGATCTCGGCCGGGTCGCCGAACCGGCCCATCGGCACGTGCACCAGCCGCCGGGCGGCCCGCTCCGGATCCTTGGCGAACAACTCCAGCAGCAGCGGCGTGGCCACCGGCCCGGGGCACAGCGCGTTGACCCGGATGCCCTCGCGGGCGAACTGCACGCCCAGCTCCCGGGTCATCGCCAGCACCCCGCCCTTGCTCGCCGTGTACGCGATCTGCGACGTGGCAGCGCCCATCAGCGCCACGAACGAGGCGGTGTTGATGATCGAGCCCTTGCCCTGCCGGCGCATGTGCGGGATGACGTACTTGCAGCACAGGTACACGCTCGTGGTGTTGACCCGCAGCACCCGTTCCCAGGCGTCCAGGCCGGTCTCCAGGATCGAGTCGTCCTCAGGCGGCGAGATGCCCGCGTTGTGGAACGACACGTCCACCCGGCCGTGCCGCTGCACCACCCCGTCGAACAGGTCACGCACCGCCGTCTCGTCGGCCACGTCGGCGGCGACGAACTCGCCACCCACCTCCTGCGCGGCCCGGGTACCGGCGTCGGCGTCGATGTCCACGCACACCACCCGGGCGCCCTCGGCGGCGAAGCGGCGTACGGTGGCGAGCCCGATGCCGCTGCCCGCGCCGGTCACCACTGCCACCCGCTCGGAAAGCCGTCCCTGCACTGTGATCACTCCTCGGTGCCGATGAACACGTTCTTGACGTCGGTGAAGGCGTGCAGCGCGTCCGGACCCAGCTCCCGGCCCAGGCCGGAACGCTTCATCCCGCCGAACGGGGTCCAGTAGCGCACCGAGGAGTGCGAGTTGACGCTGAGGTTGCCCGACTCGACGGCGCGGGCCACCCGCACCGCGCGCCCGACGTCCCGGGTCCAGATCGAGCCGGAGAGCCCGTACTCGGTGTCGTTGGCGAGCCGGATCGCGTCCGCCTCGTCGTCGAACGGCAGCACCGAGACGACCGGGCCGAAGACCTCCTCCCGCCAGTGCCGGTCCGCCGGGGAGCCGGCGAGCAGCACGGTCGGGGCGTACCAGAAGCCGGGGCCGTCGGGGCACGAGCCGGTGAATGCGACGTCCGCCCCGTCGACGTACCCGGCGACCCGGTCCCGGTGCGCGGCGGAGATCAGCGGCCCCATCTCGGCGCTCTCCCGGGCCGGGTCCTCCACCCGCACCGCCCGTACGGCCGGTTCGAGCAGTTCCAGGAACCTGTCGTACACCCGGCGCTGGACCAGGATCCGGGAGCGGGCGCAGCAGTCCTGGCCGGCGTTGTCGAAGACCGCGTACGGCGCGGTCGCAGCCGCCTTCTCCAGGTCCGCGTCGGCGAACACGATGTTGGCGGACTTGCCGCCCAGCTCCAGCGTCACCCGTTTCACCTGGGCCGCGCAGCCGGCCATGATCCGGGTGCCGACCTCGGTCGAGCCGGTGAAACAGATCTTGCGGACCGCCGGGTGGGTGACGAACCGCTCGCCGACCACGCTGCCCCGGCCGGGCAGCACTGTGAACACGCCGTCGGGCAGGCCGGCGTCGCGGGCCAGCTCGGCCAGGCGCAGCGCGGTGAGCGGGGTCAGCTCGGCCGGCTTCAGCACCACCGTGTTGCCGGCCGCGAGCGCCGGGGCGAACCCCCAGCCGGCGATCGGCATCGGGAAGTTCCACGGCACGATCACGCCGACCACGCCCAGCGGCTCGTGGAACGTGACGTCGAGCCCGCCGGGCACCGGGATCTGGTGGCCGGTCAGCCGTTCCGGCGCGCCCGCGTAGTAGTCGAGCACGTCCCGGACGTTGCCCGCCTCCCAGCGGGCGTTGCCGATGGTGTGCCCGGCGTTGCGCACCTCCAGGAGAGCCAGCTCCTCCAGGTGCGCGTCGACCTGGGCGGCGAACCGCCGCAGCAGCCGCCCCCGATCCCCCGGCGCCACATGACGCCACGTCTCGAACGCCGCAGCCGCCCGCGAGACAGCAGCATCCACGTCCTCCACGGAGCACCCCGGAACGACCCCGATCCCCGCCCCGTCAACAGGCGAGATCACCTCACCCACGCGGTCCCCTCCCCTCACCTCGGCGATCTTGCAGTTGCTGCCCCGGCGAAAGCCGCACAACACCCGCGCCAAGGGCCGCAAGTGCAAGATCGCGGGAGCGAGAGGGCGAGGGCGCGGGCGCGGACGCGGGCGAAGGCGAGGGCGCGTACACGTCAGAGGCGTTCGAAGCCACGGGTCAGCTCCCAGTCCGTCACCGCGGCGTCGAAGGCGGTCAGCTCGACCTTCGCCTGGTTGGCGTAGTGGGCGGCCACCTCGTCGCCGAACGCCTCCCGGGCCACCTCCGAGCGCTGCCACAGGTCCAACGCGTCACGCAGCGTGGTGGGCACCCGCTCGGCGTCCGGGTCGTCGTACGCGTTGCCGGTGCACTCGTCCGCCAGCTCCAGCTCGTTCTCGATGCCGTGCACCGCCCCGGCCACCAGCGCGGCGATCGCCAGGTACGGGTTGACGTCGGCCCCCGGCACCCGGTTCTCCACCCGCATCCCCTGCCCGTGCCCGACCAGCCGCAGCGCGCAGGTGCGGTTGTCGGTGCCCCAGCGCAGCGCGGTCGGCGCGAACGAGCCGGGCTGGTAGCGCTTGTAGGAGTTGATGTTGGGTGCGAAGAACAGGCTGAACTCGCGCATGGTGGCGAGCAGCCCGGCCAGCACCCGCTGCCCGGTGACGCTCAGGTGCGCGGGCCCGTCCCCCAGCATCGCCGAGGAGCCGGAGGCGTCGCGCAGCGAGAAGTGGATGTGGCAGGAGTTGCCCTCCCGCTCGTTCGGCTTCGCCATGAACGTGATCGCCATACCCTCCTGGGCGGCGATCTCCTTGGCGCCGTTCTTGTAGATGACGTGGTGGTCGGCGCAGCGCACCGCCTCGTCGTACCGGAAGGCGATCTCGTGCTGGCCGAGGTTGCACTCGCCCTTCGCGCTCTCCGGGGTGAGCCCGGCGCCGGCCATCTCGGTGCGGATGCGGCGCAGCAGCGGCTCGACCCGGGCGGTGCCGAGCAGTGAGTAGTCCACGTTGTACTGGTTGGCCGGCGTCAGGTCGCGGTAGCCGCGCTGCCACGCCTCCTCGTACGAGTCGCGGTAGAGCACGAACTCCAGTTCGGTGCCGGCGTACGCGGTCAGCCCGTGCGCGGCCAGCCGGTCGAGCTGCTTGCGCAGGATCTGCCGGGGCGAGGCGACCACCGGGCCGGAGCCGTCCAGCCACTCCAGGTCGGCCAGCAGCAGCGCGGACCCGGGCTGCCAGGGCATCCGGCGCAGCGTGTCCAGGTCGGGGCGCATGGCGAAGTCGCCGTAGCCGCGTTCCCAGCTCGACATCGCGTACCCGTCGACGGTGTTCATGTCGACGTCCACGGCGAGCAGGTAGTTGCAGCCCTCGCTGCCGTGCGTGACCACCTGGTCGAGGAAGTAGGGCGCGTGGAACCGCTTGCCCTGCAGGCGGCCCTGCATGTCGGTGAGCGCGAGCACCACCGTGTCGATCTCACCCTCGGTGACGGCGACCCGCAACTGTTCCAGCGAGAGCGGCGTTGGTTTCATCAGGGGCCTCCATCACCAAGGTCTACTGGCAAACCGGATCACCGTCAATGCCCCGGCGAGGCCGGGTGCGAAACCGGGGAGTGCACATGCGCCGTCGTACCGTCGCGGTCGTCGCCGCCGTCCTCGCGATCGTGCTGGCCGCGACCGACGCCCACGCCGGCAACCGGCCCACCGGCCGCCCGGCCGCGGACGGCCCCGACCGGCCGGTCACCGCCGACGCGCACCAGCGCCCGGTCGCGCTGGACCTGCGCGGCTTCGACGGGCGTGCCGGCTGGTCCGGCTACGACCTGACCCGTCCCCGCGTCGTCGCGACCGGGCTGGAGGCGCCGTGGGGGCTGGCCTTCCTGCCCGACGGCAGCGCCCTGGTCGCGCAGCGGGACCAGGGCACGATCCTGCGCGTACGCCCGGGTCGCCCGGCCCGGCAGGTGGCCCGGATCGCCGACGTGGCCGCGGGCGGCGAGGCGGGCCTGCTCGGGCTCGCGGTCTCCCCCCGGTACCGCCGCGACAGGTGGGTCTACGCCGCCTACACCACGGCTGCCGACATCCGGATCGTCCGGTTCCGCCTCGGCGCGTCCCAGCCGCCGCAGGTGCTGGTGAGCGGCATCGCCCGCAGCGCGGTCCACGACGGCGGCCGGATCGCGTTCGGCCCCGACGGCATGCTCTACGCCGGGATCGGCGACGCCGGGGTGTCCGCCCGCGCGCAGGACCTGACCAGCCGCAACGGCAAGATCCTGCGGATCCGCCCGGACGGCGGCGTGCCGGCGGGCAACCCGTTCCCCGGCTCGCTGGTCTACAGCTACGGCCACCGCAACGTGCAGGGCCTCGCCTGGGACCGGCAGGGGCGGCTGTTCGCCACCGAGTTCGGGCAGAGCACCTGGGACGAGGTGAACCGGATCGTGCCCGGCGGCAACTACGGCTGGCCGCTCGTCGAGGGCGTCGCCGGTGATCCCCGGTTCCGCGACCCGGTCGTCGTCTGGCCGCCCGCGCAGGCGTCCCCGAGCGGTGCCGCGTTCACCAGGGGCACGCTCTACGTCGCCGCGCTGCGCGGCGCCCGGCTCTGGGCGGTGCCCGTCGACGCCGCCGGCCGCGTCGGCGTACCGGTGGCGGAGCTGGTCGGCACGTACGGCCGCCTGCGTACCGTCGAGGTCGCGCCGGACGGCGCGGTCTGGGTGGCGACCAGCAACCGCGACGGCCGCGGCACCCCGGCGGCCGGCGACGACCGCATCCTCCGCTTCCCGCTCACCCACCGCCGCCCCACGATCTGACCCCTTCGGTACGCGGACAGCCCGCCGTCACATCGGCTGGACCCAGGCGGATCGCCACTGCGGGGACGGGTCCGCACCGAGGCTGGTCCAGTACTCCCGGCCGTCGACGATCCGCCCGTCGCGCACGGTCCAGAACGACGCAACCCGGTGCACGCCCATCTCCTCGTGCGGCACCTCCACCTCGGACACCACGGTCTCCCCGGCCGCCACCACCCGCAGCACCCGGATCGACCAGCCCTCCGGGTACTCGGCGTTGATCTTCACGTAGTGGTCGCGGCCCACGATCCGCTCGGCGCTGACCGGCCACTCGACCACCACGTCGTCGGCCAGCAGGTCACCGACGCCGGTCCAGTCCCGGGCCTGCATGCGATCCCACAACGCGCGTACCACCGCTTCCGAGTCCATTGCCGGATCATGGCAGGACCCACCGACAGCTACGACGGCTCGGCGGGCTCGGGCTCGGGTTCGGCCTGGTCGACGGTGCGGCGCGGGCCGGTGAACCACTTGCGGGCCGAGGCGTACCACCAGGTCGCGACGCCGAGCAGCACGCCACCGATGGCGATCGGCGCGTAGTTCACAGCCGTCCAGCTGAAGTCGGGGTTGCCGGGCACACCCGCCGGGACGATCGGCAGCACGAAGTAGACCGAGATGACTGCGATCTCGACCACCGCGATCCAGCCGAGCAGCTTGTAGCGGCGGCCGAGCGTCCACGGGCCCGGGGTGAACCGGTCGCCCATCCGCAGCCGCAGGAAGATCGGGATGATGAAGGACAGGTACAGCCCGATCACCGCGACCGACACCACCGCGTAGAACGCGACCGGGATGCCGCCGCGCTGGTAGAGCGCGGGCAGTGTGAGCACCAGCCCGGCCAGCGTCGCGCCGATGATGGCGTTGACGGGCGTGCCGTTGCGGTTCACCTTCGACCAGAGTTTCCAGCCCGGCACCGCGCGGTCCCGGCTGAACGCGTACGCCATCCGCGACATCGACGTCACGCAGCTCATGCCGCAGAAGAACTGCCCGATGGTGGAGATGATGATGACGGCCTTGAAGAAGAACGGCGTCAGCGCGCTCTCGAAGATCGCCCCGGAGAAGCCGCCCGCCTCGTTGATCGCGTCCACGTCGGTGGCCGCGAACAGGAACGCGAGCAGCAGGATCCAGCCGCCCACCGCCGAGTAGAAGATCGACCGCCACAGCCCCTGCGCGGCGGCCTTGGACGCGCCCCGGGTCTCCTCGGAGACGTGCGCGCAGGCGTCGAAGCCGGTGATCGTGTACTGCGTGAGCAGGAAGCCCAGCGGCAGCACGTAGAACCAGAACGCCAGCCCGCCGGTCTCGCCGTCACCGAAGCCGGAGTTGTTGAACCGCTCGGTGAACACGAACTGGAAGCTCTGGTGGTTGTCCGGGACCAGGACCAGGATCAGCACCACGGCGGCCGCGCCGGCGACGTGCCACCAGACCGAGACGTTCTGGAGTACGTCGATGATCCGGTGCCCGTAGATGTTGATCAGCCCGTGCAGCGCGAGGATCACCACGAACAGCCCGAACGTCTGGTGCCCGGTGCCGGCCCAGCCGTCGAACAGCGCCGACAGCGTCAGGTTGAGGAACGTGGCGCAGCCGTAGTCGACCGACGCGGTCACCGCGACCAGCCCGATCAGGTTGAGCCAGCCGGTGAACCAGCCGTGCACCGGCCGGCCCATCGTCGCCGCCCACCAGTAGATCCCGCCCGCTGTCGGGTACGCCGACACCAGCTCGGCCAGGCAGAAGCCGATGATCAGGATGAACAGCGAGATCAGCGGCCAGCCCCAGGAGATCGCCACCGGGCCGCCGTTGTTCCACGCCTGGCCGAACGTGGTGAAGCAGCCGGCCAGGATCGAGATGATGGAGAACGAGATCGCGAAGTTGGAGAAGCCGCTCCACTTGCGGCGCAACTCCTGTTTGTAGCCGAGTTCGGCGAGTCGTCGGGCGTCGTCGTCCATCGGCTGCTCGGCGGTCGGCGCGGGCGTCGTGGCCACTGCACACCTCCTCGAGGCGATGCTCGTGCGAGTGCTCGCAGTGTGCTCCCAGCCGATCAAGGCGGTCAATACGTACCCCGGTAATTGCGTTGTCGCCCGATCCCACCCGGGGCATCATTGTGGGCGTGACCAGGCCCGACCCGACGGGCCGGCACCGGGCGCTCGGCAACGCCCGGTCCGCGGCGGCGCGCGGCGTCCACCTCTCTCTCACTGAAGTACGGCGATCGGCCGTACCCTCCGGACGCCCCGCGCCGCCGCTCCCTACCGGCCGACTGTCACGGTCAGCCCGGGCGCGGCCACCTCCACCGGGCCGGCGAACCCGCGCCGTACGGCGGCCAGCGCCTCCCGCGGCTCCGTCCCCGGCCACAGATGGGTGAGCAGCAGGCGCCGCACCCCGGCCTCGGCGGCGTACCGGCCGACCTCGACGGCGCTGGACAGGTTCCCCTCGTGCCGCTGCGGGATGTCGTCCGGATAGGTCGCCTCCGCGATCAGCAGGTCCGCGTCGAGGGCCAGCTCCACCAGCGCCGGGCTGGGTCCGGTGTCCCCGGTGTAGGCGAGCACCAGGCCCGCCGCCGAGAACCGGGCCCCGGCGTTCGGCACCCAGTGCGGCAACGCGAACGTCCGCACCTCGTACGGCCCGAGACGCAGCGTCTCCCCCGGGGTGAACCCGGTCAGCCGGTACCCGGGTTCGAGCAGGCCCGGCTCGTCGATCGCGAGCAGTCCGGCGAGGCTGCCGGTGGGGGCGTACACCGGCAGGGGCGGCCCGGACCGGTTCGCGAGCACCCGGGCGCGGACCAGCGGTTGCAGGTCGGCGCAGTGGTCGGGGTGGCCGTGGCTGACGTAGACGGCGTCGACGTGCTCCGCCCTTGTGAGCGCCAGCAACGGTTGCAGCGTCGCGTAGCCGGGGTCGATCAGCAGCCGGAAGCCGTCGTGTTCGACGAGGAAGCCGGCGCAGGCCTGGTGGGCGGTGGGGTAGGCGCCGAGGCCGCCCAGGACTGTTGTCCGCATCCGGTCGACCGTACCGGCCGGGTGGTCGCCGGGTGGTCCGGCGACGGTCAGACGAACAGCAGCCCCGCGACCCACAGCGCGGCGATCATCAGGCCGGCGGTGAACTCCAGGACCATCGACAGCCCGGCCGCCTTGAGCGCCTGCACCGTGGCCGGCCAGGCGAGCCGGGTGTCGCCGAGCCGCAGCCGTTCGGCGCCGAAGATGCCGCCGACGAAGCCGATCGGCAGCCCGACCACCGGGATCACGAAGAACCCGACCACGCCGAGCAGGCCGCCCGCCAGCAGCGAGGTGGTGGGCACGCCGGTCCGCTTCAGGTTGCGCCCCGGCCAGAGGTACTTGAGCACGGTGCCACCGGCGGCGATCGCCGTGGCGGCGGCGAGCACCGCCCAGCGGCCCGGCCCGGCGTCGCCGAACAGCGTCCACACCAGTACGCCGCCCCAGCACAGCGGCAGCGCCGGTAACCCGGGCACCACCACCCCGGCCAGTCCGGCGACGATCGCCAGCGCGGCGACCACCGACACCACGGCCTGCGAATCGGTGAGGCTCACCGGTTCTCCCTTCCTCGCCTGCCGCGTTCGCGGGAGGTGCTAAGCGGGGCCCCCTCCTCTACCGGAGGCGTTAAGAGGGGGCCCTTCCTTACCCGCCCAGGCGGGCGCGGATGCCGTCGGCGGGCATCGGGGCGCCGAACAGCCGGCCCTGCCCGGTGTCGCACCGTAGCGCCCGCAGCCGTTCGGCCTGCACCTCGGTCTCCACCGCCTCGGCCGTCACCGACAGCTCCAGCGCGTGCGCCAGCCGGACCAGCGCGTCCACGATCCGCTCGTCCCGGTGGTCGGCCACCGCGTCCCCGCCGTCACCCCGTATCCCCTCGACGAACGGGCCGGCCAGCTTCACGCAGTGGATCGGCAGCCGCCGCAGGTACGCGAGGTTCGAGTAGCCGGTGCCGAAGTCGTCGATGGCCAGCCGCAGCCCGAGGCCGGCGAGCTGGTGCAGCGTCCGCAGCGGCTCGCCGGCGCTGCCCATGACGGCGCTCTCGGTCAGCTCCAGCTGCAACAGCTCGGCCGGCAGGCCGGTGTGCTGCAACGCCTCGGCCACCGTCTCCACGATGGCCGGGTCGTCGGCCTGCCGGGCGGCCAGGTTGACGCTCACCACCGGCGTGGTGTCCGGGTACGCGCGCCGCCACGACTCGGCGTCGCGGCACGCCTGACGCAGCACCCAGGCGCCGAGCCGGACGATCAGGCCGGTCTCCTCGGCCAGCCCGATGAACCGGTCCGGCCCGATCAGCCCCAGCTCCGGGTGCTGCCAGCGCACCAGCGCCTCGACCGCCACCATCGTGCCGTCCAGCAGCGACACGATCGGCTGGTAGTGCAGCACGAACTCGCCCCGGTCCAGCGCGGCGGGCAGGTTCGCGGCCAGCGCGGAGCGGGCGATGTCGGCGGCGCTGCGCTCCGGGTCGTACACCGCCCAGCGGCCCCGGCCCTCCGCCTTGGCCCAGTAGAGCGTGGTGTCGGCGGCCTTCATCAGGTCGCCGACGCTCGTCTCCGCCGCCGGACACTCCACGATGCCGATGCTCGCCGACACGGCGAGCTGCTGGTCACCGACGTGCACCGGCGCGGACACCGCGGCCAGCGCCAGCTCGGCGACCTCCACCGCGTCGTCGATGCCGCCGTCGGAGTCGACCAGGATGACGAACTCGTCGCCACCCATCCGGGCCACCAGGTGGCCGCGCCCGGCCACGCAGTCGCTGAGCCGGCGGGCGATCACCTTGAGCAGCCGGTCGCCCAGGTCGTGGCCGAGGCTGTCGTTCACCGCCTTGAAGCCATCCAGGTCGATGAAGCACAGCCCGACGCGCTGGTCCGGACCGGCGCCGTCGAAGACGTCGCCGAGCGTCTCGAAGAACAGCGTCCGGTTGGGCAGGCCGGTCAGCGGGTCGTGCAGCGCCTGGAAACGCAGCCGCTGCTGCAACTCGTACCGCTGGGT
Organism: Micromonospora globosa; assembly: GCF_000717585.1. Taxonomy (NCBI): domain Bacteria; kingdom Bacillati; phylum Actinomycetota; class Actinomycetes; order Micromonosporales; family Micromonosporaceae; genus Micromonospora; species Micromonospora globosa. The sequence continues at coordinate 114,981 of NZ_JNZR01000005.1, forward strand.
GATGTCCTCCACCATCGCCACGGTGAACCGGGGCCGGCCGTCGTCGTGCCGGATGAGCGAGACCGCGAGGTCGGTCCAGACCACGCTGCCGTCCTTGCGGTAGTAGCGCTTCTCCACCCGCGCGCTGTCCCGCTTGCCCTCGATCAGCTCCTGGTACAGCTCCCACATCCCGGCCGCGTCGTCGGGGTGGAACAACGCCGAGACGTTCATCCGCCGCATCTCCGCGACGGCGTAGCCGAGCATGTCCGCGAAGGACTGGTTGACCTCGATGATCTGCCCGTCCACCCCGGCGATGCCGATGCCGATGGCGGCGCCGGTGAAGACCGCCCGGAACCGGGCCTCGCTGTCCCGCAGCGCCTGCTCGACGGTGTCCCGGGCCTGCCACGCGGACCGGGCGATCCGCTCCTGCTGGCTGAAGACCCGGTCGCGCAGCGCGCGGGCGAACCCGGCGGCGAACGCGCCCTGGAGCAGCGCGACCCGCTCACGCAGCTCCGGCGACTCGGTGCGCGACGGCAGCACCCAGGGCAGGAACCGGTCGCCGAGCGCCTGCACCGACCAGTCGAGCACGCCGGGCTCGGTGAGGTGCGCCTGGACCAGGGCACGCCCCACCTCCTCCGCCGGGCGGGCGGAGAAGGTGGGGGCGAGCAGGGCCTCGCCGAGTCGCTCGGTGAGCGGCACCAGCAGGCGCTCGGTCTCGGCCGCGCTCAGCGGCACGAACCCGATACGGCGCACCGCGCGAGCCCACTCGGCGGCGTACGCGGCGGCGCCGGGCCGGCTGACGTCTCCCCCGTCGCTGTCCGGGGCGCGCATGGGGCTCAGCCGGCGGCGCGGTCGTGCCGGGCGACGCCGCCGAAGGCCCCGAACCGCTCCGGGTGCTCGTCCACGTCCGACGGGGAGTCGGGCCGCCACAGCGGCATGTGCACGACGCCCGGTTCGAGGATCGTCCAGTCGCCGAAGAAGCCGGTGATCTCGGCCCGCGAGCGCAGCGTGATCTCCGTGGCGGTACGCGCCGACAGCCGCTGCGCGTCCAGCATCTCCTGCGGCTGATCCTCGAACGTGGAGTGGGAGATGACCAGGTAGCTGCCGGGTGCGGCGGCGGCGCGCAGCGTGGCCAGGATGTCGGCCGGGCGGTCGGCGTCGGGCACGAAGTGCACCACGCCGGCGAGCAGGATGCCCAGCGGCCGGTCGAAGTCGATCAGGCCGCTGGCGCGGGCGTGGTCCAGGATCAGCTTCGGCTCGCGCAGGTCGGCCAGGATCGCCGTGGCCCGGTCGTTGCCGGCGAGCAGTTCGTGGCTGTGCGCCACGGCGACCGGGTCGATGTCCACGTACACGATGCGGGCCTGCGGGTCGGCGGCCTGGGCGACCTCGTGCACGTTGCCGACGGTGGGGATGCCGGAGCCGACGTCGAGGAACTGGTCGATGCCGGCGTCGAGCAGCACCCGTACGGCCCGGCGCAGGAACTCCCGCCCGGAGCGCATGGTGGCGGCCAGGTTCGGCGTCATCGCCGCGATCTGTTCGGCGAGCTGCCGGTCGATCTCGAAGTTGTGCGCCCCACCGAGGAAGTAGTCGTAGACCCGGGCGGCGCTCGGCCGGGTCAGGTCGATCTCGGTGGGCAGGCTCTCCGGCGTCTGCATCGCTCGGTCCCCCAGGTCGTCGTCCGCCGTCGATGGCGGATCATGTGGTCCAGACCACTCTAGGCCGGTACGGCCGGGTTCGGGAGATCCACTGGAGGCGATGCCGGCGGCCCGGTTCAGGCGGCCGACTCCAGCAGCAGCGAGATGCCCTGGCCGACACCGATGCACATGGTGGCGAGCGCCCGCCGGCCGCCCCTTCGGCGCAGTTCCAGCGCGGCGGTCAACGCCAGCCGGGCACCGCTGGCGCCGAGCGGGTGACCCAGCGCGATGGCCCCGCCGCCGGGGTTGACGTGCTCGGCGTCCTCCGGCAGGCCCAGCTCGCGCAGCACCGCCACCGACTGCGCGGCGAACGCCTCGTTCAGCTCGATCACGTCCACGTCGGCGAGCGACAGGCCCGTCCGGTCGAGCAGCTTGCGGGTCGCCGGAACCGGACCGATGCCCATGATCCGCGGCGGTACGCCTGCCGACGCGGCGCCGCGTACCCGGGCCAGCGGGGTGAGGCCGTAGCGCTCGACGGCGGCTGCGGAGGCGACCAGCAGCGCGACGGCGCCGTCGTTGACGCCGGAGGAGTTGCCGGCGGTCACAGTGCCGCCCTCGCGGAACGGGGTGGGCAGCGCGGCGAGCTTCTCAAGCGACGTCTCGCGCGGGTGCTCGTCGGCCTCGACCAGCTTCGTCTCGCGCTTGCCCGCGGGCACCGTCACCGGGACGATCTCCTCGGCCAGCCGGCCGTCGGCCTGCGCCTTGGCGGCCCGCTGCTGCGACCGGTACGCGAAGGCGTCCTGCGCGGCCCGGTCCACGCCGAACTCCGCTGCCACGTTCTCCGCCGTCTCCGGCATCGAGTCGATGCCCCACCCCTTGCGCATCAGCGGGTTGACCAGCCGCCAGCCGATCGTGGTGTCGTACACCTCGGCGGTGCGGGCGAACGGCGTGGCCGCCTTCGGCATGACGAACGGCGCGCGGCTCATGCTCTCCACGCCGCCGGCCACCACCAGGTCGGCCTCGCCGGCGACGATCGCGCGGGCGGCGGAGGCGAGCGCGTCCAGGCCGGAGCCGCAGAGCCGGTTGACGGTGCTGCCCGGCACCTCCTCCGGCAGGCCGCCGAGCAGCGCGGCCATCCGGGCCACGTTGCGGTTGTCCTCGCCGGCCTGGTTGGCGCAGCCCAGGATCACGTCGTCGGTGCGGGCCCAGTCGACCGAGGGGTGGCGGGCCACCAGCTCACGGACGACGTGCGCGGCCAGGTCGTCGGGGCGGACCCCGGCCAGCGCGCCGGCGTACCGGCCGATCGGGGTGCGGACTCCGGCAACGAGATAGGCCACTGTCATCGCGCGTACGTCCTTCGGGGGTGGGAAGGGGTCGGTCGGCGGGTCGCGGGGGTACCCGGCGCCAGGATATCCGTGACCGGAGCGGATAGGTTTGCCGCATGTCCGGGGCCCAGTTCAGCGCAGAGACCAGCGGTGGCGGCGCGTTCGTCCGCCAGCCCAACCGGTTCACCGGCCGGGTCACTCCGCACTCCACGTCACCCGAGGGGGGCGGGCCGGACGAGCAGGGACGCTGGCCGCTGGAGGCGGGCCGCTACCGGCTGATCTGGTGCCGGGCCTGCCCGTGGGCGCACCGGGCCCGGATCGTGCGCGGCCTGCTCGGGCTGGACGAGGTGATCTCGCTGGGCACCGTCGATCCGATCCGGGACGAGCGGGGCTGGCGGTTCGCGCTCGACCCGGACGGCTTCGACCCGGTGCTCGGCATCGGCTACCTGTCCGAGGCGTATCTGTCCACCGACAGGGACTACACCGGCCGGGTGACGGTGCCGGCGCTCGTGGACACGCTCACCGGACGGGTCGTGACGAACGACTATCCGCAGCTCACGCTGGACTTCTCGACCGAGTGGCGGCGGTTCCACGCGCCGGACGCGCCGGATCTCTACCCGGTCGAGCTGCGCCCGGAGATGGACGCGCTGATGGCGGAGATCCACCGGGACGTCAACAACGGCGTCTACCGGTGCGGCTTCGCCACCTCCCAGGAGGCGTACGACGAGGCGTTCACCGCGCTGTTCGCCCGCCTCGACGCGCTGAGCGAGCGGCTGGCCGGGCGGCGCTACCTGATGGGCGACGCGATCACCGAGGCGGACGTGCGCCTGTTCACCACGCTGGTGCGCTTCGACGTGGCGTACCACGGCCACTTCAAGTGCAACGAGCGCAAGCTCACCGAGATGCCGGTGCTCTGGGCGTACGCGCGGGACCTGTTCCAGACGCCGGGGTTCGGCGAGACGGTGGACTTCGACCACATCAAGCGGCACTACTACGCCACCCACGACATGATCAACCCGACCCGGATCGTGCCGCTGGGGCCGGACCTGTCCGGCTGGACCACCCCGCACGGACGTGGTTGAGGACACCGGCCGCCGGATCGCCGCCGCGTTCGCCGCCGTCTGCCTGGCAGCCGGCGCGGCAGCGGTGACTGTCGCGGTGATCGCCGGTCCCGGCCCGGGCCCCATCGCGTACGTGAGTGAGGCGGGCATCACCGACAGCGGGTACGCCGGGGCGTACCGGATCGGGATCTTCTCGGTGGCCGCGTCGCTGCTGCTGCTCGCCGGGGCGCTGCCACCGGGGTTGCGGGCGGCGGCCGGGCTGCTCGGCGTCGGCGCGGTCGCCACGGTGCTCTCCGGCGCCGTCACGTGCAGCGAGGGCTGCCCGCTGCCGCCGTTCGAGGCCACAACGGTGGCCGACCTGGTGCACGGCGGTGCGAGCATCGCGGCGACCGCCGCGGTGGTGCTCGCCATGCTCGTACTGCTGTTCTCCCCGGCCGCGGACCAGGGGCTGCGGCGGATCGCCGCGGTCGGCGCGGCGGTGGCGCTGCCGGTGGCCGCCGTAGTGGCGGCGGCGCTGCTGCTGGTCGGGCGCAGCACGCTGCTCGGGGTGTCGGAGCGGGTGCTGCTGGTCGTGGTCGCCGCCTGGGGACTGGTCACCTCCGGCTACCTGGCTGTAAGGAGCCTCACCGGCGACGGTCCTTCCGTTCCGGCCCGGGGCGGGAGTAACGTGTCGCGACGATGACCAATGTCTGGTGCCTCACCGAGCGCCTGTACGTCGATCTGCGACGGCAGGCCAGCGGCGTCTGTCCGGCGTAGCTCCACGCCCCCGACGCCCGCCTTCCCTCTCCAGACCTTGGATCCGTCCTCATGACTTCCGCCCTGCGCAGAATCCCCTTCTCCGTCCAGATCCTGCTCGGCCTCGTGCTCGGCGTGGCGCTCGGTTTCCTCGCCCGCGCCGCCGACCTCGCCTGGCTGACCAGCACGCTCGACACCGTCGGCGGCCTCTTCGTCCAGCTCCTCAAGCTCGCCGTGCCGCCGCTGGTCTTCACCGCCATCGTGGTCAGCGTGGTCAGCCTGCGCGGCGTCGCCAACGCCGCCCGGCTGGCAGTCAAGACGCTGCTCTGGTTCGGCGTCACAGCGCTCATCGCGGTGAGCATCGGCATCGGCATCGGCCTGCTCACCGACCCCGGCCGGGGCGTCAACCTGGACCCGGCCGGCGCCACCGCGCCGAAGACCACCGGCTCCTGGATCGACTTCCTCACCGGCATCGTCCCGACCAACCCGGTCGGCGCGTTCGTCGAGGGCAACGTCCTGCAGATCGTCTTCCTCGCCCTGGTCGTGGGCGCCGCCGCGCTGCTGGTCGGCGACGCCGCCGAACCGTTCGTGTCGCTCAATCGCTCGCTGCTGTCGATCGTGCAGAAGGCGCTCTGGTGGGTCATCCGGCTCGCCCCGATCGGCACGCTCGGCCTGATCGGCAACGCCGTCGCCTCGTACGGCTGGGACCTGCTCGCCCCGCTCGCGAAGTTCACCACGGCCGTCTACGTCGGCTGCGCGCTGGTGCTGTTCGTGGTCTACCCGGTGCTGCTCGCGGTGGCCGGCAAGCTCAACCCGCTGCGCTTCTTCGCCGGCGCCTGGCCCGCCATCGAGCTGGCCTTCGTCTCCCGCTCCTCGGTGGGCACCATGCCGGTGACCCAGCGTTCGGTCGAGCGCCTGGGCGTCCCCCGCGAGTACGCCTCCTTCGCGGTGCCGTTCGGCGCCACCACGAAGATGGACGGCTGCGCCGCCATCTACCCGGCGCTCGCCGCGATCTTCGTGGCGCAGGTGTTCGGCGTGAACCTGGGCGTGACCGACTACCTGCTGATCGCGTTCGTCTCGGTGGTGGGCTCGGCTGCGACCGCCGGCCTGACCGGCGCGATCGTCATGCTGACGCTGACCCTGAGCACGCTGGGCCTGCCGCTGGCCGGGGCCGGCCTGCTGCTGGCCATCGACCCGATCCTGGACATGATCCGTACCGCCACGAACGTGGCCGGGCAGGCCGTGGTGCCGACCATCGTGGCCGCCCGGGAGGGCACGCTCGACCGGGCCGCGTACGACTCGGCCGGCAAGCGCGACCTGATCGAGCCCGCCGAGACCGAGCGGCTCGACCCCGTACCCGCCTGATCCACACCTCTTCGGGTGCGTCTCCTGAGAAGGAGGCGCACCCGTTGCCACGACCGGAGGATCCGAGAATGAGCGCCCTGTTCACCCCGCTCGCCCTGCGCGGCGTCACGCTGCCCAACCGGATCGCGCTGGCGCCCATGTGCCAGTACAGCGCCGGGCCGGACGGCCTGCCCACCGACTGGCACCGGGTCCACCTCGGCTCCCGCGCGGTCGGCGGGGCCGGGCTCGTCATCACCGAGGCGACGGCTGTGGTGCCCGAGGGCCGGATCAGCCCGCAGGACACCGGGCTCTGGTCCGACGCGCACGTCGACGCGTGGCGGCCGATCACCGCGTTCGTCGCCGCCCACGGCGCGGTGCCGGCCGTGCAGCTCGCGCACGCCGGGTTCAAGGCGTCCACGTACCGGCCGTGGGCCCCGCGGCGCGGCGGCGTGCCGGACGCCGAGGGCGGCTGGACCCCTGTCGGCCCCGGCGACCAGCCGTTCGTGCCGGAGTACCGCACGCCGACCGCGCTGGACGAGGCGGGCATCGCCGCGGTGGTGGACGCCTTCGCCACCGCCGCCGGGCGGGCGCTGGACGCCGGGTTCGCCGCCGTGGAGATCCACGCCGCGCACGGCTACCTGCTGCACGAGTTCCTCTCCCCGCTGACCAACCGGCGCACCGACGGCTACGGCGGTGACCGGGCCGCCCGGATGCGGCTCACCATGGAGGTGGCCCGCGCGGTACGCGCCGCCGTCGGCGAGTCCGTGCCGGTGCTGACCCGGATCTCCGCCACCGACTGGACCGACGACGGCTGGAGCGTCGACGACAGTGTGGTGCTCGCCGGGGAACTGGCCGCCGCCGGAGTCGACCTGATCGACACGTCCTCGGGCGGCGCGGCCGTCCAGGCGTCCATCCCGGTCGGCCCCGGCTACCAGGTGCCGCTGGCCGCCCGGATCCGCCGCGACGCCGGCGTGCCGACCGGCGCCGTGGGCCTGATCGTCGAGCCCGAGCAGGCCGAGCAGATCGTGGCCGGCGGCGAGGCGGACCTGGTGCTGCTGGGGCGGGAACTGCTGCGCGACCCGTACTGGCCGCGCCGCGCCGCCGCCAAGCTCGGCGCCGCCCCGGCCTGGCCCGACCAGTACACCCGAGCCTTCTGACCCACCCCGCCCCCGCCCGGTGGGGCGGGGGCGGTCAGCCGGCCAGGTGGTTCCAGCGGGGTTCCAGGTCGGTCCAGGTGCCCTGGTCGGCCACGGTGCCGTCGATCAGCACCACCACGTGGTCGGCCCGGACCAGGGCGGCCCGCTTCGCGGTCGAGCCGACCACAGTCACCCCGTGCTCGCGCAGCGCCGCCCACAGCGCCAGCTCCGTGCTGACGTCCAGCGCCGACGACACGTCGTCGGCCACCAGCAGCTCGGTACGCGGCGCGAGCGCCCGGGCCAGCGCCAGCCGCTGGAGCTGACCACCGGACAGGCGGGTTCCCTTGTGCCCGATCAGCAACCCGAGCCCGCCCCCGGCCGCGGCCAGGTCGTGTTCGAGCTGGGCGGTCGAGACCGCTCCGGCGGCGTCCACCTGGTGGCCGAGCGCGATGTTGTCGGCCACCGTGCCGGAGAGCACCCGGGGTAGCTGGCCCACGTACCCGACCTGGTTGGGGCGCAGGAACATCTCCGGCTCGGTGACCGGGTCACCGTTCCAGCGCAGCTCGCCGACGTGGTGCACGATCCCGGCGAGCGCGCGCAGCAGCGACGACTTGCCGGACCCGACCGGGCCGACGACCAGCACCAGCTGCCCGCGCTCGACCACCAGGTCGACGTCGCGGACGGCGAGCGTGCCGTCGGAGTGCAGCGCGCCGAAGCCGGACAGCTCCAGGCGGCGCAGCGGGTGCCGGGGCGGCGGCTCGGGCGCGGGCGCGGTGCCCGCGACCAGATCGAGGCCGGGCACCGGCGCCGCGTACACGGCCTCGCCGGTCATCGCCACCGTCCGCTTGGTCCACACCCGCGCCGACGGGTACTGCGACACCAGCGACGCGGTGGTCCACGCGAACCAGCGGGCCGCGCCCAGGGTGGACACGGCCACCAGCGTGGCACCCGCCGACAGCTCACCGGCCAGGTAGAGCGCCCACGCGCCGATCGGCAGCAGGCCGCTGGCGACCGACGGGGTGGACCGGGCCCACACCTGCATGGCGATCTCGCGTCGCTGCCGCTCGCTGCGTACCTCGTCCAGCCGGGCGAGGTGGCGCAGCACCGGGCGGGTGGCGCCGGCCAGCTTGACCGTACGGGCGGCGGACAACGCGGACACCAGCGCGGTGGCGAACGCGGCGCGCGCCTTCACCGTCCCTGCCGCGGTGCGTTCCAGCCGCGGCCCGAACAGCGTCGCCGCCAGCCCGGACACCACCATCGTGCCGACGAAGAACATCGCCGGTACGAGACTGCCCGTCACCAGCGTCATGGCGACCACGATGACCAGCGAGATGAACTGGTCCATCAGGTTGTCGGCCAGGTGCACCACCCGGTCGGTGTCGCCGCCCTGGGCCACCACCTCGGCCGGGGTGTGCCCGCTGACCCGGCGCGCGCCGGTCTGCCCGTGCACCAGCCGGGCGCTGATCCGCAGCATCTGCCGGATCCACCACTGCGGGAACCACAGGTTCGTCAGGTACGGCAGCGGCAGCACCACGAGCAGCGCGGCCACGATGCCCAGCGCCGGCAGCCACGGGTCGCCGCCGCCGACCAGGTCGGCCCAGAGCCAGGGCAGCACCGCGCCGTCCAGACCGAGCACCGTCATCACGACGAACAGGCCGACCGAGAGCAGGCCGTACCGCGGATCGTTGGTGCCCAGCCGGAAGATCTCCCGCATGGTCCGCGCGGGCGGCGAGGGCGGCGCCGGTGGCGGGTCGGTGCGCGGCACGGCGGCCGGCCGCGTCGAGGGCGCGGCCGGTGTGGCGGGCGCGTCGTCCCAGGCGGGCGCGTCGAGCAGTTCCACACCGCCGCGCCGGGCGCCCACCCCGGCGTACGCCCCGGCGTGGCTGGTGGCGAGCAGCTCGGCGAAGCGGGCCGACTCGCGCAGCGGGCCGGCCTCCAGCACCGCGCCGTCGGCCATCACGACCACCTCGTCGCAGCGGCGCACCGAGGAGAGCCGGTGCGCGATGACGATGCCGATCCGGTCGGTGAGCAGCCGTTCGGTGGCCTCTCGTACGCGGTTCTCGGTGACCGGGTCGAGCCGCGCGGTGGCCTCGTCGAGGATCACCACGTGCGGGTCGCGGACCAGGATGCGGGCGAACGCGACGAGTTGTTCCTGCCCGGCGGAGAGCACGTAGCCGCCGTCGCCGAGCCGGGTGTGCACGCCGTCGGGCAGTTCGGCGATCCAGCCGGCCAGGCCCAGTTCGGCCAGCGCCCGCTCGGCCGCGTCCAGCAGCTCCGGATCGAACAGCGCCACGTTCTCGGCGAGCGTGCCGGCCAGGATCTCGGTGCGCTGCGGCACCACGGCGATCCACCGGCGCAGTTCCTCCACGTCCAGGTCGACCAGGTCGGTGCCGCCGAGGAACACCGTGCCGCGCGGTACCTCCACCGCCCGGGTCAGCACCTTGGCCAGCGTCGACTTGCCCGAGCCGGTCCGCCCGACGAGCGCGTACGAGCGCCCGCGGACGAAGTCGAGGTGGACGTCGCGCAGCGCCGGACCGCGGTCGTCCCCGCCGGACGGGTAGCGGTAGGTGAGCCCGCGCACGGTCAGGTCGCCGTCGACCGGGGCGTCGCCGCCGCCCGGCTCCTGCGGCGATCCGGCGAGCAGTTGCACCCGGCCCCAGGCGCCGAACGCCTGTTGCAGGTGCGGCACCCAGCGGGCGATCTGCTCGACGGTCGCGCCGAACGCGACGGCCAGCAGCCAGATCGCGGTGAGCCGCGCGGCGTCCACCCGGCCGGTGGACAGCGCCCACGCGCCGCCCAGCACCACGCCCGCGACGCCGAGCCCGACCGCGCCGGCGGCGACCGCGGTGACCCGCGCGGAGAGCCGGAACACCCGGCCGCACCGGGCGATCACCTCGGCCGCGCGGCGGGCGTAGAGGCGCAGCACGTACGGCCGGGCGAGGCTGGTGCGCACGTCGTCCTGCCCGTGCACCGCCTCCTCCATCACTGCGGCGAGGTCGGACCACGCCTCCTCCTCGGCCATCCGGGCCGGGGCGATCCGGGCGGTCGGGCGGCGCAGCGTCACCGCGAGCAGGGAGGTGAGCACGATCATGCCGACACCGGCGGGCCACCAGACGATCAGCGCGCTCACCGTCGCGAGGACACAGACCGCGAGGCCCTGCGCCAGCCGTACGCCGGTGTTCCGCATCTCGGCGGCGACCTGGTAGACGTCGTTGTCGATCCGGTCGAGCAGCTCGCCGACCGGCGTGGTCTCCAGGGTGGGCAGATCCTGGCCCAGCGCGACCCGGCAGAGCCGCCGCCGCACGTCGGCCGACCAGTCGGCGGTGAGCCGGGCCATGATCAGGCCGATCAGCAGGTCGGTGACGACAGCGGCGACGAGCGCCACCGCGAGCGCGACGAACCACCCGGACGAGCGGTGCACCAGCACCGGCCCGGCCAGCGCGGAGGCGGCCGCCTGGCCGGCGGCGCCGAGCACGATCAGCAGCAGGACCGCCGTCATCCGCCGGGGCGCCGTGGCCCAGAGATCTCGGAGCAGGCGCATGGAAGGTCCTCCGGACTCGGATCGGTGGGGGCGGTGCCCTCACCCTCACCCTTCCGGCGGCCCGGAATCAACCGAATTACCGCCCGCTGGTCAGGTCCGGGCGACCCGCCGGACGATGCCGAGCAGCGACTCCTGCACCTCGTCGATCGGCCGCTCCGGCGAGAAGACCAGCCAGTCCACTGCTACCACCAGCCCGACGCCGAACAGCGCCGAACTGGCGGTACGCACGTCCAGGTCGGCGGGCAGGTCGCCGCTGTCCACGCCGGCCTTCACCGTGTCGGCGATCACCGCGACGGCCTCGCCGCGCAGCAGCCGCAGCGTCTGCTGCCACTCCCTGTTGGTCCGCCACATCTCCGAGAGCAGGAGCTGGGCGAAGGCGCGGTAGCGGCGGATGTACTCCAGCTGGGCGCGGACCAGCGCGCCGAGCGCCTCCAGCGGCGGCAGCCCGTCGACGGCGGCCCGGAACTCGGCGGTGAGCAGGCCGATGCCGTGCCGCAGCAGCTCCTCGAACAGGACGGTCTTGGACTCGAAGTTGTAGTAGACGGTCCCCTTCGCCACACCGGCGCGGGCCGCGATGTCGTCCACAGTGGTGGCCGAGAAGCCCTGCTCGGCGATGAGGTCCACCGCCGCCACGAAGAGGCGCTGGCGGGTGTCCTCGCGCCGGCGCGTCCGTCCGTCCGTCACCGGCTCATCCTCACATGGTCAGTTCGGGGTGCAGCTTGGCCGGGGTCAGCCGGCGGGACCGGCGGGCCGCGCCGACGGTGAGCGCCATGGCGCCCAGCCCGAACGCGAGCAGCACCAGCGCGGCGGTGACCACCGGGGCGGTCGTACCGCCGTTGATGGTGTGCCGCAGGCCGTCCACCACGTACGTCATCGGCAGCCAGGGGTGGATCGCCTGGAAGAAGCCGGGCGAGGTCTGCACCGGGTAGGTGCCGCCGGACGAGGTGAGCTGGAGCATCAGCAGCGCCAGCGCGGCCAGCCGCCCGGCCGGGCCGAGCGCCACGCCGAGCAGTTGCATGATCGCGGTGAACGCCAGCGAGGTGAGGGCGAGCAGACCGAACGTGGCCGGTCCGTGCCGCGGGTCGAGCCCGAGCCCGAGCGTCACCACCGTGTAGAGCACAGTGACCTGGGCCAGGCCGATGCCCGCGGCCGGGAGCCACCCGGCGAGCACGACCCGCCAGCCGGGCGCGCCTGACATCACGTGCCGCCGGTTGACCGGCCGCAACAGCATGTACGTGATCATCGCGCCGACCCAGAGCGCCAGCGACAGGAAGTACGGGGCGAAGCCGACGCCGTACGAGCCGGCCGGGTTCTGCGAGTCGCGGATCAGGCCGACCGGGTCGCCGAGCACGCCGGCGCGGGTGGCCGCGTCGTCGTACCCGGGTAGTTTCCGCTCCCCGGCGGCGAGCCCGTCGGCGAGGTCGCCGGCGCCGCCCTCCAGCCGGGTCAGCCCGTCGACCAGGCGGTTGCTGCCGCTGCCGAGCTGGGCCAGGCCGCCGTCGAGCTGGCGGGCGCCGGTGGCGAGCCGGTAGAGGCCGCCGCGCAACTGGTCGGCGCCGGTCGACGCGTCGCCCAGCCCGTCGCGGAGCTTGGCGCTGCCCTGCGCCAGCGTGGTGAGCCCACCGGCCAGCTCGTTGACCTTCGCGCGGACGGAGGCGACGTCGTCGGCCAGGTGCGGCGCGGCGGCGGCCACCTCGCGGGCGGTCTTCGCCACGTCGGTCATCTGCTTGCGCAACGTGGCCATGTCGGTCTTGTCCAGCGCGGCCACCACTGAGCGGGCCTGCGTGACGGCCCGGTCGGCGGCCTTGCGGGCGGCGGCGAAGTCCGGGTCGTCGGCCAGTTCGGGGTGTTCCTTCGCGACCGCGTCGAGCCGGTCGCTGACCTCCTCGGCGGTCGCGACCACCTCGGCGGCCTTGCCGGGTAGCGCGTCCAGCCCGGCGGCGAGCTGCTGCGCGCCGTCGGCGACGAGCGTGGCCGCCTTCTCGATCTTGTCGGCGTTGCGGCGCAGCACCGGCTCGTACTTGTCGGCGGCGGCGTTCACGGTCGCGGCCGCGGCCTTGGTCTCGGTGGCGGCGCGCCCGGCGCCGTCGGCGAGCTGGGCGGCGCCGGTCCGCAGCTGGTCGAGGCCCTTGGCGAGCTTGTCCGCGCCCTGGACCGACTGGTTGAGTCCACCGGCGAGCTGACCGGCGCCGTCCTCGGCGTCACCGAGCCCGTCGGCGATCTTTCCCGCGCCCTGCTGGGAGGTGCCGAGCCCGTCGGCGATCTTCCCGGCGCCGTCGGCGGCGCGGCCGGTCTCGGCCTTGGCGTCGGTGAAGCCGATCAGCATCTTGTCGAAGTACGTGGCAGCGGTGCTCTGCGCGGCGGCCGCCCGGATCTCGCTGAACGCCGACCGGGCGAGCAGCCCGGAGAGGTAGTTGGTGGCGTCGTCGTTGACGACCTTCAGCTCGCCCTGCCGGGCCGGGCGGTCCGGTTCCGGGCCGGCGGCGAGGGTGGCGGAGAAGTCCTCCGGGATGGAGAAGACCAGGTGGTAGCGCCCGTCGCGCAGCCCTTTGGTGGCGTCGGCCTGGTCGGTCACGGTCCAGCCGAAGACCTTGCGGTCGAGCAGCTTCTCGGTGAGGTCGCGGCCGGCGTGCACCTCGCTGCCGTCGCCGGCGGTGGCCGGGCGGTCGGCGTTGACAAGCGCGACCGGGATCCGGTCCATCTTCCCGTAGGGATCCCAGAACGCGTACAGGTAGAGGGCGCCGTAGAGCAGCGGGACGATGGTGAGCACTGCCAGGGCGGCGCGCGGCAGCCGGCCCCGGGTCATCCGGCGCAGCTCGAACAGGGCCAGTCGCAGGACGCTCATGCGGACACCTCGGTGGGCACGGTCAGGGCGGGGACGGGCAGGGCCGGGTCGCCGATGCGGTGCACGGTGGCGGTCACCCCGGGTTCGACGGCGCGGGCGCTGGCGACCACCGCGTACCCCTGGTCGGCGAGGCGTTCCAGCGCGCCCCACATCCACTCCCGCTCGGGGCGGTCGGCGCCGGCGTCCACGTCGTCGGCGACGATCAGGCTGGGGCCACCGAGGCTGGCGAGCACGAGCCCGAGCACCTGCCGTTCGACCGGGGTGAGGTCGCGGCCGTACCGGTCGGGGTCCAGGGGCGCGTCGGTGAGTCCGGCGCCGGCGATGGCTGCGGCGTAGGCGTCGCGGCGGTAGGCCCGGCGGGCCCGGACCGCTGCCACCGGCACGAGGCGGCGCCGGCGGCGTGGCACCGGGCCGAGCAGCAGCAGGCGTTCGGTGATGTGTTCGGCGACGGTGAGCGTCGGGTCGGGCTCGTGCACGCCCGCGACCTGGCCGAGCGCGGCCGGGCCGCGGCGGCGCAGCTCGCCGTGGTTGTGCGGGAAGCGCCCGGCCAGCGCGAGCAGCAGCGAGGTGCGCCCGCTGCCGGGCGGGCCGGTGACGGCGTGCAGCTCACCGCTCGCGGCGGTAAGGTCGACGTCCCGGTAGACCCAGCCCCGGCGGGTGCGCAGACCCAGGCCGACGGCCTCGACGATGTTCATCAGGACCCCGAATTCCGAACTGACTAGTCAGTATAAAAACACGCCCAGCATAGCGCCGGGTGTCCGGTTCGGGACGTCTGGCGGGAGTGATCCTCAGAACAGCACTGTGGCGAGCGTGCCGACCGGGCGGAAGCCGCAGCGCTCGTAGACCCGGCGGGCGGGCAGGTTGAAGTCGTTGACGTACAGGCTCACTGTGGGCGCGACCCGTTCCAGCGCGTCGCGGACCACTGCCGCCATCGCGGCGGCGGCGATGCCCCGGCCGCGCCACTCAGGCGCCACCCAGACGCCCTGCACCTGCGCGGTCCGGCGGGTCACCACTGCCAGCTCCGCCTTGAAGACCACCCGCCCGTCGACGAAACGGGCGTAGGCGCGGCCGGCGCGCACCAGCTCGGTCACCCGCCGCCGGTAGCCGCGCCCGCCGTCCTCGGCCAGCGGCGACACCCCGACCTCCTCGGTGTACATCGCCACCGCCGCCGGGAACAGCAGGTCGACCTCGCTGCCGCGCACCCGCCGCACGTGCGGGTCGGGCGCCACGGCGGGCAGCGCGTCCGTCGCCAGCAGCGGCTGGTTCGGGCGTACGTCCCGAGCCGGCCCCCAGTGCGCGGAGAGGCGGTCCCAGAGCCCGAGCACCGCGTCGGCGCGGCCGACGATCGAGGAACAGAGCCGCTCCTCGGCGCTCAACTGGTCGGCGAACGCGGTCACCGCCGACTCGGACGCGAGCACCGGGGTCAGGTTGCCGCCCAGCCAGCAGATCGACTCCAGGTGCCGGCGGGAGCCGTACCCGAGGATCCGCGCCTCGGCCCGCCACCAGGCCAGCCCGCGCGCCGCCACCCGCTCGGCGACCTGCGCACCGGCGTACGGGTCGAGGTCGAGCAGCCGCTCGACCGCGCGGCGCTCCGACTCCCCCAGTTGGCGTACCGGCATGGTGAGCACGGCTACCAGCCTGCCAGATCCACCCCGGCGTGCGCGGGCCGACCGGGCACCTGCCGCACGGCGCTCAGCCGGCCGGCGCCGGCACCGGTTCGGGTGCGGCCGGCCGGGTCCGGGCGGCCCATCGCACCACAGGCGGCACCATCGCGCCGAGCAGCAGGAACACCACGCCGAGCACCAGCCAGCCGGGCACGCCCCAGCCGATCGCGAGCGTGGTCACGACCACCGGGGCGACCATCGAGCCGAGTTGCATGCCCATCCCGTACGCGCCCTGGTACTGCCCGTGCGCGTGCGCCGGGGCCAGGCCGAAGGAGATGCCCCAGCCGGCCGCCGCGTGCCACAGCTCCCCCACGACGTGCACCAGCGCTCCGGCCAGCAGCAACGGCACCGCCACCGCCACCGGCACGCCGCCCCCTGCGGCGAACAGCGCGCAGGCGACAGCGAGCAGGACACCGGCCCGGCGGGCGGCCCGGCCCGCGCCGGTCAGGTCCTCGGTGCCCTGCGAGGCGCGGACCTGGAACAGGATCACCACCACGGTGTTGACGAGCAGGCAGACGGAGATCAGCCAGTTCGGCGCTGTGGTGTGCCCGGCGATCCACAGCGGCAGCGCGATGTTGATCAGCGAGAAGTGCATGGACATGAGCCCGTCCAGGACGGTGAAGGCGAGGAACGGGCGGTCCCGCAGCGCGATCAGCCGCGGCCCGTGCGCCGGGGCGGGCATCGGCGGCACCGGCGGGAGCCGCAGCAGCACCGCCGCCGCCAGCACGTACGTGGCGGCGTCGAGCAGGATCAGCGTGACGTACGCGCCGCGGGTGTCGGCGGCGAGCGCGAACCCGGCCAGCACCGTGCCCACCGAGATCCCGACGTTGGTGACAGCGCGCAGGTAGGCGCGGGTACGGACCCGCTGGTCGGGTGGGACGGCGCCGGCGATCAGCGCACCGCGGGCGCCCCGGGTGCCCGCGTCGGCGACCGCCATCAGCACGCCGACGACCAGGAAGCCGGTGAACGAGCGCACGGAGACCAGCGCGGCCGTGCACCCGGCCGAGGCGAGCAACGCGGCCATCTGGAGCCCGCGCGGGCCGAGGCGGTCGGCGAGGTAGCCCATCGGCGTGCTCGCCACCAGGCTGACCAGCGCGGTGAGCGTGAGCGCCACACCGACCTGGGTCACCGAGAGCCCGACCGACCGGGTGAGGAACAGCGCGCTGGCGGTGAGCCAGGTGCCCCGCCCGACGGTGTTGACGAGCGTGGAGAGGGCGAGGGTCCGGGACGGGCCCGGTTCGGGAAGCAGGCGCACACCGGCACCCTAACAGTACGTACGTACGGTTTGCAGCCCGGTTTACGTGACGTCTTGTCGGCGATGCATTGCCGATATATCGTTGATGCATCAGTGATACGACGACAGAAGGAGAGCTTTGATGGGTTTCCATCGACGCATGCACGCCATGCACGACGAGATGCGCCGCCGTGGCGGCTTCGGCTTCCCGCCCGTACCCCCGGGTCCGCCGCCCTTCTCCCCCGGACCCCACGGCCACGGGCGGGGCCGGGGCGGGCGCGGACGCGGCCGGCGGCCGAACGTGCGCGGGGCCGTGCTGGCCCTGCTCACCGAACGGCCGATGCACGGCTACGAGATGATCCAGGAGATCGACTCCCGCACCGGCGGGGCCTGGCGGCCCAGCCCCGGCTCGATCTACCCGACGCTGCAACTGCTGGAGGACGAGGGGCTCATCGCGACCGCCCCCGACTCCGAGGGCGGGCGCAAGCGGTTCGCGCTGACCGAGGCGGGCCAGGCCGAGGCGGCCGGCGCGGCGCAGGCCCCGCCCTGGGCGGAGTTCGCCGAGCAGACCGTCAACAGCTGGCACGACATCCGCGACGCCGGCGCGCAGGCCATGCAGGCGCTGCGGCAGGTCATGACCACCGGCACCGACGACCAGCGCGCCCGTGCCGCCCAGGTGCTCGACGAGACCCGGCGCAAGCTCTACGCCATCCTCGCCGAGTCCGAGTGAGCACCGCCGCCGGAACGGCACGCCGGCCGGACGACGACCGGCGTGCCGTCAGGCGCGGCGCGCGGTGACGAGCAGGTACTCCCAGCGCATCACGCCACCGTCCAGGTGCCGGGCGGCCAGGTCGGTCAGCGCGCGGTCGAGCCCGGCCGTACGCTCCGGGTCGCCGGCGTTCGCCAGGTAGACCGCCACAGTGGGCCCGTAGCGGGTCGCGAAGAAGTCCCGGAACTCCCCCGGCGTGGCGAACCGGTCCACCACCACGGCGTCACGCGCCGACGTGAGCGCGTCGACCCGGTCGCCGAACAACTCCCGGACGTGCTCCTCGTCGCCCCAGAGCGGGGGCGGCTGCGCGCCCGGCGGCGGTGGCGGCGCGTACGGCCGCATGGCCGCGAACAATTGGCCCACAAAGCCCTCCGGGGTCCAGTTGACCAGGCCGATCGTCCCGCCCGGCCGGCACACCCGCAGCACCTCGTCGGCTGCGGCCCGGTGCCGGGGCGCGAACATCACGCCCACACACGACAGCACCGCGTCGAAAGCGGCGTCCGCGTACGGCAGCGCCTCCGCGTCCGCCTCCTCCCAGGTCAGCGTCAAGCCCTCCCGCTCGGCCTCCGCCCGCCCGATCGCCAGCAACTCCGGGGTGAGGTCGCCGGCCACCACCTCCGCACCGGCCCTGGCCGCGGGCAGAGCCGCGTTGCCGGTCCCGGCCGCCACGTCCAGCACCCGCATGCCCGGCGCCACCCCGGCGGCCCGGACCAGCGTCGCCCCCAGCTCCGGGATCACCTGCGCGGCCACGGCGGCGTAGTCCCCCATCGCCCACATCGCGCGGTGCCGGGCCTTCACCGCGGCGTCCTGTTCCCGTTCCTCGATCATCGGTCGCTCCTCACCTGTCGTCCCTGCACAGGACGCTAGGCAGCGGACGACCCGGCCCCCAGTACGAGATCTGTACCGCTCCCGACAGGCGGCTGGCCGGGGTGGCGGGCCGGGCGTAGCGTGCCCGCCATGGGGGCCTCCTACCACCAGTTCTGCCCCGTGGCGAAAGCCATGGAACTGCTCGACGAGCGGTGGACGCTGCTCGTGGTCCGGGAGCTGGTCAGCGGCTCGGAACGATTCAACGAGCTGCGCCGGGGCCTGCCCCGGATGTCGCCCACGCTGCTGTCCCGCCGGCTGCACCAGCTCGTCCGCGCCGGTGTGGTGGAGCGGCGGGTCGACGGCGCCGACGTGCGCTACGTCCCGACCGCCGCCGGACGCGAACTGCGGCCCGTGGTGGAGGCGCTCGGCGCCTGGGGCGTGCGCTGGATCGGCGAGCTGGGCGACGCCGACCTGGACCCGAAGCTGCTGCTGTGGGACATGCACCGCCACGTCGACCACGACGCTGTTCCGCCGGGGCGTACCGTCGTGCGGTTCCGCTTCCGGGACGTGCCCACGACGCAGCGCGACTGGTGGATGGTGATCGCCGCGGGCGAGGCCGACGTCTGCGACAGCGACCCCGGGCACGACGTGACGGTGACCGTCACGGCGGACCTGCGCGCCCTGGTCCAGGTCTGGATGGGCGACCTGGAGTGGGCCGCGGCGCTGCGCGGCGGCGCGGTGGAGGTGACCGGGCCGGAGGCGTTGCGGCGCGCCGCGCCCGGCTGGTTCACCCTCTCCCCCTTCGCCGCCGTGCCCCGGCCCTGAGACGGCGCGTGCGGCCGCCCCCTGTCGGGGACGGCCGCACGGCGACGCGAAAAGCAGATCAGTGCACTGTGACTGTGGCGCCGCCCGGCACCAGGTCACGCAGCTCCTCGGGGATCTCGGCGCCCATCTCGTCGGCGATCCGCAGCGCCTCCTCGATCAGCGTCTCCACGATCTGCGCCTCGGGCACGGTCTTGACGACCTTGCCCTTGACGAAGATCTGGCCCTTGCCGTTGCCCGAGGCCACACCGAGGTCGGCCTCGCGGGCCTCGCCCGGACCGTTCACCACGCAGCCCATGACCGCGACGCGCAGCGGCACCGGCAGGCCCTCCAGCCCGGCGGTGACCTCCTCGGCCAGCTTGTAGACATCGACCTGCGCCCGCCCGCAGGACGGGCAGGAGACGATCTCCAGGCCGCGCTCGCGCAGGCCCAGCGACTCCAGGATCGCGTTGCCGACCTTGATCTCCTCGACCGGCGGGGCGGACAGCGAGACCCGGATGGTGTCGCCGATCCCCTCGGCCAGCAGCGCGCCGAACGCCACCGCCGACTTGATCGTGCCCTGGAACGCCGGGCCGGCCTCGGTGACACCGAGGTGCAGCGGGTAGTCGCACTTCTCGGCCAGCAGCCGGTAGGCGCGGATCATCACCACCGGATCGTTGTGCTTCACCGAGATCTTGATGTCCCGGAAGCCGTGCTCCTCGAACAGCGAGCACTCCCACAGCGCCGACTCCACCAGCGCCTCGGCGGTGGCCTTGCCGTACTTGGCCAGCAGGCGCTTGTCCAGCGAGCCGGCGTTGACGCCGATCCGGATCGGCACGCCCGCGTCGCCGGCGGCCCGCGCGATCTCCTTGACCTTGTCGTCGAACTGCCGGATGTTGCCCGGGTTCACCCGGACCGCGGCGCAGCCTGCGTCGATCGCCGCGAAGACGTACTTCGGCTGGAAGTGGATGTCGGCGATCACCGGGATCTGCGACTTCTTGGCGATCGCGGGCAGCGCCTCCACGTCGTCCTGCGACGGCACGGCGACCCGGACGATCTGGCAGCCGGACGCGGTCAGCTCGGCGATCTGCTGGAGCGTGGCGTTGACGTCGGCGGTGAGGGTGGTGGTCATGGACTGCACCGAGACCGGCGCGCCACCACCGACCGGCACCGAACCGACCATGATCTGGCGGCTGGCCCGGCGCGGGGCCAGCGGCGGCGGCGGTACGGGGGGCATACCGAGACTGACAGCGGTCACTTCAGGCACTCACCTTGAGAAGAGCGTGATGGGGTTGATGACATCGGCGGTGACTGTGAGCAGCGTGAACGCGCCGCCGATCAGGATCACCGCGTACGTGAACGGCATGAGTTTGAGGTAGTCGACGCGGCCCGGATCGGCGCGGCCGATGCGTGCGTAGAGCCAGGACCGCGCCCGTTCGAACCAGGCGATGGCGATGTGGCCGCCGTCCAGCGGGAGCAGCGGCAGCAGGTTGAACACGCCGATGAAGAAGTTCAGCGACACGAACAGCATGAAGAACACCAGCCAGGCGTTGTTCTCCACGGCCTCGCCGCCGAGCCGGCTGGCGCCGACCACGCTGATCGGGGTGTCCACGTCGCGCTCGCCGCCGGTGATCGCGTTCCACAACGCGGGCACCTTCTGCGGGATGCGCTGCATGGCGTGCGCGGTCTGCACGGCCATGGTGCCGGTGAAGTCGGCGGTGGCGCCGAACGCGGCGACCGGGCCGTACTCGACCCGGGTCGGGGTGCTGGGCGAGAGCGCCACGCCGAGCGCGGAGACTGCCGAGGCGGCGCCCTTCGGGTCGCCCAGCGGCGGACGCTGCACCGAGGCCAGGTCGACCCGCGCCTCGGCCGGCTTGCCGTCACGCACGTAGGCGACGGTGGCCGTGCCGGGCGGGGTGGCCCGGACCACGTCGAGCATGTCGCCCCAGGTGGAGACCGGCTTGCCGTTCACCGCGGTGATCCGGTCGCCGTCCTTGAGCTGGGCCTTCTCGGCCGGGCTGGCCGGGTCGCCGGACTCGCAGGCGCGGGCCGCGTTCTCCACCACCACGCACGGCGCGATGGCGATCACCGCCGGCTCGGCCCGGAAGCCGGCCTCGGTGCTGGGGAACTTCGGGTTCGGCAGCCCCACCGACACCGCGATGATCCAGAGCGCGATCAGGGCCAGGGCGAAGTGGGTGATCGAGCCCGCGGACATCACGATCGTCCGCTTCCACACCGGGTAGCGCCACATGGCGCGCTTCTCGTCCCCCGGCTCGACGTCGTCGTCCTGCGGTGTCATGCCGACGATCTTGCAGAAGCCGCCGAGCGGGATGCCCTTGATGCCGTACTCGGTCTCGCCCCGCTTGAACGACCAGAGCGTCGGGCCGAAGCCGACGAAGTAGCGGGTGACCTTCATCCCGAACGCCTTGGCGGTGAGCATGTGCCCCGCCTCGTGCAGGCTCACCGAGATGAGGATCGCCAGGGCGAACAGCACCACCCCGAGCAGATAGCTCATCGAGCTCCTTCCACCGACCCGACGATGATCTCCTGGGCGTGCGCCCGTGCCCACGACTCGGCGGCGAGCACGTCCTCGACGGTACCTGGTTCGTCGAAATCGGGAGCGTCCTCCAGCACCCGCTGGAGGGTGTCGACGATGCCGAGGAACGGCAGCCGGCCCGCGACGAACGCGGCCACGCACTCCTCGTTCGCCGCGTTGTAGATCGCCGGGCGGCAGCGCCCGGCCTCCCCCGCCGCCTTGGCCAGCGCGACAGCCGGGAACGCCTCGTCGTCGAGCGGGAAGAACTCCCACGTGTGGGCGGTGGTCCAGTCGACAGCCGCGGCGGCGCCGGGTACGCGGTCCGGCCAGCCGATACCCAGCGCGATGGGCAGTCGCATGTCCGGCGGGCTGGCCTGGGCGAGCGTGGACCCGTCGGTGAACTCGACCATCGAGTGGATCACCGACTGCGGGTGGACCATCACCTCGATGTCGGCGTACGGCACGTCGAACAGCTCGTGCGCCTCGATCACCTCCAGCGCCTTGTTGACCATCGTGGCGGAGTTGATCGTGACGACCGGGCCCATGTTCCAGGTCGGGTGTGCCAGCGCCTGCTCCGGCGTGACGGCGGTCAGCTCGTCACGCCGCCGCCCCCGGAACGGGCCGCCGCTGGCGGTGACCACCAGCCGCCGCACCTCGCCCCGGGCGCCGCCGCGCAGGCACTGCGCCAGCGCCGAGTGTTCGGAGTCCACCGGAACGATCTGCCCCGGGTGCGTCACCGCGGCCTTGACCAGCGGGCCGCCGGCCACCAGGGACTCCTTGTTGGCGAGCGCGAGGGTACGACCGGCGTGCAGCGCGGCCAGCGTCGGCGGCAGGCCCAGCGAGCCGACCACGCCGTTGAGCACCACGTCGCACGGCCACTGCGCCAGCTCGGTCATCGCGTCCGGCCCGGCCACGATCTTGGGCAGCTTGAAGTCGCCGGTGGCCCAGCCACGCCGGCTCGCCTCGGCGTAGAACGCGAGCTGAAGATCCTGCGCGGCGGGCGCGCGGGCCACACCGACCGCCTCCACGCCCAGCTCCAGCGCCTGCGCGGCGAGCAACTCCACGTTGCCGCCACCCGCGCCGAGGGCCACCACCCGGAAGCGGTCCGGGTTGCGCTTGACGATGTCGATGGCCTGGGTGCCGATCGAGCCGGTCGAGCCGAGCAGCACGAGATCTCGGGGAGTGGTCACCGGACCATTGTTCCCCAGCGCCTCACCCCGGTTCGTCCCGGAGTGCCCGGCGGCATGATCGACTCCACTTCGCCGAGGTGGCGGCATCAGGGTCGCCGCGATGCCACCACTTCGGCGAACCGGTGTCGATCACGCCTGCGGCGCCTCCTCGTCGAGCAGGTCGGCCGGGTCGACGCTGAACTCGACCTTCGGGCCGTTGGTCTCCGGTAGGAGATCGAGAGCGAGCTGCGCGGTCCAGGGCTCGTCGTACCAGCGGAGCACGTCGAACGACGGCTCGGCGGGCTGCGGTGCCGGCTCGGGCGCGAATGCGGCCTGGGCCATCGGGCTCACCCCCTCAGCGGGTAATCGTGCTACCCCTCACCTAGCGGCGCTGCCCCGATCCGCCCTGCTCGCACACGTTGTCCATCCCCACCGCCACTCCCGTTGATCATGAGGTTGGCGGCGTCGGCGGTCCGATTCGTCGCCGCCAACCTCATGATCGACGGGGCGGGAGCAGTTCCGCCGAACGATCAGGCGGGGCGCTCCAGGGCGAAGGTCTCCAGTTCGACGCCGCCGTACCAGTCGGTGCGCACACCCGCGTGCGTCATGCCGAGGCGCCGGGCCACCGCCATCGACGGGTCGTTCCCGGCCATCACCACCGCGTACACCCTCGGGGTGCCGGTGGCGAACTCGCGCTCCAGCACCGCGCGGGCCGCCTCGGTGGCGTAGCCGCGGCCCTGGGCGTCGGGGTGCAGGTGCCAGCCGACCTCGATGTCGTCGGTGAGAGTGACGCCGTCGCGTCCCGGTAGCGGTTTGAGCAGGATGCTCCCCGCCACCGGCCCGCCGTCGCGCGGCTCGATCGCCCACAGGCCCCACCGGCCGCCGTACGGCGTCCAGCGTTCATGCCACATCCGGACCCGCTCGCGCGCCTCGGACGGGTCGGTCATCCGCCCCTTGCCGCCGCCCAGCCAGCGCATCACCTCGTCCCGGGAGTAGATGTCGTAGATCCGGGCCAGGTCGTCCGGCGACTCGGTCCAGTCCCGGAGCACCAGCCGGTCGGTCGTGGCGATCGTCATGCCGCCGGATCGTAATGCGTGGCGCGGGGGCGTACGGGGAACGAGAGGGCGATGGGCGACGGGTGGGCACGGACCAAGCGGATCACGGCGGCGGCGTTCCGGCCGGTCCGCGGTCGCGACCTGTCGCTGCACGCCGCCGCGATCACCTTCTACGGCGCGATCGCCGTGGTGCCGGTGGCGCTGCTGGCGATCTGGCTGACCGGGCTGCTCGCCGGGGCGGACCGGGTACGGCGGCTGACCGGGTACGCGATCGACACGCTGCCCACCGAGATCGGCGCGCACCGGGCGGCGGCCGCGCTCGTCGAGGCCGGTCTGGGGCTGACCCCGCTGCTGGCGCTGGCCTCGCTGCTGCCTGCTTCGCTCTACGGCGAAGGGCTGCGCCGCGCGTTCGTCTCGGTGGCCGAGCCGCGCGCCGAGTCCGGTGCACTCGTCGGCTGGCGGGGCCGCCTGCTGCTGCTCCCGCTGCTGGCGCCGGCCCCGGCGCTGCTGCTGTCGATCCTGCTCGGGCTGCCGCTGACCACCCGGCTGGTACGCCAGGGCGGCTGGGTCGGCGCGCTCGGCGTGGTGCTGTCGTTTTTCGCGGTGTGGCTGGTGCTCACGCCGGTGCTGATCTGGGTGTTCCGGGTGGTCGGCCCGGCCTCGCCGGACTGGCTCGCCACCGTCGCCCTGGGCTCGTTCACGGCGGCGAACCTGTCCGGCTTCGTGCACGGCTTCGTGCTGTTCTGCTCGCTGCCGCTGGACCTGGGCGTGCCGTTCGGCGGGTTCGATGAGATCGGCGGCGGCGTGGCGGTGCTGCTCTGGCTGTACCTGTTCCACGTGATCGTGTTGTCCGGCTACTCCGCGACGCTGGCGGCGAGCCGGTGGCGGGCCGCCCGGGTGGCGGCCGGCGCCTGACGGCTGCGGGTCAGCGCCGGAACGGGCCGCGCACCTCGTACGTGATGCCGCCGGTCCCGGCCCGGGCGCCGCTGGTGCCGCGCTGCGAGGAGAAGTAGAGGCGGCTGCCGTCCGGCGAGAATGCCGGCCCGGTCAGCTCCGACCCGGACTGCCCGAGCAGCCGCAGGAACGGGGTCACCACACCGGCCGGCGTGATCACGTTGATCTCCATGTTGCCGCCGTCCTCGGCCACGTAGAGGTCGCCTCCCGCGGTGCCGGTGATGTTGTCGACGCCGGTCAGCGGCGCGGCACCGGCCGGCACCAGCGAGTCGTCGTACGCGAGGTCGAGCCGCTGGTTCACCGCGTCGTACGCCCACACCCGGTTGTCGCCCTTGGTGGTGAACCAGCAGGTGTCGTCGGCGTACCAGCAGCCCTCGCCGCCGTCGAACGTCTGCGCCGCGCCCACCTGGTAGCGGGTGGGCACCGGGAACCCGTCGCGGTCCGGCAGGTCCCGCCAGGTCACCGGCCCGGTCACCTGGCCGTCCGGGGCGCAGAGCACCTGCACCCGGCCGGTGCGCAGGTCGCCCCAGGTGTCCGGGACGAACCGGTAGAAGCAGCCGTCCCCCTCGTCCTCGGTCAGGTAGACCACCCGCCGCTGCGGGTCGCAGGCCGCCGCCTCGTGCTTGAAGCGGCCCATCCGGGTCCGCTCCTCACCGGCCCGGCCGCCCTCCGGCCAGGTCTCGAAGACGCGGCCCAGCGGCACCTCCTCGCAGGACAGCCACGTCCCCCACGGGGTCGGGCCCCCGGCGCAGTTGACGTTCGTGCCACCGAGGATCCGGTACGCGGCGGTGATCGCGCCGTCGGCGGCGAACCGCACCGCCGAGGCGCCACCGACGAGCGGCACCTCCGAGTTGGAGACGTAGATCCAGCCGTCGCCGGACGGGAAGCAGGCGCCGCCGTCGGGTGCCGGGTGCCAGGTGTACGAGGTGCCGGCGACGCGCTGCCCGGAACGCGCGATCACCCGGCCGGTGAAGCCGGCCGGCAACTGGAGGCCGTTGGCGTCGGCGGCCAGGAGGTCGCCGTACGGGCCGGGGCCGGGCTGGGCGGGCTGGGCCGGGGCGGCAGCGGCGGCCCAGAGACCACCGGCGAGAGCGGCGGCGCCACCGGCGGCTGTGGCGCGCAGGACGGTACGACGATCCATCGGGGATTACCTCCCGGAGGCGGTGGGTGTCCCGTCGACGGTAGGACGGAAATGCATCGACAACTGCCACTATAGGGTGAACGCCCGGTGACTGCCGTCCGGCCGTCAGAGGCCCTCGACGTACCGCTTCGCGTCGGCGAGCGACATGTGCGTGTGCTCCCGTACCACCTTGATCGCCTGGATCTTCCTGCCCCGGTACAGCAGCCGCGCGGCCTCGGCCCGCACCGCCTCGTCGACGCCCTTTCCGGGCGCCGGAGGGCCGGGCGGCCAGGATCCGCCGCCCGCCAGCGCGTCCACCGCCCGTTTCGCGTCCAGCAGCGACAGCCCGGTCTGCTCGCGCAGCACCTTGACCGCCTCGACCGTACGCCCCGCGCGGGCCAGCCGGAGCACCTCGGCCTGCCCGTCGCCGGCCGGGCGATCAGGGGCGACCAGGTCCCGGGGACGGTCGCGCCGCAGCACGAGCAGGAGCAGGAGCACCACCACGACGAGCGCCACCGCGAGCGCGATCTGAACAGCCGGGGACATGCCCGGAACGGTAGCGCCCCGCCGCGAACCCTCCCGTCCGGGACGGGCCGCCGCTACGCTCCGCGGCATGAGCGAACGCACCGAGCGAAGCGAGGGCCGTGAGCGCATGCCCAGCCCGCACTTTATGAGCGACGCCAGTGAGCTGCCGTCCCGCGCCGACGTCGTGGTGGTCGGCGCCGGACACAACGGCCTGGTCTCGGCGATCCTGCTGGCCCGCGCCGGCCTGGACGTGCTGGTGCTGGAGGCGTCAGCGGTGATCGGCGGGGCGACCCGCACCGAGAACCCGTTCCCGAAGGTGCCGGGGCTGCGTCACTCCACCGGGTCGTACCTGCTCGGGCTGATGCCGCCGGAGCTGCTGGCCACGCTCGACGTGACCATCCCGGTGCTGCGCCGCGACCCGCACTACTTCCTGCCCACGCCGGGCCGGCTCGGCTCGCCGTACCTGCTGGCCGGCAGCGACGTGGCGGCGAGCCGGCGGCAGCTCGCGGAGATGTTCTCCCCCGCCGACGTCGCCGCCGACGACGCGCTGCACGCCGAGCTGGCCCAGCTGCGGGAGGATCTCGCCCCGGCGTGGCTGGCCGAGCCGCTGCCGGTCGAGGAGACCGCCGAACGCTACGTGCGGCCCGCGCTGCAGCAGGTCTTCGTCGACCTGGTGCGCGGCTCGGTGGCCGACCACCTGGCCCGCTTCGACTTCCGCTCCGAGCTGCTGGTCAGCATGTACGCCGTCACCGACGGCCTGTCCGGGCTCAACGCCGGCCCGGACGATCCCGGAACGGGTCACAACTTCCTGGTGCACAACATGTGCCGGCTGCCGGGCGCGGACGGCACCTGGATGATCACCCGGGGAGGCATGGGCACGGTGTCCCGCACGTTCGCCGAGGCCGCCGTGCGCGCCGGGGCGCGGATCGTGGCCGACGCGCCGGTCACAGCGATCCGGCTGGCCTCCGGTGCCGCCGCCGGGGTGACGCTCGCCGACGGGCGGGAGGTGGACGCCTCCGTGGTGCTCGGCGCCTGTGACCCGTACCGGCTGATGGAGCTGCTGCCCGACGGCGCGCTCCCGGCGGAACTCGACGCGCGGATGGCGGCGGTCCGCCGCACCGGCACCACGCTCAAGCTCAACCTGGCGCTGACCGGGCTGCCGCGCTTCTCCTGCCTGCCGGACGACGCGCCGAGCCCGTTCGGGTCGACCATCCACCTGCTGCCCGGCTCGGCCTCACTCGTCGGCGACGGCGGCGAGTCGCCGATGGCGGCGCTGCGCGGCATGTGGGCGGACGTGCGGGCCGGGCGGCTGCCGGAGGAGCCGACGATCGAGTGGTACCTGCACACCACAGTCGACCCGTCGCTGTCCGACGACGCGGGGCACCACTCGTCGGCGTTGTTCGTGCAGTCGGTCCCCTACGAGCTGGCCGGCACCACCTGGGAGGCGGCGCTGCCCGGCTACGTGGAGCGGCTGATCGCGATCTGCGAGCGGTACGCCCCGGGCGCCGGTGACCTGGTCGCGGACGCGGTGCCGCTGCCGCCGCCCGGCATCGAGGCGCACTTCGGCATCACCGGCGGGCACATCCACCACGTCGACAACACGGTGTCGTTCACCGACCGGATGCCGTACGCCACGGGGGTGGACGGCGTGTACGCGGGCAGCGCCGGCTGCCACCCGGCGGGCAGCGTGATCGGCGCGGCCGGGCACAACGCGGCCCGCCGCATCCTCGCCGAGATGTAAGGAAGGGCCCCTTATTAACGCCTCCGGTAGAGGAAGGGCCCCTTCTTAACAACCGCCTCAACAACCACTCACGGCGTCTCGGGCGCCTCCTGGCCGGCGGGCGGGAGGTCGCCCGGCCCGCGCACCAGGTAGACGCCGACCAGCAGCAGGTACGCCAGCAGGCTCAGCACCGGGTCGACGAACACGATCGCGAACGCCACCAGGTAGAGCAGCGGACCGAGGCGGAACCGGCGGGCCACCGCCCGCGCCAGCCTCGGGTCCAGGCCCGGTTGCAGCAGCCCGCGGCGGCGCGCCCACCACCAGCTCAGGTTGAAGAACAGCGCCTCACCGAGCACCACGCCCGCGTACAGCGCGGCGGTCAGCCGCTGGTCGCCGACGGTGCCGCGCAGGTTGTCCGCGAGCAGGTCCGCGGTGAACGGGATCGCCGCCACGAACATCAGCAGCAGCAGGTTCAGCACCAGCAGCATCTGGTCGACCCGGCGGACGTAACGCCACATGTTGTGGTGGGTCAGCCAGACCTGGCCGACGATGGCGAACGTGATCACGTACGCCAGGTAGGCGCGCCACTCGTGCAGCAGGGCGGCCGGCAGCCCGTCGTCCTGCGGCGTGTCCGGGTCGAACGACAGCAGCTCGACGGCCATCAGGGTGAGCACGATGGCGATCACCGCGTCGCTGAACGCCTCCACCCGGGAGGCGTCGCGCGCCATCTCGTTGCCGCGCCCGAACCGGTACGCCGGTTCCCTGTCCGCACCCGTCACGCCGCCCCCTCACGACAGATGGTCGCGTGCCGGGGACGGCGGACGGGGCGGAACTCGTCAGATGGCCGCTTCCCCGGCCGGCGCCGGGGTCTCCGCGTCGGCGCGGTGCGCGCGGATCTTGTGCCCGACGCTGGTCAGGCAGCGCCCGCTGGCCAGGTCGAACTTCCAGCCGTGCAGCTGGCAGGTGAGCTGGTCGCCGTCGACGATGCCGAACCGGCTCAGGTCCGCCTTCAGGTGCGGGCAGCGCCGCTGCACCACCCAGCCGTCGAGCGTGATGTCCTCGGCGTCGACCGCCCGCTCGTGCTCGTCGTACCAGCCCTCGGCGTACTGGAGGCGCTCCTCGGACAGGCACTTGAAGAAGGCGTAGACGAACTCGTTGTACTGGCCGATGCGGGCCGCGGAGAAACGGCAGGACAGGAAGAGGGAGTTGACCCAGTCCACCTCGCCGATGTGCAGCAGGTGCTCGATCAGCGCCCGCTCGGTACGGAACCGGTAGCGGACCTTCTCGTCCGCGTACGGCCGGACCTCCTTGCCCGGGAAGTCCACGACGATGGATTCGACGCTCTCGCCGTCGTAGCCGACCAGGTCGAAGCGGACCGGCCCGCCGACGCCCTTGGCCAGGTAGATCGACTCGTCGAGCAGCGGCTCGATCCGGCGCTTCATCTCGCCGAGCACGTCGACCTCGGGGTGCCGCCAGGACGCCTTCTCGGCCTCGATGACGCCGCGCTTGCGCTCCCGCATCTCCTCCAGGTGGGCGACCTTGTTCGCGAAGAACTCCTCCACCGGCACCGGGTGGGTGGTGGTCGCGCCCTCGGTGGTGATCTCCGAGACGCTGCCCGGCAGCAACACGATGCCGTTGGTGCCGCCGACCTTGGCGTACTCGGCGAGGAACACCGACTGGTCGGGGAAGATGTTGCCCTCGTCGCCGAAGATGTCGTTGAACTGCCACAGCTCGTCGTCGAGGAAGCACGGCGGGCCGGCGATCGGGAAGACGTGGTCGGCCTTCAGGTCGTCGATGTAGCGCCAGGTGCGGTCGAACTGCCGGTCCCGCTTCTGCTTGCCGAACGCGGTCTTCGCCGCCTGCGGCAGCTCGTAGACCATCGGGTACCAGATCGCGCCGGAGAACTGGAGCATGTGCGCGTGCACGTGGCCCAGCTCGGCGAACACGCTGAGGTCGGTCGGGCGGGCGTCGTTCTGGTTGAGCAGCCGGACGCCGTCGTACTCGACCCAGAGCGAGGAGTCGCCGATCGGGCCGTCGGTCGGGCTGGTCAGCGCCTGGATCATGATCTTCAGGCCGCCGGGCAGCTCCACGACCTGCTCGTTCGGGGCCTTGAGGAACTTGGTGAAGCCCAGCTCCCGGAACTCGTCCTCCATCTCCGAGGTGGGGAACTCGGGCAGAACGGTGGCGTCCTTCGACACGAAGTCACGCAGGTGCTTCGCGTCGAAGTGGTCCCGGTGCAGGTGCGACACGTACAGGTAGTCGACCTGGCCGAGGGTCGCCCAGTCGAGCAGGGAGTTGTCCGGGAAGGGGAACCACGAGGCGAAGTAGGCGGGGTTGACCCACGGGTCGCACAGGATGCTGCCCGCGGCCGTGTCGATCCGCATGCTGGCATGCCCCGTACCGGTCACTCGCACCGCAGTCCTCCTCAAAAAGGCATCAAGGTGTACGTCAAGACGCTACCGGAGGCAGTGTGCTCGCCGTCCCGCGACGCCGGTAGTGGCCAACCGCCCCCACCGGTACGGGACCAACGACCCGGGCTGCGCCGCCCGCCCGCTGTCGCCCGCCCGGGTCATCCCCGGCACAGGAGGTCGGACCCTGCGCCGGGCCCGGTTCGGGCCGTGCCAGACTGATCGGAGATCCGATCGCGAGGGAAGGACCGACAGTGGCAGGAGACGAGCCGGTAACCGCGCCAGATCAGCACAAGCCCGGACACCGCAAGTCCGGACGGATCGGTGCGGTGCTGTCGGCGGTGGCTTTGGTACTGATGGCGCTCTGCGGGATCGAGGAGGGCCGGGTGGAGCACATCTGGCTGTTCGGGATCGCCGGACTGCTGATCGCCATCGTCATCGGCGACGCCGTGCTGCGCCGCAACGGCCTGCGGTCCTGACGCGCGGCGCCCACGGTAGTGCGCGAAGGGCCCGCCCCCTCACCGGGGGGCGGGCCCTTCGTCGTCTCGGGAGGCGGGGTCAGCGGCCGAGCAGGATGTCCTGCACGTCCTTGAGCGCGGCGTCGACCTCGGCCTCGAAGTAGCCACCGGGCACCAGCCCGAAGCGCAGCGTGTCGAGTTCCTTGGGGTTCACCGGCATCGGGTTGCGCCCCTGCATGCCGCCGAGCAGCGTCTCGAAGAACCGGTCGACCTGGTCCGGGTCGTACCCGCTGCCGAACCGCCGGACCTGGAAGCTGCGCCGGATCTGGTCGACCCGGTGCAGGTCGCTGCCGGGCGGGCCGGCCATCGGCGGCCCCACCATCGGCGGACCGGCGACCGGCGGGCTCACGAGCGGCGGGCCGGTCATCGAGGGGCCCGGGCCGTAGCCCTGGTCCGGCGGCCCGTAACCCGGGTCCGGCGGGCCGTAGCCGGGCTCCGGTGCGCCGTAACCCTGCTGCGGCAGCGCCGGCGGGCCACCGGGGCCACGACCGCGCAGCTCACGCTCGGGCATGCGGATCTCGGCGGTCATGTCGGCACGGGCACGCCGGCCGGCCTCGAACCCGTCGAAGCGCTCCTCCTGGCCGTACCCGCCGGGGCCGCTGTCCGGCGGACCGTAGCCGCCAGGGCCGCTGTCCGGCGGGCCGTACCCACCGGGACCGTTGTCCGGCGGGCCGTACCCACCGGGACCGCTGTCCGGCGGGCCGTAGCCACCAGGGCCGGGCGGCAGGCCGCGCGAGGGCGGGCCGCCGTGCCCCATCGGCGCGCCCGGGCCCATCGGGCCGGGGCCACCCGGGCCGCGGGGGCCGTCGTAGCCACCGCGCGGGCCGTCGTAGCCACCGGCGAACGCGCCGGTCGGCTCGTCGTAGCGGTTGCCGTAACGGTCGGCGGGCGGGCCGGGCTGGGCGGGCATCTGCCGGGGCGGCATCGGCGGCTGCGGCACCGGCGACATGCCCCGGTCGTCGCGCATCGGCGGGCCGAGCCGGTCGGCCATCCGCGGGTCGCCACCGCGCCCGGCCGGTGCGCCACCGCGCTCCTCCAGCTCGGCGAGCTGGCGCTCGACCCGGTCGAGGTGCAGGTCGACCTGCCACTCGTCGTAGCCGTTGAACCGGACCCGGAAGACGACGTCGTGGACCTCCTGGGAGGCCACGGGCGCGCCGATCGGCTGGCCGTCGAGTGTCGCCTCGACCCGGTCCAGGAAGGCATCGACCTCGTCGACCTTGTAGCCCCGGCGGAGCGCCTTACGCCGGAAACGCTGACCCTGACTCGCCACTATGTCTCCTGGTCTCGTACCGCTACGCCGTTGCCGCGCGTGAGTCGCCGTCCGTGTCCCCGGCGGCGGCGAGCTGCCCACAGGCCCCGTCGATCTCGCGTCCCCGGGTGTCGCGCACCGTGGTCGACACCCCGGCATCGCGCAACCGCCGGACGAACTCCCGCTCGACCGGCTTCGGGCTGGCGTCCCAGCGGCTGCCCGGAGTCGGGTTGAGCGGGATCAGGTTCACGTGGGCCAGCTTGCCGGCCAGTAGCCGCCCGAGCAGATCGGCTCTCCACGGCTGATCGTTCACGTCCTTGATCATCGCGTATTCGATGGACACGCGACGCCCCGTCGTGGCCGCGTAGTCCCACGCCGCGTCCAGCACCTCGGACACCTTCCAGCGCTGGTTGACCGGGACGAGTTCGTCGCGCAGCTCATCATCGGGGGCGTGCAGCGACAACGCAAGGGTCACCGAGAGGTCTTCGCTGGCCAGTCGGCGGATCGCCGGCACCAGACCGACGGTCGAGACGGTGATGTGCCGCTGCGACAGGCCCAGCCCCTCCGGCGCCGGGGCCACCAGCCGGCGGATCGCCGCCACCACCCGCGAGTAGTTCGCGAGCGGCTCGCCCATGCCCATGAACACCACGTGCGACAGCCGCGGCGGCGAACCGGCCACGACGCCGGACGCGGCCACCCCGGCCAGGTAGACCGCCTGGTCGACGATCTCGGCGGTGGACAGGTTGCGGGTCAGCCCGGCCTGGCCGGTGGCGCAGAACGGGCAGGCCATGCCGCAGCCGGCCTGGCTGGAGATGCAGACGGTCACCCGGTCCGGGTAGCCCATCAGCACGCTCTCCACCAGCGAGCCGTCGTGCAGCCGCCAGAGCGCCTTGCGGGTCGCGCCGTCGTCGCAGGCCAGCTCGCGGACCGGGGTCAGCAGCGTGGGCAGCAGCTCGCCCGCCAGCCGCTCCCGGGTCGCCGCCGGCAGGTCGGTCATCCGCTCCGGGTCGCGTACCAGGCGGCCGAAGTAGTGGTTGGAGACCTGCTTGGCGCGGAACGCCGGCTCACCCAGCTCGGCGACGAGCGCCTGCCGGCCCGGCAGGTCCAGGTCGGCGAGGTGGCGGGGAGGCATCGAGGGCCGGCGGCCGCGGGCGTCGGGGTCTACGGAGATCAGCGGAAGACTCGTCATGGCGCGTCCAGTCTGACACGCTCCCGCCCGGACGCACCCGTCCGTACGTGTCGAATCGCCCCCGGCCACCCGGCCCGCAGCGGGTCGCCGCCGTGACGCATGCCTCAGTTCACCACCGGGACGAAGACGGCGAGCAGCAGGTAGGCCACCGGCACGGCGAACAGGATCGAGTCGAGCCGGTCCATCAGGCCGCCGTGCCCGGGCAGCAGGTTGCTCATGTCCTTGACGCCGAGATCCCGCTTGATCATCGACTCGGCCAGGTCACCGAGCACCGCCGAGACCGAGATCGCCATCCCGAACAACGCGCCCCACCAGGGCGCCACGTCGAACAACGCCCACAGCAGCGCCGCGCTGCCCGCCGCCGCGGCCGTCACCGAGCCGGCGAAGCCCTCCCAGGACTTCTTCGGGCTGATCGTGGGCGCCATCGGGTGCTTGCCGAACGACACGCCCGCGGCGTACCCGCCGGTGTCGGAGAGCACCACCGCAGCCAGCGTCACCAGCACCCGCAGGTGCCCGTCACCAGGCGCCGCCGCGAGCATGGCCGCGAACCCGGCGAGGAACGGCACGTACACCGCGATCAGGGTGGCCGCGGTCAGGTCGCGCTGGTAGTTGCCGGGCCCGTCGCCCAGCCGCCAGATCATCGTGCCCAGCACCGTGACCAGCAGGCCGAGGCAGAGCGCGTCGGGGCCCGCGTACCAGGCCAGGCCCACTGTGATCACGCCACCGGCGACGAGCGGCGCCAGCGGCGGGTGGGCGCCGCTGCGGCGTACCGCGCGGGCCATCTCCCAGATGCCGATCCCCACAGCGGTCGCCAGCACGGCGAGGAACGCCGGCATGAAGAAGAACAGCGGCACCACGACCGCCGCGCCGAGGGCCACCCCGACGCCTATCGCGGCCGGCAGGTTGCGCCCCGCCCGGGACGTCTTCGGCACGGTGGTCGGCGGACGCTCGGCGCTCGCCCGCCGGCGTCCCGGCCCGCGGCGCCCGGCCGGCGGCTCCGAGGCGGGCTCGTCGCGTACCGCCGGGATCTGCTCGGTGGGCTCGTCGCGCACCGGCGCGATCTGCGCGGTCGGGTACTCGTCGTCGCGGGCGGGCTCACCCCACGGGCCGTCGTGGTCCGGCCCGGCGGGCCGCCCACGGTCGCCGGCCGGCGGTCCGTCGTACCGGCCCGGGCCGTCGTGGTGCCGCGAGGTCGTCGGGTACGGCCCGGCGTAGGTGTCGGATCCGGTGTACGTGTCCGGCGTCGCGTACGTGTCCGGACCGGCATACGGGTCCGGGGCTGCTCCGGGACGCGCGTAGGTGTCCGGCTCGGCGGGGTGGGTGTGCGCGGCCGGGCCGGGCCGCCAGGGGCCGGGCTCCAGATCGGTGTCCGGCCAGGGCAGGGCCGGGGCGGCCGGGCGGTCCCAGCCACGCGACTCGGTGTTGCCGTAGGGGTCGGGGTGGGACATCACGCACCGGCAGCCGGTACGAGAGCCACCACATGACGCAAGACCAAGACCATCCCCTACCGGCGTGAGACTTCCTGTTGACCGACCGACGGCCGGGCGACTCCCGCCGTTCACCCCGTGGTGGTCGGGAATCGTGCCGAGCCTACTGCACCCGCCGCGGCCCCGAGGGTGTGCGCCGCCGGGCACGACGACGGCACCGGGCCGCCGCCCGGGCGGGCGACGGCGGCGCGGTGCCGTGCGAGGTACGCGGGTGCTCAGACTTCGAGCAGCTCGCTCTCCTTGTGCTTGACCAGCTCGTCGACTCCTGCGACGAAGCGCTGGGTCAGGTCGTCCAGCTCCTTCTCCGCGCGCCGGCCCTCGTCCTCGCCGACCTCGCCGTCCTTGACCAGGCGGTCCAGCTCCTCCTTGGCCTTGCGGCGGATGTTGCGGACGGCGACCTTGGCCTCCTCGCCCTTCTGCCGGGCGACCTTGATCATGTCGCGGCGCCGTTCCTCGGTCATCTGCGGCAGGACGATGCGGAGCTGGTTGCCCTCGTTGTTCGGGTTGGCCCCGAGGTCCGAGTCGCGGATCGCCTTCTCCATGGCGCCCAGCTGCGAGTTGTCGTACGGCTTGATGATCACCATGCGCGGCTCAGGCACCGCGATGGACGCCATCTGCGGCAGCGGGGTCGGGCTGCCGTAGTAGTCGATGACGATCCGGGAGAACATGGCGGCGTTGGCGCGTCCGGTACGGATGCCGCCGAACTCCTCCTTGGCGTGCTCGATGGCACGCTCCATCTTCTCCTCCGCCTCGAGGAGGGTGTCGTCGATCACCGGTCTCCTCGCCTCCTTCTGTCGCTCGTCGTGTGTGGTGCGGGTGCTGCCGTGGCAGAGGGACCGCTGCCGGCCGGCGGGCCGGTCAGGCGGTGATCAGGGTGCCGATCTTCTCGCCGCCGACGGCCCGGACGATGGTGTCGTCGCCCTGGGCGCCGAAGACCAGCATCGGCAGGCCGTTCTCCATGCAGAGGCTGAACGCGGCGGCGTCGGCCACCCGCAGGTTACGGCGCAGCACCTCGGAGAAGGTGATCGAGTCGAGCTTGCTCGCGGTCGGGTCGATCCGGGGGTCGGCGGTGTAGACCGCGTCCACGCCGTTCTTGCTCATCAGCACCACATCCGCGCGGATCTCCAGCGCCCGCTGGGCGGCCACCGTGTCGGTGGAGAAGTACGGCATGCCGGCGCCGGCGCCGAAGATGACCACGCGGCCCTTCTCCAGGTGCCGGATCGCGCGCAGCGGGATGTACGGCTCGGCGACCTGGGCCATCGTGATGGCGCTCTGCACCCGGGTCTCGATGCCCTCCTTCTCCAGGAAGTCCTGGAGGGCCAGGCAGTTCATGACCGTGCCGAGCATGCCCATGTAGTCGGCGCGGGCGCGGTCCATGCCGCGCTTCTGCAGCTCGGCGCCGCGGAAGAAGTTGCCGCCGCCGACCACCACCGACACCTGCACGCCGCGGCGTACCACTGTGGCGATCTGGCGGGCGATGCCCTGCACGACGTCGGGGTCGACGCCGATCGCGCCGCCGCCGAAGACCTCACCGGAGAGCTTCAGCACCACCCGGCGGGACCGACCGGGCGGAGGGGCGGTCGGGTCCTCCGCCGCCAGGCTCCGGTCACTCACAACCTGCGTCATCCGCCCCGCCCCTTCTCCCCGCGCATCGCGCGAGCGTCGCGTACGTGCCCCTGCCGACCCTATGTGACGAGGAGGCCGCGGTGCCTGTCGCGTACACCGGCGGCCTCCTCGTCGACGTTCTCCCCTGTGCCCGGGCCGGACGGCCCGGTGCGGCGGCTCAGGCCTGGCCGACCTCGAACCGCAGGAAGCGGGTCACCTCGATGCCGGCGTCGGCCAGCACCTGCTTGACGGTCTTCTTGTTGTCGGCGACCGACGCCTGCTCCAGCAGGACGAAGTCCTTGAAGAAGGCGTTGACCCGGCCCTCGACGATCTTCGGCAGCGCCGCCTCGGGCTTGTTCTCCTCGCGGGCGGTCTGCTCGGCGATGCGCCGCTCGGACTCGACGGTCTCGGCCGGCACCTCGTCGCGGGTGAGGTACTTCGGCCGCATCGCGGCGATCTGCATGGCCACGGCGCGCGCGTCGGCGTCCGCCGCCTCGTCCGACTTGCCGGTGAACTCGACCAGCACGCCGACCGCCGGGGGCAGGTCCTGGCTCTTGCGGTGCATGTAGACCGCGGTGGTGCCGTCCAG
Organism: Micromonospora globosa; assembly: GCF_000717585.1. Lineage (NCBI taxonomy): Bacteria > Bacillati > Actinomycetota > Actinomycetes > Micromonosporales > Micromonosporaceae > Micromonospora > Micromonospora globosa. The sequence continues at coordinate 151,980 of NZ_JNZR01000005.1, forward strand.
CTTGGCGAAGCGGTTGAGCACCAGCTTCTCGCCGATCTTGGCGGACTGCTCCTGGATCAGGTCGGCCACGCTCTTGCCGTCGATGCTGCTGGCGAGCAGTTCCTCGGCGTTGGTGGCGCCGCTGGCCACGCCGTGCTCGACCAGCTGCTGGGCCAGCGCGATGAAGGCGTCGTTCTTGGCGACGAAGTCGGTCTCGCAGTTGAGCTCGAGCAGCGCCTGGCCGGAGTGGGCGATCAGGCCGTTGGCGGCGGTGCGCCCGGCCCGCTTGCCGACGTCCTTGGCGCCCTTGACGCGCAGGATCTCGACGGCCTTGTCGAAGTCGCCCTCGGCCTCGGTCAGCGCCTTCTTGGAGTCCATCATGCCGGCGCCGGTGAGGTCGCGGAGCTTCTTGACGTCCGCGGCGGTGAAGTTGGACATGACTCTCTCTTCGGTGTCAGTGAGGTGGTCTGGGGTGCTGGTTACCCGGTTCCGGGCCGGTTCTGCCCGGCGTACCCGTCACGCCCCCACCGCCGGGAATCGCCGACGGTGGGGACGCGACGGCGAGATCACTCCGCGGAGGCGGTCGCCGGCTGCTCGGCGGCAGGCGCGGCCGGCGCGGCCGGCTCGGCGGCGGCGGCGGGCTGCTCGTCGGCCTTCTTCGGCTCCTCGAGCAGCTCGCGCTCCCACTCGGCCAGCGGCTCGTCGGCGCCGACCTGGCCGGCCTCGGGCTTCTCGTCCGCGCCCCGGTTGCGGCCGGAACGGGCGATCAGACCGTCGGCGACGGCGGCGGCGACGACCTTGGTCAGCAGCTCGGCCGAGCGGATGGCGTCGTCGTTGCCCGGGATCGGGAAGTCGACCTCGTCCGGGTCGCAGTTGGTGTCGAGCACCGCGATCACCGGGATGCCCAGCTTGCGGGCCTCGTCGACGGCGATGTGCTCCTTCTTGGTGTCGACGATCCAGACCGCGGCCGGGAGCTTCTGCATGTCCCGCAGACCACCGAGGGTCTTGGTGAGCTTGATCTTCTCGCGGGAGAGCTGGAGCGTCTCCTTCTTGGTGTAACCGGCGGCGGTGCCGCTCAGGTCACCCAGAGCCTCCAGCTCCTTCATCCGCTGGAGCCGCTTGTACACGGTCTGGAAGTTGGTCAGCATGCCACCGAGCCAGCGGTGGTTGACGTACGGCTGGCCGACCCGGGTCGCCTGCTCGGCGATGGCCTCCTGGGCCTGCTTCTTGGTGCCGACGAACAGGATGCTGCCGCCACCGGCGACGGTGGTGCGGACGAACTCGTACGCCTTCTCGATGTAGTCGAGCGTCTGGCGCAGGTCGATGATGTAGATACCGTTGCGCTCGGTGAAGATGAAGCGCTTCATCTTCGGGTTCCAGCGGCGGGTCTGGTGCCCGAAGTGCACACCGCTTTCCAGCAGCTGACGCATGGTCACGACGGCCATGGTGGGTTACTCCTACGTTGTCCCTGGTTGTCCGTCCAGCCGGCGGCCGGACGCCTGGCGCCCGATCGCCGGCCAGGGTGGGCCCGGTACGTCAGACCGGGACCAGGGAGGCCGTCGCCCCACGGAGGAGACCGTGGAGAGGGCACGCGAGGTCGACCGCACGAGGCGGTCGCCAGTCGACCAGTGTACGCGCCCTCTCCGCTGTACGACCTCCGGGTGCGGAGGCCGGCCTGATCGACTCCAGGTGCGCCTTGATCGGCTCCAGGAGCGCCTTGATCGACTCCAGGACGGCGAAGTGGCGGCGTCACCCTGTCGGTGACACCGCCACTACGGCGTACCGGGGTCGGGCCGTCTCAGCCCGCCGCGAGGGCGGCGGCGAGGAACAGCACCAGCCCGACGGTCAGGTACGCCGTCGGCGGGCGCAGCCAGCCCCGGCTGCCGTCGGCGAGCGCCAGCCCACCGGTGCGCAGCCCGTACAGGCCGGTGCCGAAGATCGGCAGGCCGACCACCAGGAAGATGCCCACCACCACGTGCGACGTCGACACCGGGTCGCCGAACAGGCCGTGCAGCAACACCCGTACCGCCGGCACCTCCAGCACCAGCACCATCACCGCCAGCAGCACCGCCAGCGCGGGGCGCCGGGTCCGGTAGACGCCGTCACCGGGCGGCGGCCCGTCCGGACGCGGCAGCACCGCGGGCATCGGGCCGGTCGGCATCTCCAGCGGATTCGGGGTCGCGGCCGGCTGGGCCGGACCACCCGGACGCTCACCGATCCGCAGCGGGGTGGCCTCACCGGGGTTCAGCCGCGCCGCGGCGGTCGCCTCGGCTCCGCCGTCCGCGCCCGCGGTACCAGGCGCCGCCTCGACGACCGGGTAGCCGCCGATCGGGCTGAGCCGGGGTTTGTCGACGCCGGCGCCACCGGCCGGGTCGCTGCCGTGGGCGATGAGGCCGTACGGGTCGGTGCCCGCCGGGGCCGCGCCGGTCAGCGGGGCGGTCGCCGGCGTACCGAGCGTGCTCGACAGCGGGTTGCCGTGCGCGGCGGTGCCGAGCGCGTCGACGCCGCTGCGGGACACCGCGCCGAGCGGGTCGGCCGCCGACTCGCGTGCCGCGCGACGGCCGGCGCGCGACCCGGGCAGCTCACCGGAGACCTCCGGGTCGTCCGGACGCTGCGACCGCCAGCTGCTCGTGTCGTCCACCAGCGGATCGGCGGCGGAGTACCGGCCCGGCTCGGCGTACCGGTTCTCACCGGCGCGCTGCTCGGGCGTGCGGTAGTCGTCGTCGCGGTAGCGGGGCTCGCCCGCGGCGCGCCAGTCCGACTCGTATCCCCGGTCGCCCCATCGCGACCCCTGCTCATCCTCGGAGTAGCTCCGTCGTCCGTCCACGACCGGCACGGTATGCGACGGGCACCAGCCGCGCCATTCGGGTCTCCTGGGGATCGGCCCAGGTCAGCACCGATGTCGCCGGGTTGCCGACGGGACACGGTCAGTAGCCGTAGGGCGTGAACGTCGGCGCGACGTCCGGGTACGGGAAGTCGTCGGGGAAGGCGGGCACCACCCACTCGCGGTTCAGCACGGCGACCAGGCTCCGTAGCAGATCGGACCCATGATCGTCGTTCCGTCCACAAGCCCACCCCTGTCCACAGGCAACCGATCCGCGTCCCCCGCGACAGTGGCCTCCGGTCGCATCCTGGCCGGCATGACGAACCGGAACCGAGCCGTCGGGGCGTACGGCGAGCGGTGCGCGCTACGGCACCTGATCGAGACGGGCCTGCGCCCGGTCGCCCGAAACTGGCGCTGCCCCGAGGGCGAGATCGACATCATCGCCTGGGAGGGTCCGGTCCTCGCCATCTGCGAGGTCAAGACCCGCCGGAGCGAGCAGTTCGGCTCCCCCGCCGAGGCCGTCGTGCGGGCCAAGGCCCGCCGGCTGCGCGGCCTGGCCGCCCGCTGGCTCGCCGAGACCGGCACCACCGCCGCCGAGGTCCGCTTCGACGTGCTCTCCGTCCGGCTACCGCTCACCGGCCCCGCCCGCGTCGAGCACCTCCGCGGCGCGTTCTGACATGGGGTACGCGAAGGTGCTGAGCGTCGGCCTGGCCGGAGTCGCCGGGCATCTCGTCGAGGTCGAGGCCGACCTGGCTCCCGGACTGCCCGCGGTGATCATCTCCGGTCTGCCGGACACCGCGTTGCACGAGGCGCGCGACCGGGTCCGCGCCGCGATCGTCAACTCCGGCCAGAAGTGGCCCAACCGCCGCATCACGCTCAACCTGCTCCCCGCCACCCTGCCGAAGTACGGCTCGGCGTTCGATCTCGCCATCGCGCTCGCCGTCCTGGCCGGCTCGGGCGAACTGCCACCGGTCGCCCTGGACGCCACAGTCGTGCTCGGCGAACTCGGCCTCGACGGCGCGGTACGCCCCGTCCGCGGCACGCTGCCGATGGTCGCCGCCGCCGCCCGCGCCGGGCACACCCGCGTCGTCGTACCCGCCGGCAACGCCGCCGAGGCGGCAGTCATCCCGGGCGTACGCGTGCACGCGGTCGACACGCTGCACCGGCTCGTCGCCCACGTCCGCGACGGCAGTCCGCTGCTCGCCCCACCTGCCCACGTCCCGGCCTGCGGCCCGGCCGGGCCCGACCTGGTCGACGTGGCCGGGCAGCCGCTCGGGCGGCGTGCCCTGGAGATCGCCGCCGCGGGGGGCCACCACCTCGCGCTGTTCGGTCCGCCCGGCGCCGGCAAGACCATGCTCGCCGAACGGCTGCCGTCGATCCTGCCCGAACTGGACGACGAGGCAGCCCTGGAGGTGACGGCGCTGCACTCGATCGCCGGCCTGCTGCCACCCGGTGGCGGGCTGCTGCGCCGTCCCCCGTTCCAGGCGCCGCACCACACCGCCACGGTGCCCGCGCTCGTCGGAGGCGGTTCCGGGCTGGCCCGGCCCGGCGCGGTGTCGCTCGCCCACCGTGGGGTCCTGTTCCTGGACGAGCCAAGGCAGACGATAACACGCCAACGTGTACCCTCCCGCGCATGCGAGTTCTTGGAGCGGTCCGGCTGTCCCGCGAGACCGAGGCGACGACCAGCCCGACGCGGCAACGCGAGGTAATCGAGCGGTGGGCCGAGGCCCACGGTCACCAGGTCGTCGGATGGGCCGAGGACCTGGGCGTGAGCGCCAGCGTCGACCCGTGGGAACGCCCCGAACTGGGCCCGTGGCTACGCGGTGAGCGGGTGCCGTTCGACCTCATCGCGTCGTGGCGGCTGGACCGCCTCAGTCGGCGGGTCCTGCATTTCTCAAAGCTCCTCGCCTGGTCGCAGGAGACTGGTCGGACGCTGGTCAGCGTGACCGAGGGATTCGACCTCGGCACACCGATGGGCCGCATGTTCGCCCAAATCATCGCCACGCTCGCCGAGGGCGAGCTAGAGGCGATCCGCGAGCGGACGAAGGGCAGTTACGACCACTTGACGAAGGTCGGCCGCCACCGGGGCGGGTTCGTGCCCTACGGCTACCGACCGGTCCCCCATTCCTCCGGACGCGGCTACGTCCTCGACGTCGACGAGGACGCCGCCGAGGTCGTCCGCGAGATCGCAGGGCGGGTCATTGGCGGCGAGTCCATCAACGCGATCGTCACCGACCTCAACCGGCGGGGGGTCCCGACGTCGCTGGACGTCCAGCGCATCCGCGCCGGGAAGGAGCCGAAGGGGTTCCGCTGGCGGGTGGGGAACCTGTCGAACTTGCTGCGGTCCGAGACCCTGCGGGGCTACTTGGTCACCGCCGACGGGTCGCCCATCGTGGACGACGCGGGCCGACGGGTGCGCCGCGCGGAGCCGATCCTGACCGCCGAAGAGTGGGACCGGCTACAACGCGAGATCAGCGACCGCGCGACCAACCGGAAGCCCCGTCCCCGTGTAAACGCCTCGATGCTGCGCCAGTTCGCATTCTGCGGCGTGTGCGAGGAGCCGCGGCCGATGTACATCTACCCCGGCAGGGGGCGGAACTACTACCGGTGCGCCTCGAAGGCCATCGGCGGGACCGGCTGCGCGAACGGGAGTACGGCGGCGGACTGGTTGGAGGAGTACGTCAGCGAGGAGTTCCTACGGCACGTCGGACACTTTGAGGTCATGCGGCGGGTGTTCGTACCCGGCGAGTCCCACGCGGAGGAGCGCGCCGAGACCGAGGCCGCGTTAGGCCGCCTGGTCGAGCGGCTGGAGAAGATCCCGGCTGGTGGCCCGGCGGAACGCGCCGTACTCGCCAGGATGGCGGAACACGAGGAGCACTTAGCCCGACTGCTGGACATGCCCGAGGTTCCGGACCGCTGGGTAGACGAACCAACCGGTGAGACGTTCTCGGACGTGTGGGCCCGGGACCCGGACGGGCGCGGGGACCTCCTCCGCATGGCGGGCGTGCGCGTCTACGTAAACCGGACGCCAGGCCAGCGGAAGGTTCCGGCGGCGGTCCGGTTCCACCTCGGCGAGTTCGCCGACCCCGAGGCCCAGCGCCTCGCCGAGGTCGCAGCCGAGGAGGCCGCAGAGTAGCGCCGGCACCCATCCGACTTGGCCATCGGCGGGCGCGTCAAACCGCAGCGGGCCACGCCCAGGCGTAATCCCGGTGAGGCGGCTCGCATCCGTAGCCCGTCGCGATCGACTATGGAAAAACCCCCGGCCAGTAGTCCTCCTATGTGCACTACTCACGTCCGCGTGCCCGATTTCCACGCCGGGCTGGAGCCAACTACAGTTTCAGGAATGCCGGAGATGGTGCAGCCCCAGGTCAAGTTGATTGCGTGGACCCAGTTCCAGGTTCCGGACGACATGCCGTGGTCGACCGATACGGAGGGCGGTCACGAGACCGGCTGAAACGACGACGGCACCCGCGCCAACGGGTGCCGTCATCAGAAGCGCTCGCGCCAACGAGCGCCAACCGTCAAGTAGCCCCAGCTTTATGTGTGTAGGGAGGAACTAGCTCGACATGACCACAATACGTGGCGGAAAGAGCCGACGTAAGAAGCCCCCTGGAAACCGTGACGTGTCGCCTCGCGGGCTTGCGCTCCTGGTCGCGGCAGCATTCGCCGCCTACCTTGCCCTTCAGCACCCCCAGGCCGCAGCTCCGGCGCTCGTCGGGGTGGGCGTGCTCACGGTGCTGAACCAGTTCGTGAGCCGGGACCGGGACCAGGACCGCGAGTAGAAGCACAGAAGCCCCGGCTACCGGATCAACTCCGGCGGCCGGGGCTTCTGCATGATCACCCGGCGGACGGCAGCGACGAGACTTGGTCGGCCGTAGGGCGTCCCCATATACCCACACAGGTCGACCCGAGCTTGACCTAGAACTTGACTTTTGTGGCCGCCCTCCGGCGCGGTCGGTCAGTGTCAACGTCGCGTAGTCGGGCCTCGATGTCCTGCCTGACGACAGACTGTGTCGCTCCAGGCCCGAAGCTTCCAGCCCGGTCGTGGGCGCGGGCGAAGTCGCGGAACGCGGTCTGGGCGACGCCTCGGCTTCCCTCGGCGTGAACGTCGGCGTAGGTCCAGCACGCATCCCACAACGTCGCGGCGGTCCAGCCTGGAGCGGGCGCGGTCGCGTAGTCGGAAGGGTCAAAGTCGGGGTAGTTCTCGATCGCCACGGCCAGGGTTACCGGCCTCGCCGGGCGCATCGTGGCGCGGCGGCTCATCGGCGCCGCCTCCACCGGGCCCCGGCGAGGGCGCGGCCCGCGTTCGTGCTCGGCGGGTCGTCGCCGAGGTTGACCCCGACGGCCTTCATTGCGGCGATCGCGGCGGTGCGGGCCTGGCGGGCGGTGTCGGCGAGCGGGTTAGCCACGGGCGCGCCCCGGTAGCCGGTCACTAGCCACTGATCGCCGATCGCCTCTTCCGCGCGGTCGGCGAGGGTTACCAGCTTGACGGCCTGAACCAGGGCCCCGAAGCCGATGGTCGTGATGGTCTCGCCGTGGTTGGTCAGGATGTCCTCCCACAGGTCCAGGGCGTCGGGCGTGAGGTCGGCGGGCGGGTCGGGGATGGGTCGGGAGTCGCTGTCAGTCATGGAAACCTCCGGGAAGGGCTTGTGACGGGATCGGCGATGCGCTCGTCCGGTGTCAGGCGCTATGCCGCTTCGGTGCTGGAAAGGGGCCGAAGGGGGGTCACCCCCCAGGGGGTCACGCTCCGTCGTCGTCGCGGGTCGCGGCCTCGCGGCGCAACTTGGCGAGAAGGTCGCGGGCCCACTTGTCCCGGTCCCGGGCGGCGGGGGTACGGACGGGGTGGGCCAGGCGGTCGGGGAGGTGGGACGGGCACGCGGCCACCGGGACGCCGTCGACCAGGACCACGCCGGACGACGCGGACCGACACGGCCGACCAGCGGTCCCCATACCGCAGCGGAAGCCAGCGGCACGGCGGACGGCACGGGCACGGGAGAGACGGCGGCGGGTAGCGCGGGAGGGGGCGGGGGTGGAGCTGAACATCGAGGGCCTTTCGACAGGGGCGGGGGACGTCAAGGGGCCCTCGGGTCAGTTCCCGAGGGCCCCTGTCGGTTCGGTCAGTTGTCGGCCGTGCGCCGGGCGTCGGCCTCGGCGGCGGCCACAGCGCGGGCGACGCGGGCGTCCCCCGGGGTGAACGGGTCGCGGGCGATCAGATTCCCGGGGACGCCGGTCGCGACGGTTTCGACGTCCTGCCACGCCAGGGCGATCCGGTTCCCGAGGCCGGGCCGGTTCTCCGGGTGCGCCCGCTGTACCGCGTTCCGGTGCATGTCGAACGCGCGTCGCTGCTCATTGGTCGTGTCGCTGCGGGTCGACCGGAGGTAGTCCAGCCGGAACAGCAACTGAGACAGGCCGTCGGCCTCGTGATAGGCGGCCCGGGCCTCGCGGAAGGCGCGGGCGGCAGTCTCGGCCAGGTCGGGGACGCGCGGGGCGACGATCGGGCGCAGACCCTCATGGTTTGCCGGGATGCTGGCCTCATAGGCCCGGGCGGCGGCGTACGCCTTGTTCCGGGCGTGCCAGACCTTCTGCTCGCCCTGACGGATTCGCTCCCCGGTGATCTCCTGCGAGATCGGGGCGGGCGGCTTCTTGCCGTCCCGGATGGCCCGGGCGATCGCGGCGCGGTTGTCGTCCGCTTCGTCGCGGATCACGTCCACGGCGTCCCGCTCGGCCAGGGTCGCGGCGTTCGCGGCGGCCAGGGCCTCGGCGGCCTCGCGGACGGCAGAGGGACAGTCGGGATGGGCGATCACCCAAGCGGGAATGGAGTAGTCGGGCTCGACCAGGTCGCCAACGGTGGTGGGCACGGTGGTTCTCCTCAGGGTTGCGACGCCCGCCAGGCGGGACGCTGGCGGGTCGGCGGGGCGGGGTTAGGGGTTCGGGTAGCGACGGGACGGGCGGAGTAGCTGGAGGCGGACGCGGCCCGGACGGGTCTCGCGGGTCGGTTCGACCGTCGCCCGGATGCCGTACTCAGCCAGCAGGACCGGCCGGGCGGCGTAGACGGCCCGGCGACAGGCGTACGTGTCCAGCGGGGCGGCGGACAGGCCGGACAGGGCCTCGGCGAGGCGGACCGGGCCGAGGCGGACGTAACCGGTGTCCGACGCGGCGACGATCCCGGCGAGGACCAGGGCCACGCGGGCGGGGTCAGGGCGGCGAGGGCGACGAGTCATGGGCGGGTCGTCCGGGTCGGCGGGTGGCGGCGGGAACAGACGACGCGAGGGCGGCCGTCGGCGTCGCGGGTCACGCGACGTGTCGGCCGGCGACACTCTGTGCACCTGTACCGCGCGGCCCGGAGCGTGCCCCATGCCTCGGCGTACGGGACGGCGCCCGGGGCGGCGACGGTCACCGGAAGATCCGCTCGGCGTCGCGCTGGACGGCGGCCAGGGCCTCGGAGTCGCCCGCGATGATCGCGGCGGTTTGGCGGGCCAGTAGCGCCAGGGCCTCGGCGCGGCGGCGGCGGCGGTGTCGACGCATCCGGCAGGCGGCGGAACAGGTCACGCGCTCGCGGCGGCCGGGCGTCATGGGCTGGGCGCATTCCGAGCAGGCGGCCATGCGGTCCCTCCTTTCGTTGCGTTCGTGGCGTCTAGGCGCCTGAAAAAATCCCGGCGGCCGAGGCGGCTACCGGGACGCGGGATAGGGGCGGGGCGGGGTCGACCAGGCCGGGGCCCGGACGCGGAGAGAGAAACGCGAACGGGCCCCGGCCGGGGAGCGCACCGGGAAAGGCGACCGGCGCGCGGCCGTGCTGCGTGGCCCCGCCTACGACGTCAGCACAGCCAGACACACGGCCCCGAGGTGACCCCCGGGGCGTGCGGGTTCAGAGGGTCACGCGGACCGACGGCGGGCCCGGCGGGAGGCCAGTTCGTCGCCAGGCCGGGAAGGGGTCGGCGTGGTCCTGGTCCCGGTCGTCGGCGTCGACTGACGGGCCAGGGCGTACGCGCCGAGGTGCGGGCGCAGCTCTTCGTAGGCCAGCTCGGCGACGCGCTGAAGGACGGCTTCGGCGAACGCTTCGCCGTCGGCGCTGTTCATCATGCGGCTCGGGCCTCCTCTACGGCTGCGGCGGCGAGGTGTTCCCGCCGGACGATGCGGAGCAGAATCGCGCGCTGGTCCTCCCACGCGAGGCGGGCCACGCGCTCGGCTACCTCGGCGATCTCGGCCGGTTCGGGGACCACGTAGAACCGTCCAGCCGAACGCCGGACAGGCTCGCCGAGGACGGACACGGCGACCGGGTGGAATCGGGGCCGGGTCACCTGGTCGTCCTCGGGGACCTCGGCGACATAGGACGTGTAAACGGCTGAGGTCTTGTAGGCGCCGGGGCCCACACGGTCGCGCCAGTCGGTACACCACGCCTCGGCGATCGCCAGGGCTTCCGGGGCCGGGGGTCGGCGTCCCTCGCGGGTCCGGTCGTACTCGGCGCGGCGCTCGGCCGACCAGCGGCCCGCCTCGGGCTTCCCGTCGCGATACAGGGTCACGCCGAGGTCAGCCATTGCGGGCAGCTCGGCGGCGACCGCGCGGGCGACCTCGCGGACCCACGGCGAGCGGGTCCCGTGCTCGGCCAGTCGCCGGGAATGCCGGGCGGCCCCGACAACCCCGTTGGACGCCGACCCGGGCGGCGCGGGCATCTTGCAGACCACGTCGGCGACCAGGGCCACGAAATCCTCGGACGACACGTAGTCGGCCTTTGACGGGTCCTCGCGGCGGCGGCGGGCCAGCGTCCGGCGCTCGTCCATGCCGTTGACCAGGTAGGCCCGCTGGACGTGCCTACGCGCGAATAGCGGGGCGAGGGCCCGGCCGAGGGCGTCGGCCCGTAGGGGCTGGACACGGGTCCCATAGAAGCCAGGAAGGCGACTGAAACTCTCCTCGGCCAGCGGCGGCCGGGAGGCGTAGAAGGCGCGGGCGAGGGCCGACAGGTGGTCGGCCGGGCTTGGTGGGGGGTCCGAATCGGTCACGGGGTGACGCTCCTAAGTCGTGCGGCGGGGCTGCGCGGGACGGCGGTCGGTGGGCGGCCGGGGTAGACCTCGGGGTGAGCCGTCCATCGGGACGGGACCTCCTCGGCGGGTCGTTCGTCGGTCTCGCATGGCCTATGCGCCAGGGCCGGGAGACGCCGTCACGAACGGCCCATAGACCTATGCGCCAGGAGGGGTCTAGGTGTTCAAGCGACGGCCGTCTCACTACGGACGGTTCCGCCGGCCCTTGCAGGGCGTGAATCGCGGGGCCGGTCGCGGCGGTGCGCCGGGGTGGCGGCGGCCTCGGAGCGTGGTGACATGTGATGCAACCACGCTGCGTTTCATCACTCCCCTATCTCTTGTCTAGAGGAGGAGGAAGAAGACTAGAGAGAGTTATAGGGGAGTGATGAAACGCAGCCCTGTTGCATCACATGTCACTCCTCCTCGGCTCGGCCCTTCCCGGCGGCCCCGCCCGTCCTCGTCGGCGGCGCCCGCCGACCCGGGAAACGCCGAACGCCCCGCCAGGGCACCGCGCGGGGCGGCGTCCGGACGGGGCGCTCGGGGTCTCACTGGCGGCGCGGTCGCGCCGGGGCGCCTGGTGGGTCGGGGCCTGCGTCACTCATGCTGTCGGCCTCCTCGGGGCGTCGCGGTGCGGTGTCACAGGGCCTATGCGCCAGGGCGGCCCGGGGTGTTCAGCCGTTCACGCTGCGGCCGATTCTCGCGAGGAGGACGACCAGGCGGCCAGGTCCTCACGGGCGTAGAGATCGGCGGTCCCCCGCTTCCCGCGCGGCTCGGGGACGGCCCCCACGCGACGCTGAAGGCGTTTCTTCGCCGCGCCGTAGGTCCACGGGATGACGCCCGCCTCGGCGGCCTCTCGCAGCGTCAGGAAGTCCCCGGCGGGGCTTGATAGGGCCGTGACCTCGGTTGTCTCCGGGGACCGGGGACAAGCGAACGTGCGGGCCTCGGCCGTCGACAGGTAGGCCACCTGTACCTCGGTCGCTTGTCCGGCGATGACCAGTTGCCACCGGCCGAGGGTTCGGGACGCCCGGGGCATGGCGGCCTCGGGGACAAGCATCTTCCAGTTGTTTGCCGTGTACCGGGCGAGCATCCGAACGCCGAAGTTCTCCCGCGCCTCGGGCCCGCCGATCGCCCGGGCGGTCAGCATCTGCGCGATGGCGAGGACGTTCACCTTCGCCGAGCGGCCCATAAACAGGAGGTCGGCCAGGGCGGCGACCGCCGGGGACCGCTTCGGGTCGCCCTTGCCTCGGGCCTCGGCCCAGAAGTTCGCAAGCTGCCCGATGGTGGCGTTCAACTCCTCGCAGATCACGAAAACGCGCGGGCCCGGGTCCCATCCCTCTTCTTCGTGTAGGGCGAGGGTGTTCCGCTCGTCGGCGAGGGCCGCCAGGCGGACAAGGGCGGCGTGCATCTGGTCCGGACGGGCGCAGTAGTCGACTCCCGCGAGGCCGAGGGCCCATCGGTGCGACCCCTTCCGGTCCAGGATCACGACACGGCCACCCCGGGCGAGGACCTGAACAGCGACCAGCTCGGCGAGCACGCTCTTACCGGCCCCGGTCCCGGCGGACACGGCGATGTGCGGCGAGTCGTCCCGGAGGGACAGCGTCACGGGCCGGTCCCCCGCGCCGAGACCGACGAAAAACTCCCACTCGGCCAGGGCGGGGAAGCGTTCGACCAGCTCGGCCAGGCCGACCCGCGCGGGCGGGCGCTTACGGACCGTCCAGCGGGCAATTACCCGCGGACCGACCTGGTCCCAGGTCTCGACCAGGTCCGACACCGGGATCTTGCTGGTTACGATGGCCGACACCAACTGGCGCTGTTCCTTCGTCAGGTACGGCGTGTCGGCGACCAGCTCGATACGGGGGCCCTGGTCCTCCTTGCCGGGCCGTCTGAACACGTCCAGCCGGGACGTGACCGGCCGGGCCGCCCGCTGGACGGCCCACGCGGCCCGCTGGACCCGCTCGGGTAGCCACCGGACGACCGGCTCTAGGTTCTCCCCATACCAGCGCCGGACGGCCTCCTCGGCGGGCGACAACGGTCGGGCCAGTCGCGGCGCCAGGTTCCCGAGGGACGGGTCTACGTGCAAGCGGACCTGACCCGGCTCGCGGCCGAGGGCCGGGGCCAGGGCCGCCAGCGTCGGCGTGACGTACTCGCGGCGGAAGCGCCGGGCGACCAGGCGACGACGGGCCCGGTAGGCGGCCACGGCGGCGGCCGTCCCGAGGGCGGCCCCGGACTGGCCCGGGTAGGCGGCCGTCACGGCGGCCACGGCCGGGACGCCGAGGCGGACCGCCTGACGCTGGTAGCCCGTCCAGCGGCCACGGCCACGGGCCCGGTACGGGTAGCCCTCGCGGCCCGTCAGGGGACGGCCGGACACGTACCGATAAACGACCCGGGTCACGGTGTGCTTCCGGCGTAGGCGACGGATTGCCCGCTCTAGCTCGGTCACGCGGCCACCCCCGCCAGGTCGGCCCGGACGGCGGCCAGGTACCGGCGGGCCGTCCTCGGTGCGCGGCCAATCTCGGCGGCCACCTCCTCGGCCGTGACCGTCGGCCGTTCGGCCACGATCGCGGCCACGCGGGCGGCCATGCCGTCGGTCGTGGTCGTGGTCGTCCGGCGAGGCCGGGGCGACGTCGGCCGGGGCCGGTGGTCATGGGCGGCCACCGGGGCGGCCGTCGCCGTGTCGTCAGCGGCCCGCCCGTGGTCCGCCAGGGCGGGCGTGTCCAGAGTGGCCGTGACCTGCGGCCGGGCGGTGTCGGTCGTGTGGCCGTCCGCCGGGGCGGCCGTGGCCGTGGCCGAGGTGGGCGCCGGGGCCGAGGCAAAGACCAGCTTGACCAGGGCCATAAAGGCCAGGGCCGGGACGGCGGACAGGAGGCCACCGGACACGCCCGGCTTGGCGACGGCCAGTTGCGCCGCCAGAGACAGACCAGCGGCGGCGACCAGCAGGCCAAGCGGGTAGCCCGTCGGACGGCCCGCCCGGCGGCGTCGCCGAATGTCCAGCAGGGCCGCCACCGGGACCAACTCGCTGATGCAGGCGTTCGCCCAGCCGAACCACCCCGGCGTACCGGACGGGCTGTTGGTCATCGTCCAGTCGTGGACGTGTGTAAACGACGCCGCCCCGGCGGCCAGGCCGACCACCAGGAGGATCGCGACCAGGACGACGGACTCGGCGCGGGCGGCACGGTTACCCGGAGCGTTACGGCCAGCGATTCGCTGAGTAGTCATCGGGTGATCTCCTGACGAGCGGCGGCTTCGCGGCGGGCGAGGGTCTGGCGGACGGCAGCGGCGGCGCGGTCGGCGTGCTCCTCGGCGGACCGCCGGGCGAGGGCGAACGGGGCGAGCATCACGGCGGGCCCGCCGACCAGGACGGCGGCCCGGGCGTAGACGGCAGTCGGGGTCACTTGGTCCCTCCGGCGGTCGGGAAGCGGTAGACGTAGCCGCAGCGGCGCGGGCGTGGCAGGAAAGCGCGGGTGCGGTGCGGGGCGTACCCGGCGGTCTCGATCGACGCGACGGCGTGACCGGCGTGCGGGTCGCAGGCGTAGACGACGGCTTCCAGCGACCCAGCAGCCGCCGTGGCGTAGACCTCGATCCGGGCACGGGCGACGTCGCCGCAACCGACCCAGACGAACGGGCGCGGGCTCATCGGTCACCCGCCAGCGCCTCAGACCGGCACGGGGCGCAGTTGTGGGCCGGGGACCCCCGGTGCTTCGGACAGTGCGCGGCGGCGGGGTCGGTGGGGAGGGCTGCGCCCCGAAGGGAGCGCTTGCCCTCTTGGTTATTGATGGTTAAGGACGGTTTGTAGGAAGCAGGCTTCCGGCCGTTCGGAAGCACACTTCCGGCCGTTCGGTACTGCACTTCCGCCCGGTCCCGAACCGGGAGGAAGCCAGCTTCCGCCCGGTTATCCACAGGCTCCGGGGCCTCGGTCGGGCGTCCCGACTGCGGCTCGGCGAACGGGTCCAGCGCACCGGGGAGCGGTCGGCGACGCTCCATCGCGAGATCCCAGACGACCGGACGGCGGTCCGCCGGGAGGAAGATCGCGTGACGCTGGTCGCCGCGCCGGATCAGGCCGAGGCGGGCCAGCTCGGCGAGGTCGTTCCGGACAGCCCGGACCGACTTCCGGGCGTAGAACGCCAACCGCTCCTGACTCGGGAACGCCGCACGGCCGTTGGCGTGCGCGTGGTTGGCGAGGCCGATCAGGACGGCCAGACAGGACGGGGGAACGTCCGGGGCGTCGCTGAGGGCCCACGCAACGGCTTCGATGCTCACCGGGTCACCGCCAGGGCCAGGACGTCGGCCAGGCGCACCGTGGGAACGCCGTACAGCTCGGCGTGGGCTACTTCGAGAGTGTCTTCGGCGCCGGGCAGATACGCGACGACGGCGGCGGCCTCGACGGCGGCCAGGTCGTCGGCGACGCGGGCGAGGAGGTCGTCAGCGTCCAGGGCCGGAGTGAAGTCGGGGGTAGCGACGGCGAAGCCAGCGGCGGCCAGCTCGGCGGCGGCGAGTTTGATGCGCTCAACGTCGGCCGCGTGACCGGCGACGAAGATGCGAGGGCGGGTACGGTGCATTGGGCGGACCTCCAGCGTCCGTCAAGGCCCCGGGACGAGCGCGCCAACGCTGCCCGGGGCCGCCTCTGTTTGGAGTGTTTCTGTCTCCTTCGAGGAGGCGCCCGAGTTCAGCAAGGGCGCGCTGGAGGCGTTGCGGCAGCCGCTGGAGAGCGGCCGGGTGCGGGTGGCGCGTACCCGGGGCGCCACCGAGTACCCGGCCCGCACCCAACTGGTGCTGGCGGCCAACCCCTGTCCCTGCGCGAAGCCCTCCGGCGACGTCGACTGCGAGTGCCCGCCCCTGGCCCGGCGACGCTACCTGGGACGGTTGTCGGGTCCGCTGCTCGACCGGGTGGACGTGCAGGTCCGGTTGACGGCGGTACGCGCGGCGGAGCTGCTGAGCACCGACGCCGCGCAGGAGTCCTCGGCCACCGTCGCCGCCCGGGTCGTCGCCGCGCGGCACGCCGCCGCCGATCGCTGGGCGGCCACCGGGCATCGGGTGAACGCCGACGTCCACGGCCCGTACCTGCGCCGGCCGCCGTGGCACCTGCCGGCCCGGGTCACCACGGATCTGCGCCGCCGGCTCGACACCGGATCGCTGTCCGCGCGCGGCTACGACCGCGTACTCCGTCTCGCCTGGACCATCGCGGACCTGGACGGGCGGGACCGGCCCGGCCACGACGACGTGGCGGAGGCCATCCAGCTCAGGACCGGGGAGGTCGCGTGAGCGCCGACGACCGCCGGCTGGCGCGGGTCGCGCTCACCTGGCTCGCCGAGCCCGGCACCCGGTCGGTGTACGCACTGGTCGAGCGGATCGGACCGGTCGCCACGCTCGACCTGCTGTTGTCCGGCGAGGCGCCGGAGCGGACGCTGCGGTCGGCCGTCGCGGCGCGCGGCGCCGCCGGCGACGCCCGGACGGTCGCCGCGGAGGCACTGGCCCGCGGCGAACGGCTCGGCGCCCGCCTGGTCACCCCGGAGGACGACGAGTGGCCGGCTCAGGTCGGCGACCTGCGCCGGCTGGCGCTCTCCGGTGCCACCCGGCGGGTCGACGTGGAGACCGATCCGCCGCTCTGTTTCTGGGTACGCGGAGCGTGGTCGCTCGGTGAGGCGCTGGCGCGCTCGGTGGCGGTGGTCGGCGCGCGGGCGGCAACCCCCTACGGCGCGCACATCGCCACCGAGCTGGGCTACGGCCTGGCCGACCGGGAGTGGACAGTCGTGTCCGGTGGGGCGTTCGGCATCGACGCCGCCGCACATCGCGGGGCGCTGACAGCGGGCGGCCGCACCGTCGCCGTGCTCGCCTGCGGCGTGGACCGCCCGTACCCGATGGGCAACGCCGCGCTGTTCGACCGGATCGCCGAGACCGGCCTCCTGGTGAGCGAATGGATTCCGGGCGCGGAGCCGCTGCGTCCGCGGTTCCTCATCCGCAACCGGGTCATAGCGGCGGCGACGAACGGCACTGTCCTCGTCGAGGCCGCCGCGCGCAGCGGCGCGACCCAGACGCTCAACCGGGCGCTCGGCCTGCGCCGGCCGGCGATGGTGGTGCCGGGGCCGGTGACCTCAGCGATGTCGGTCGGCGGGCACGAGGTGCTGCGGGAGCGGCCGGAGGCGCGGCTGGTCACCAACGTCGCGCACGTGCTGGAGGAGGTGGGGCGGATCGGGTACGACCTGGCGCCGCCCGCCCGGGCCCCCGAGCGTCCTCGGGACCGGCTCGACGAGGAGGCCACCCAGGTGCTGGAGGCGCTACCCCGCCGCCGAACGCTCGACCTGGAGAGCGTCGCGGCGCGCGCAGGGGTGGACCTGCGCACCGCCATGCGCAAGCTGTCCATGCTGGAGGAACTGGCGATGGTGGTACGCCGTGACGACGGCTACGCGCTCGCACCGCCACCACCGGTCGCCCGCTCGTGAGCGGGTCAGTCGCCCTCGAACCGGATCTCGGCGTCAAGGCGCTCCGCACATCGGCGGACGAGCCGGGCCAGCCGGTGGACGTGGTCGACCTCGGCCGGCGCACCGGCCACCTCGGCGAGGCACCGCAGCTCGGCGAGCAGTTGCGGCATCCGCTCGGCGCTCACGGTCAGCTCACCGAGCGGGTCGACGCGGTCCAGCAGCGGGGTCCGGCCACCACCGCGGACACGCTTGAGCAGGTCGAGCAGCACGTCCTGCGGGTCCGCCACGACTTCGATCGAGACGTACGCGGGCCGCCGACGACCGTTGCCCGCCGATATCTGCCGGTAGAGGACGGCGTCCACTCCCACTCTCGGCCCTCCTCGTACCGGCGTCACCGTCACGGGGACGCGTTCGCCTGATCGCGGCCGGATCGACCCTCCGTCGGGCCGGCTCGGCCACGCTGCCCGCCGGTCGCCGCACCGGAGTGTGCCGCAGCATGAGTTTCCCCTGTCCAGACCGGCTTCTGCCACCCCGCTCAGCGCGTCGGCACCTATCCCACGCCGGAAGGATGCGGCCGACGTGGCGGTTGGCACACGACGGTCGACCGGCAGACGCCTGATGGCGAAGCGGCGGCCGGACCGGCACGGCGGCCAGGCGACTCCACGGCGGGGAGCGGGGCGGGGTGGGGCGGCCGGGCGACTGAACGGCGAGGGCGGTGTGGCGTCGGGCGGCACGGCGCACGGCGGCACTCCGGCCTTACGCTGGAGCGGTGATCGCCGGCCGCCTCCCCCGCCGCGACCCCGTACGCCTGGGTCGGGTGCCGCAGTGAGCAAGCGGCAGCGCGGCACCCGGGAGGCGCACGAGGAACTGCCCGCCTCGATGCGCGAGGCGGTGGACGACTTCGCCGACCACCTGTCGCGGGTGCGCAACCGCTCCGTCCACACCGTCCGGGCCTACGTCACGGATCTGGTGTCGCTGCTGGACCACGCCGTCCGGATGGGCTGCGCCGAACTGCCGGAACTGGACCTCGCCGTGGTGCGCAGCTGGCTGGCGAAGCAGCGGACCATGGGCGCGGCCCGGACGACGATGGCGCGGCGCGCCGCCGCGGCCCGGACGTTCAGCGCCTGGGCGCACCGGACCGGCCTGCTCGCCGACGACGTGGCCGCGCCGCTGGCCAGCCCTCGGGCCCGGCGGGAACTGCCCACCGTGCTGCGGGCCGACCAGGCCGCCGCTCTGGTGGAGGCCCCGTCGCGGCAGCGCCGGAGCCCGCCCGGGGCCGACCGTTCGACGGTCCACCCCGAGGGCACCGGGCTCGGACGCGACCACGGAACGGCCGCCGAACCGGCATCCGCCGAACCGGCCGGCGACGGACCGCCCGACGCGGTGCTGCTGCGCGACCGGCTGCTGCTGGAACTGCTCTACGGCACCGGGGTACGCATCAGCGAGGCGTGCGGCCTGGACGTCAGCGACGTCGACCAGGCTCGCCGGGTGGTACGCGTGCTGGGCAAGGGCGGGCGGGAGCGGGCGGTGCCCTACGGGGTGCCGGCCCAGCGGGCGCTCGACGCCTGGCTGCGCGACGGCCGGCCCGCACTGCTGGCCCCGGGCTCGGGCCGGGCGCTTCTGCTCGGGGCGCGGGGTGGACGGCTCAACCCGACCACCGCGCGACGGATCGTGTCCGGCTGGGCCGGTGCCGCCGGGGTACCGCGGGTGACGCCGCACGGGCTGCGCCACTCGGCAGCGACGCACCTGCTCGAAGGGGGCGCGGACCTGCGCGCCGTGCAGGAGTTGCTGGGGCACTCGTCGCTCGCCAGCACCCAGATCTACACGCACGTCTCGGTCGAGCGGCTCCGCGCCGCGTACCGGCAGGCGCACCCCCGCGCCTGACCGCCGAGAGCGCGCGGGCAGCGTCGGTGGCACCGGGCAGCGGGCGGAATCCGGCCGGCGCATGATCCATCTCGGGCTAGGATCGACTGATGACGGTGCCGCAGCCACCCGAGCCGATTCCCGGGGCTCGGCTGCTCTTCTCCCTCGATCCCTCCGTCAGTCACCTCAACCACGGATCGTTCGGCGCCGTACCGATCGCCGTGCAACGCGCCCAGCAGCGCCTGCGCGACGAGATGGAGGCCAACCCGCTGCGGTTCTTCACGCAGGGCCTCGTCGACCGGATCGCCCACGCCCGGCGGCACCTGGCCACGTTCCTCGGCGCCGACCCGGAGGGCACCACGCTCGTCGGCAACGCCACCACTGGTGCGGCCGTGGTGTTGCAGTCGCTGGCGCTGCGCCCGGGCGACGAGATCGTGACCACCGACCACGGGTACGGGGCGGTGGCGCTCTCGGTCGCCAGGGAGTGCGGCCGCACCGGGGCGGTGCACCGCACCCTGCCGGTGCCGTTGACCGCCACCGACGAGGAGGTGGTGGAGATCGTCCGCACCGGGCTGCGCCCCGGTCGTACCAGGCTGCTGATCGTGGACCAGCTCACCTCCCCGACCGCCCGGCTGTTCCCCTCAGCGGCGATCGTCGCGGTGGCCCGGGAGCAGGGCGTGCCGGTGCTGGTGGACGCCGCGCACGCGCCGGGCATGCTGCCGGCCACCGTCGCATCGGTCGGCGCCGACTTCTGGGTCGGCAATCTGCACAAGTGGGCGTACGCGCCACGCGGCACCGCCGTGCTCGTGGTGGCGCCGCAGTGGCGGGAGAAGATCCAGCCGCTCGTCGTCTCGTGGGAGCAGGACAGCGGCTTCCCGGTTCGTGTCGAGTGGCAGGCGACGCTCGACTACACCGGTTGGCTGGCCGCCCCGGTGGGCCTGTTCACGATACGCAGCCTCGGCGTGGACCGGGTACGCGCGCACAACGCGGCGCTGGCCGCGTACGGGCAACGGGTCGTCGGGGACGCGCTCGGTGTGGCGCCCGAGCGGCTGCCGGAGCCCGGCGGACCGGCGGTCGCCATGCGGCTCGTGCCGCTGCCGCCCGGTGTCGCGACGACGCTGGACGCGGCCCGGGAGCTGCGGGCCCGGATCGCGGACCGGCTCTCCGCCGAGGTGTCGATCGCCGGCTGGAACGGGCGCGGCTACCTGCGGTTGTGCGGCCAGGTCTACAACACCCCCGACGAGTACGACCGGCTGGCCGTCCGGCTGCCCACGCTGCTCGCCCAGGGCTGAGCAACACACCCGATCACCCGGCGGGGACGGGGTGCAGCGGCAGCAACCGGACGCGACCGAGCCCGAGCAGTGCCAGCGGATCGAGGTACTCCGCGTCGCGTCGCAGTCCCCAGTGCAGGCAGGCCGCCTCGGCGCAGCCCCGATGCCCGGCGAGCAGGTCGCCGACCGGCGTGCCGGCGTCCACAGGGGTACCGGCGGTGAGCCGGGAGCGGACCGGTTCGTAGGTGGTGCGCAGCCCGTCGGAATGGCCGACGGTGAGCACCGGCCGGCCGGCGACGGTGCCGGCGAACAGGACGGTCCCGGCGCCGGCCGCCAGCACCGGCGCACCCGGCTCGGCGGCGAGGTCGACGCCCCGGTGCCCGGACAGCCAGGGCTGCGGCGGCGGGTCGAAGCGCCGCACCACCCGGGGCGCGCCGGGCAGCGGCCACCGGAACGGCCCGGCAGGCGCACCCCGAAGTCCCGCAGCCGAGCCGCCCGCCGCCGAAGCACCAGGAGCCGGGGCACCCGCTGATGCGGAACCATCCGGCCCACGCGCGGGTGCAGCCGGAGACGGCCCGACCGCGAGCGAGTAGACCCCGACCCGGGATGACAACGGCGACGGCCCGGCCGAGGACGACGGCACCATGGCCCGGGGCGGCGCGAGGGCGCCCGGCAGGCAGACGACGAGGAACAACACCACGGCGTAAGAGATCGAGGAACGCACGCCGACCACCCTGCCCACCCCGGGCACCCTCCCGCGCACCCCACCCGCCGGCCCTGTGGACGACGCTCCGGCTGTGGACGAGCGCCGAAATCGGGGCCGATCTGCTACGGCCCGGACGCCTATGCTGGCCGGGTGACGAAGGACTGGTACGCCTGGCACAGCGACTACGACCAGCCCGAGTCTGCACTGGCCCGGCGGCTCGCCGAGGTGCGGCAGCGTGTCTCCGACGCGCTCGATGCGGCGCCGCCCGGCCCGCTGCGCGCGTTGAGCCTCTGCGCGGGTCAGGGCCGCGACCTGATCCCGGTGCTGGCCGCCCATCCCCGGGGCGGCGACGTGACCGCCCGCCTGGTCGAACTGGATCCACGCAACGCCGACCTGGCCCGCCGGGCGGCCGCCGACGCGGGGCTCACCGGCGTGGAGGTGGTGACCGGGGACGCCTCGCTGACCGACCGCTACGCTGACCTGGCCCCGGCGGATCTGGTGCTGGCCTGCGGCATCTTCGGCAACATCACCGACGACGACATCCGGGCCACTGTGCGGCACTGCGCCTCGCTCTGCGCCACAGGCGGCACGGTGCTGTGGACGCGGCACCGGCGCGAGCCGGACCTGGTGCCGGTCATCTGCGAGTGGTTCGCCGAGGAGGGCTTCGAGCCGGTGGCGGTGAACAGCCCGGCCGACGGTGTGGGCGTCGGCGCGCACCGCTTCACCGGCACGCCCCGCCCGCTGGCGGCGGGGGCGCGGATGTTCACGTTCGTGGGCTACGACGTGCTGGAGCGGACGGAGCAGTCATGACCACTGTGGACGACGTCAGCCGGCCCTCCCGGGTGGCCGGGCCGGACGAGGCGATCAGTGCCGAGGAGCTTCAGCTCGCCGCGCGTAACCACGGCATCCCGCTGGAGGCGCTGCGGTACGACGTGACCCCGGCGGGCCTGCACTATCTGCTCATCCACTACGACATCCCGGACGTCGACCCGGCCGCGTACGCGCTGAGCGTGTCCGGCGCGGTCGAGCGTCCACTTCGCTTGGACCTGGCGGCGCTGCGCGACCGGCCCCGGGTGACCCACAGCGTCACGCTGGAGTGCGCCGGCAACGGCCGGGCGCTGCTGCATCCCCGGCCGGTCAGCCAGCCGTGGCTGGTGGAGGCGGTGGGCAACGCCGAGTGGACCGGTACGCCGCTGGCGCCGCTGCTGCGCGAGGCCGGCCTGTCCGGCGACGCGGTGGACGTGGTGTTCACCGGCGCGGACCACGGGGTGGATCGCGGTGTCGAGCAGGACTACCAGCGGGCGCTGCCGGTGGCCGACGCGCTGCGCGAGGAGGTGCTGCTGGCGTACGAGATGAACGGCGCTCCCCTGCTGCCGCAGCACGGCGCGCCGCTGCGCCTGATCGTGCCCGGCTGGTACGGCATGGCGCACGTGAAGTGGCTGCGCGACATCACCGTGACGACCGGGCCGTTCGACGGCTACCAGAACGCGGTGGCCTACCGGTTGCGACGCGATGCCGACGACCCGGGCGTGCCGGTGACCCGGATCGAGCCGCGTGCGCTGGTGCGTCCGCCCGGGTTCCCGGACTTCATGTCCCGCACCCGGGTGCTGCGGCCGGGACCGTGCACTCTGGACGGCCGCGCCTGGTCCGGTCACGCACCGGTGACCTCGGTCGAGGTGACTGTCGACGGCGGCGAGACGTGGACACCAACGGTCCTGGACGAGCTGGCCGGTGGCGAGTGGGCGTGGTGTCGGTGGTCGGTGAGCTGGACGGCGACGCCAGGGCGGTACGTGCTCGGCGCCCGGGCGACCGACGCGTCGGGGCGTACCCAGCCGGTCGAGCAGCCGTGGAACCGGGGCGGGTTCGCGAACAACCTGGTGCAGCGGGTCGAGGTGGTCGTGCCGGCGGAGTGATCCCCGGCGGTCAGCCGCCTGCGGTCAGCTCCCGAATCCGGAATCTGCGGGAAGCGAGATGTCGGGCTTTTCGAGCTCTTCCACATTGACGTCCTTGAACGTCATTACTCGAACATTCTTGACGAAACGGGCAGGGCGGTACATGTCCCACACCCAGGCGTCGTGCATCTCGACCTCGAAGTAGACCTCGCCGTCGGAGTTGCGCACGTGCAGGTCGACCTGGTTGGCCAGGTAGAAACGGCGCTCGGTCTCCACCACGTAGGAGAACTGGCGGACGATGTCCCGGTACTCCCGGTAGAGCTGCAGCTCCATCTCGGTCTCGTACTTCTCGAGATCTTCCGCGCTCATCGCACTCCGCCTTCCATGACCACATCTTCCCCCACCGACGCCGGAGGTCGCGGCTGCTCGCCCAACGCCACGCCGACGGTACCCCCTGACGCGCCGCAGTGCCCCATCGGCTCGTCCGGCCGGCCGGCGAACGCTCCGGGCCCGAGACCCGGCAGCCCGGCCGCGGGCTCGGGCCGCGCCGCGTCGGCGCCCACCGGTCGGCGGGCGCGGGGAGGCCGGCCGTCCCGTCCGGAGACGGCGGCCACGTTCACGTACGAGAAGCGGTGTTCCCGGCAGGGCCCGAGCGCCCGCAGGGCAGCGCTGTGCTCGGCGGTGATGTAGCCCTTGTGCTCGGCGAAGCCGTAGCCGGGGAACCGCCCGTCCAGTTCCACCATGATCCGGTCCCGGGTGACCTTGGCCAGCACGCTCGCCGCCGCCACGCACGCGGCCACCCGGTCGCCCTTCCAGACCGCCAGGCCCGGCACGTCCAGCCCGTCGACGCCGAAGCCGTCGGTCAGCACGTACTCCGGGCGGGTGGTGAGCGAGGCGAGCGCCCGGCGCATCGCGGCGAGGTTGCACACGTGCAGCCCGCGGGCGTCGACCTCCTCGGCCGGGATGACCACCACCGCGTACGCCAGGGCCCGTGCCACCACCTCGTCGTAGACGCGCTCGCGGGCGGCGGGGGTGAGCAGCTTCGAGTCGGCCAGCTCGTCGATCTCGCCGCGCCGGCCCTCGGGCAGGATCGCGGCGGCGGCCACGAGCGGCCCGGCGCAGGCGCCTCGACCCGCCTCGTCGGCGCCCGCCACGTGCCGGAAGCCGCGCCGTTGCAGGGCCCGCTCCAGCGCGTAGAGGCCGCCGTCGCGGCGCACCACGGTGCGCGGCGGGGTCAGCATGCGCCACCTCCCGCCAGCACGGCGCCGAGCCGGCCGGGCAGGTCCGGCGGGTAGTAGCGCTCGGCGGTGGCGGCCAGCTCGGCGACCGGCCACCAGCGGTGCCCGTGCACGCTCGCCCGTTCGACGTCGTTGAAGCCGGCCGTGTCGACCTCCCAGCCGGTCACCCGGACCAGGTAGAACTGCTGCTCCTGGCGGTACCAGACGCCGTCGAACGGGAACTCGACGGTCTCCGCCCAGACCGGCGCTCCCAGCTCGGCCGGGGCCAGCCGCAGGCCGGTCTCCTCGGCCAGTTCGCGGGCGGCGCCGTCGGCCGGGGACTCCCCCGGGTCCAGCCCGCCGCCGGGGGTGAACCAGTAGCGGTGACCCGGCCGGCCCGGATCACTGCCCTGGAAGAGCAGCACCCGGTCGGACGCGTCGACCAGCAGCACCCGGGCCGCGCGACGAGGGGTGTAGACGGTCACCGCACCAGCCTGCCAGACGCCTGCGACGAACGACCACGCCCTCCCGCCGCCGAGCCGGGGCCGGCGTGCCGGAGCGCGGCGCGGGCCGGCTCAGGGATTGGGGATCCCGTCGAACTGCTCGGGGACGCTGAGCCAGGTCGCGCGGCTGACCGGCCAGAAGATGGTGAAGGCCCGGCCGACGACCTCGCCCTCGGGGATGGTGGCGACGTTGATGTCCTCGCCCGACTGCTGCCAGTGCTCCAGCGAGTCGCCGGACGCCTCCCGGTGGTCACCCATGACCCACAGGCGCCCCTTCGGCACCGTGATGTCGAAGTCCTGGTCGGCGGGCTTGTTGCCGGGGAAGAGGAACGGCTCGTCGATCGGCTTGCCGTTGATGACCAGCCGGTCCTGCCCGCCGGTGCGGTCGCAGCAGACCACGTGATCGCCGCCGACGCCGATGATCCGCTTGATGAAGTCCTCACCGTCGGGGTCGCCGCTCCACTCGGTGGGCGCCTTGAAGACGATCACCTCGCCCCGGTGCGGCGAGCGGAAGTCGTAGACCAGCTTGTTGACAAGCACCCGATCGTCGATCTTCAGAGTGTTCTCCATGGACTGCGACGGGATGAAGAAGGTCTGCAGCACGAAGGCACGCACCAGCACCGCGACCAGGATCGCCACGCCCAGGAGGATGGGCAGCTCCTTCCAGAAGGAGCTGCGGGGCTTCTCGGTCTGCTCGTCGATCACGGGAGGAGCCTACGTCGCCGGGTACGGAGCGGTCGCCCCGAACCCGCCAGAACGGTGAGCGTCGCCGCGAGCGGGAGGATCAGGACGACGCCGCCGACCGGGTCGGGATCCACAGGCACCGGCCCGGGCGCCGCCGCGGCGTCCGCGCGCGGCACGCTCGCGAACGTCTCCGGTACGGGCAGACCGGTCCACCGCTGCGACGGCCATACGATCATGAAGGCGCGGCCGACCACGTTCTCGATCGGCACCGGCCCCTGACATCGGGCATCCTGCGAGACGAGCCGGTGGTCACCCATCACGAAGATCTGCCCCGGCGGCACCACCACCTCGGTGAACTGCCGGGACCGGCACTCCTTCGGATTGGGCGGCAGCTCGACCGGGGAGTCCTCGGAGACGTACGCCGTCTCGTCCAGCGGCACCCCGTTGACCACCACCCGGCCGTCGTCGCAGCACCAGACCTTGTCGCCCGGTACGCCGATGACGCGCTTGATGAAGTCCTTCTCGCCGGGGCGGCTGACGCCCACCAGGTCACCGAGCGTACGGCCGACCCGGCCGGCGAAGTCGGCCGGCGGCGCGGGCGCCTCCTGGGCGACCCAGCGGTCGGTGCCCCGGAACACCACCACCTCGCCGCGGACCGGGTCGCGTACGTCGTAGACGACCTTGTTGACCAGCACCCGGTCGCCGACGAGCAGCGTGTTCTCCATCGACCCGGAGGGGATGAAGAACGCCTGGAGCAGGAATGTGCGGATCAGCACCGCGAGGCAGAACGCCACGATCAGCAGCAGCGGCAGCTCCTGCCAGAGCGGCATCTGGCGGCGGCCGCGGCGGGCCCGCCGGCGCCAGGGATCGACGGCGCCGTCCTCGTCAACCATCTGCACCATGCCACTCTCCGGTCCGCGGAAACGACACTACCGCCCGGGAGTCTCCTCGGAGACCCCACGGGCGGTAGTGGACCGTTTCGCACCGTCCGGCTGCGCCCGTACCGACCAGGGTAATGCGGTCTGGTCGATACGACATCCGCGCAGCTCGGGCGGCGTGGCGTACGGACGTCAGTTCGCCGGCTGCTTCTCCCGCAGCTCCTTGATCTTGGCCTTCTTGCCGCGCAGCTCACGCAGGTAGTAGAGCTTGGCGCGACGCACGTCACCGCGGGTCACGACCTCGATCCGGTCGATGCCCGGGCCGTTGAGCGGGTAGGTCCGCTCCACGCCGACGCCGAAGCTGACCTTGCGGACCGAGAAGGTCTCGCGCAGACCGTCACCCTGGCGGCGGATGACGACGCCCTGGAAGATCTGGACCCGGGACCGGTTGCCCTCGACGACCCGCGCGTGCACCTTGACGGTGTCACCGGCGCGGAAGTCGGGCAGGTCGGTACGCTTCGACTGGGCGTCAAGGGCGTCCAGGATGTTCATCGCTGTGTCCTCGTGAGGCTCACGGCGCATCGTCAGTCGATGCGCGGATGGGTGATTCTGACCCCCGGGTGGTGACCGGCGAGACCGGCCCCGGTCGAGGGTCCTCGCAGCCGCCCACGGCGCGGACGGATGCGGCAACCCCTCTACTTTGCCACATGCCCCGGCGGCGAGGAAAATCCGCCCCGGTCCAGCGTCGCCCGGTCCCGCTTGTCGAGCGTCTCCGGGGCCAGCGCGCCGATCATGTCGGGGCGCCGGGCCGCGGTCCGCAGCAGCGACTCGTCCCGCCGCCAGCGGTCGATCCTGGCGTGGTCGCCGGAGCGCAGCACCTCGGGCACGTCCAGCCCGCGCCAGCTCGCCGGCTTGGTGTAGAGCGGTGCCTCCAGCAGCCCGTGCGCGTGCGACTCCTCGTCCAGCGACCCGGCGTTGCCGAGCACGCCGGGCAGCAGCCGGGTGACCGCCTCCAGGATCACCAGCACGGCCACCTCGCCGCCGAACAACACGTAGTCGCCGAGCGAGACCTCGGTCACCGGCATCCGGGTCGCCGCGTGGTCCAGCACCCGCTGGTCGATGCCCTCGTACCGGCCGCAGGCGAACAGCAGGTGCGACTCGGCGGCCAGCTCGTGCGCCAAGGCCTGGGTGAACGGGACGCCCGCGGGCGACGGCACGAGCAGCCGGGGCAGCGTGTGCCCGTCCGGGCTCAGCTCGCCGGGCGCCAGCGCGTCCAGCGCCTCGCCCCACGGCTCGGGCCGCATGACCATGCCCGGACCGCCGCCGTAGGGCGTGTCGTCGACGGTGCGGTGCACGTCGTGGGTCCAGGTCCGCAGATCGTGTACGGCCAGCCGCAGCGTGCCGTTCGCCCGGGCCTTGCCGATGAGCGAGAGATCCAGCGGGGCGAAGTACTCGGGGAAGATCGACACGATGTCGACGCGCATGCGGTGGCTCCAGCTAGAGGTCGAGCAGACCGCCGGGCAGGTCGACGACGACGCGACCGCCGGCCAGATCCACCTCGGGCACGATCGCCTTGACGAACGGGACCAGCGCGGTACGCCCCTCGGGGCGCCGCAGCACCAGCATGTCGGACGCGGGCGCGTGGTCGATGCGGGCGACCTCGCCCACGTGCTCGCCGTCGCGGGTGACCACTGTGAGCCCGACCAGCTGGTGGTCGTGGAACTCCTCCGGGTCCTCCGGCGGGGCGACGTCGGCGCTGTCCACGCCGAGCAGCGTGTTGCGCAGCGCCTCGGCGACGTCGCGCTCCAGCACGCCCTCGAAGGCGACGAGCAGGCGGCCCTGATGCCAGCGGGCCGACTCGACGGTGAGTGTCGGCGGCACCCGCCAGGCGCCGGGCTCCGACGGGGTGACCCCCGGCTCGGTGGTCAACACCGAACCGGGGGCGAACCGTGCTTCGGGCTCGTCGGTACGCACCTCCACGGTGACCTCACCGCGGATGCCGTGCGGCTTACCGATCCGGCCGACGACGAGAAGCATCAGTACGAGTCGACGATGTCGACGCGTACCCCACGCCCGCCGATGGAGCCGATCACCTGGCGCAGCGCCTTGGCGGTCCGGCCGGACCGCCCGATCACCGTGCCGAGGTCCTCGGGGTGCACGCGGACTTCGAGGCGCTTGCCCCGACGGGAGTCGACCATGCGCACCCGGACGTCGTCCGGGTGGTCGACGATGCCCTTGACCAGGTGCTCCAGAGCGGGACGCAGCGGCATGTCAGGCCTGCTCGCCGGACTCGGCACCGGTCTGCTCCTCGGCCTTGGCCTCGGCCTTCGGCTCCTCCGCCTTGGCGGCGGCCTTCTTGGCCGGCTTCGCCGGAGTGTCGGCCACGCCGGCGGCGGCCTTCGCCTCGGCCTCGTACGCCGCCTTGCGGTCGGCCCGCTCGGGGGCGACCTTCAGCGGCGGCGGCGCGGGCAGGCCCTTGAACTTCTGCCAGTCACCGGTCAGCTCCAGCAGGCGCTGCACGGCCTCGCTCGGCTGGGCGCCGACCGAGAGCCAGTACTGGACCCGCTCCGACTTGACCTCGATCACCGAAGGGTCTTCCTTCGGCTGGTACACACCGACGAACTCGATCGCGCGACCGTCACGCTTGGTGCGCGAGTCGGCGATGACGATGCGGTACTGCGGGTTGCGGATCTTGCCCATCCGCAGGAGCCGGATCTTTACGGCCACAGTTGTTTCGCTCCTGTTGCGATCTCACCGGCCCGTACGGGCGGTGTGGCGGGTGAGCGCCGACCGGCACAGTGGGGTTTGGGCCGGAGACTGCTCGGTGAACTGGCGACGCGCCCGGGTTAGAGGGCGCCGGACGCGTGCCGGATACCAGCGAACCATTCTGCCAGATCCGGACCGGAACTCTCACACCGGACCCGGACACCACGCCCGGGGCGGCCCGGGCCGTGACCGAGGACACTCGTTCAGCGCACCGGCGGGCGGTCCCACCCCGGCGGAAGTTCGTCCGGTACGTCCCATTCCGCGGGTGGGGTGAAGTCGCACCAGGTGCCGTCGAACGGAAACTCCCCCGCCTCGGCGATCCGGATCACCCGCTCGCCCTCGGCGCGTACCGCCTTCTCGTCGGCCACCCAGTAGTGCTCCGGGAACGCCAGCCGCTCGGCGAACTCGTCCTCGTCCTTCCACTCCCAGCTCAGGTCCGGGTGGACCACGACGTCGAGATCCTGGTCGACCATGTCGACCCCGGCCACCGTGCCGTCGTCCCAGCGGACGCCGGGCTCCTCCAGGTTCACGTACCAGTTCTGGAAGCGGCCCGCCGCGTCGCGGAACCACCAGACCGAGTGGGCCGCGCCGGTGGGCAGGAACTTCAGCACCGGCGGGCCGTTCCACAGCCCCTGCGCGAGCCGGTAGGACGACGTCACCCACTCGGCGAACGGCACCGCCCGCATGCCCATGCCGGCGGCGTTCACCTCGTGCGCGACGGGCGCCTCGCGCGCCACCCAGAGCACCAGGCCGCGCTCGTCGTCGGAGACCACCCGGGCCGACCGGACCCAGCCGATCCGGCCGTTGCGCACGTTCCGGTGCATGATCAGCCGCCCCGGCTCGAACCGCACGCTCACCCCCGCCGTCGTGTTAACAAGGGGCCCCTCCTCTGCGGAATGCGTTAAGAAGGGGCCCTTCCTTACACCCTCAGTAGGCGCGGGCGAGGATCGCCACCAGGTCGGGCTCGTCCTCCGAGTCCGGCACCGAGCCGTCGGCGCGTACCAGGCAGCGGACCGTCACGCCCTGAGCGTTCGCCTCGGCCTCGCCCTCGACGCCGACCGCCGACCACGGCACCCGCGCCCAGCCGGTGGCGGACGCCTCGATCGCCTCGGCCAGCGTCGACACCTCGACGGTGCGGGACCGGCGGAACTCCAGCGCCTGGTCGTGCAGCGCCTGCTGGTCGGCCTCCAGCGCGGCCAGGACCGCGCCGACCACGTCGGCCACCGGCGTCGGGGCCTTCGAGCCGTCCGTACGCCGGACCACCACCGCGTTGCCGGCGGCCAGGTCACGCGGGCCTACCTCGACGCGTACCGGGTAGCCGCGCAGCTCGGCGTCGACGGCGCGGCGGCCGAACGCGGTGTCGGTCCGGTCGTCGAGCGCCACCCGCACCCCGGCGTCACGCAGCGCGTCGTGAAGCTTTCGCGCCGCCTCGCCGACGCCCTCGCCGTCCTTGACGATCATCACGTACGCCTGGACCGGCGCCAGCTTCGGCGGCACCCGCAGCCCGTTGTCGTCACCGTGGCACATGATCAGACCGCCGAGCATCCGGGTGGAGGTGCCCCAGGAGGTGGTCCACGCGTGCTCCCGGCCGCCCTCGGCCGAGGAGTAGCTGATGTCGAACGCCTTGGCGAAGTTCTGGCCCAGCTCGTGGCTGGTGCCCAGCTGGAGTGCCTTGCCGTCGCCCATCATGCCTTCGCACGTGTACGTGGCGGTGGCGCCGGCGAAGCGCTCCCGGGCGGTCTTCAGGCCGACCACCACCGGGATGCCGAGCACGTTGACCATCAGGTCCTCGTACGCCTCGTGCAGGATCCGCCGCGCGTAGGCGCGGGCGTCCTCACGGGTCGCGTGCGCGGTGTGCCCCTCCTGCCAGAGGAACTCGCTGGTACGCAGGAAGATCCGCGGGCGCAGCTCCCACCGGACCACGTTCGCCCACTGGTTGAGCAGCAGCGGCAGGTCACGGTACGAGTCGATCCACTTGGCCATGAACTCGCCGATGACCGTCTCGCTCGTGGGGCGCACCACCACCGGCTCGGCGAGCTGCTTGCCGCCACCGTGCGTGACGACTGCCAGCTCCGGCGAGAAGCCCTCGACGTGCTCGGCCTCCCGCTTGAGGTAGCTCTCCGGGATGAACAGCGGGAAGTACGCGTTCTCCGCGCCGGCCGCCTTGATCCGGGCGTCCATCTCGGCCTGCATCCGCTCCCAGATGGCGTAGCCGGCCGGTCGGATCACCATGGTCCCCCGGACCGGGCCGTTGTCGGCCAGCTTCGCCTTGGCGATCAGGTCCTGGTACCAGCGGGGAAAGTCCTCCGCACGGGGAGTGAGCACGCGTGCCATGACCACGCATCCTATGCGTCCCGTCACGGGTGGGCGCAGCCGGGCGCGCCCGCACTACCGTCTGCCGTCATGCTCTCCACCCACCCCGGCGCCGGGGACGCACCACCTGACCTTCGCCGGCCACGACGGCGGGCGGTTCCGGGCCGAGGCGGAGTACGACCTCGAGGTGCGCTGAGCAGCGCCCGTAGACTTCGATCACCATGTCTAAGCCGAGAAACGTCACTCCGGTGCGCGAGACGATCGTCGACGCCGCCCGTTCGCTGACCGTCACGACCGGCTGGGCCGGGGTCCGGATGGGTGCCGTCGCAAGCGCCGCAGGGGTGAGCCGGCAGACGGTCTACAACGAGTTCGGCACCAAGGCGGGCCTGGGCGAGGCGCTGGCCCGGCACGAGGTGGACCGGTTCGTCGGCCAGGTCCGGTCCGCGCTCGACGAGCACGACTCCGACGTCCGCGCGGCAGCGTACGCGGCGATCCACCGCACGCTCGCCTCGGCCGCCGAGAACCCGCTGGTCCGGGCGGTGCTGACCAGCACCCGGGGCGGCTCGGAGGAGCTTCTGCCGTACCTGACCACCCGGTCCGAGCTGGTGCTCGCCGAGGCCGCGGCGGCGCTGCTGGAGTGGACCGGCGAGCGCCTGCCGGACGCCGATCCGGCGGCCCTCGCGTTCGCCGCGGACAGCGTCGTACGTCTGGTGGTGAGCCACATCGTGCTGCCCGGGGGCCCGGTCGACGAGACCGCCGACCGGCTGGCCGACCTGGCGGTGCGCCTGTTCCTGATGGCGGCGACCGCCCGCTAGACCCGTCGCCGTCGGCCGGTCAGCGGACGACCCGGCCGCGCAGCACGATCCGGCTGGGCGTCCGGACCACACGCAGGTCGCGGCGCGGGTCCTCGGGGTAGACCACCAGGTCGGCGAGGCCGCCCTCGACGAGCCCGGGGAAGCCGAGCCACTCGCGGGCCCGCCAGGAGGCGGCGGCGAGCACGTCCGTGGCCGACATGCCGGCCTGCTCGTGCAGCAGCAGCATCTCCTCGGCCGCCAGGCCGTGGTCGATGCCGCCGCCCGCGTCGGTGCCGACGTAGATCGGCACACCCGCCTCGTGCGCGGCGCGCACCACCTCGGGGAAGCGGTCGCGCAGGCCGAGCATGTGGTCGGCGTACCCGGGGAACTTCGGGCGGGCCTGCTCGGCGATGTGGCCGAACGTCCGGATGTTGATCATCGTGGGGACCAGCGCGGTGCCCTGCCGGGCCATCAGGTCGATCAGGTCGAGGCTCAGCCCGGTGCCGTGCTCCACCGAGTCGACACCGGCCCGCACCATGATCTCCACGGCCGACTCGGAGAACGTGTGCACCGCGGCGCGTACCCCGGCGGCGTGCGCGGCGGCGACCGCCGCGGTCATGGTGTCGGCGTCCCAGGCCGGCGCCAGGTCGCCGACGCCCCTGTCGATCCAGTCGCCGACCAGCTTGACCCAGCCGTTGCCGGCCGCGGCCTGCGCGGCCACCGTCGCGGCGACCTCCGCCGCGCCGACCTCCACGCCGATGTCACGCAGGTAGCGCTTGGGCGGTGCGACGTGCCGGCCCGCGCGGGCCAGCCGCGGCAGGTCCGGCTCGTCCTCCAGTTCGGGGTACGGGTACGGCGACCCGGCGTCCCGGATCGCCAGCACACCGGCGTCCCGGTCGATCCGGGCCAGTTCCCGCGCCTGGTCGAGGGAGGTGATCGGGCTGCCGCCGCGGGCGATGCCGATGTGGCAGTGCGCGTCGGTCAGGCCGGGCAGCACGAAGCCGCCGTCGGCCACCGTCTCGGCGCCGGGCACCGGTTCGAAGGTGACCCGGTCGCCGACCAGCCAGACGTCCCGGACCTCGTCGTCGGGAAGGAACACACCGCGCACGTGCAGAGCCATGTGCACAGTCCTACCCGATCAGTCCTCCTCGCCGGCGAGCAGGTCGTTGCGGCGCGCGGTCAGCGCCGGCAGATCGACCGAGACCTTCCACGGCCGCTCGGTGACGAACAGGTCCTCGGTGTGGGCCAGTTGCTCGTACTCGCGGGCGGCGCCGTCGAGCGTGTACTCGGTGAGTGCGATCCGCTCGTGCTGCGGATCCACCACCCAGTAGGAGCGGACCCCGGAGCGGGAGTAGACCTTCGCCTTGTCGTACAAATCGCGGAAGTGCGACGTCGGCGAGACGACCTCGACGGCGAGCAACGCGTCCTCGACCGGGACGGGCGACCGGCCGGCGTGCTTGCGCCGGATCACCACCACATCGGGGCGCGGCTCGTTGCGGCGGTCCACGCGCATGGACAGGTCGATGCTCACCAGGAACTCCGGCGGGCAGTTGACGCGCAGCGCGAGCAGCAACTCGACGCAGATCTCCTGGTGCAGGGCGGTGGGTGACGGCACGATCAACCTTCCGTTGATCAGTTCGTACGGAAGGTCCTTGGGCAGTTCGCCCAGGTCGTCGACCGTCCACTCGTGCCGCTCCGGCAGGATCGGGGCCGCGGTCATTGACATCTCCTTCCAGGGGGCGACATCACCCTAAGAGAGAGCGACGTCGCCCACCGTCACCGACACGCTAGCGGGGGCCCTTGTCGCCGCCCTTGCCGAGCTTGTTGAAGTCGATCTTCGGCAGCTTGAAGCCCGGCGGCAGGCCCTGCCCACCGGCCAGGTCACCCGGGTCCAGGCCCGGCGGGAGCTGCGGCATCCCGCCCGGGAAGCCGCCCGGCATGCCGGCGCCGGTACGCGGCCGCCCGCCGCCCTTCGTGCCCTTGCGCTTGTTCTTCGGCGACTTGGTCGCCTTGCGCCGGCCACCGCCGGGCAGGCCCATCATGCCGCCCATCTGCTTCATCATCTTCTGCGCGTCGGCGAAGCGGTTGAGCAGCTGGTTGACGTCCATGACGGTGACGCCGGAACCGCTGGCGATACGGGCCCGGCGGGAGCCGTTGATGATCTTCGGGGTGGTGCGCTCGGCCGGGGTCATCGACCGGATGATCGCGGTGACCCGGTCGAAGTGCTTGTCGTCCAGCTCGGCGAGCTGGTCCTTCATCTGCCCCATGCCGGGCATCATGGCCAGCACGTTGGCGATCGGGCCCATCCGCCGGACCGCGATGAGCTGATCGAGGAAGTCCTCCAGCGTGAAGGTCTCCCCGCCCATCAGCTTGGCGGTCATCTTCTCCTTCTGATCGGTGTCGAAGGCCGCCTCGGCCTGCTCGATCAGAGTGAGGACGTCGCCCAGGCCGAGGATCCGGCTGGCCATCCGGTCCGGGTGGAAGACGTCGAAGTCCTCCAGCTTCTCGCCGGTGGAGGCGAACAGGATCGGCTGGCCGGTCACCTCGCGGACGGAGAGCGCGGCGCCACCGCGGGCGTCGCCGTCGAGCTTGGACAGCACCACGCCGGTGATGCCGACGCCGTCGCGGAACGCCTCGGCGGTGCGCACCGCGTCCTGGCCGACCATGGCGTCGATGACGAAGATGACCTCGTCGGGCTGGACCGCGTCGCGGATGTTCGCGGCCTGCTGCATCATCTCGGTGTCGATACCGAGGCGGCCGGCGGTGTCGACGATGACGATGTCCCGGGCGGCGCGGCGGGCGTGCTCGATCGAGTCGCGGGCCACCTGCACCGGGTCGCCGACGCCGTTGCCGGGCGCCGGGGCGTACACCTCGACGCCGGCCCGGCCACCGAGCACCTGGAGCTGCCCGACGGCGTTGGGACGCTGGAGGTCGGCGGCGACGAGCAGCGGCTGGTGGCCCTGGCTCTTGAGCCAGCGGGCCAGCTTGCCGGCGAGCGTCGTCTTGCCGGAACCCTGAAGGCCGGCCAGCATGATCACGGTCGGCGGGTGCTTGGCGAACTGGAGCCGCCGCCCCTCGCCGCCGAGGATGTTGATCAGCTCCTCGTTGACGATCTTGACGATCTGCTGCGCCGGGTTGAGCGCCTGGGAGACCTCGGCGCCGCGCGCCCGCTCCTTGACGTTCGCGATGAAGCCCTTGACCACCGGCAGGGCGACGTCGGCCTCCAGCAACGCCATCCGGATCTCGCGCGCGGTGGCGTCGATGTCGGCGTCGGTGAGCCGGCCCTTGCCGCGGAGCTTGGTGAAGATCCCGGACAGGCGGTCACTCAAGGTGTCAAACACGCGAACATCCCGTTTGTCGTTTTCGGCGGGCACATGCTGCCGGGCCGGTGGTCCAGCCCACCGTTAGGGTAGCCCGCCGCTCATCCGCCCGCTCCGGCCCGGCGGCCCGTTCCACTACACGGCGGCCAGCACGGCGGCCTCGATCCGGGCCCGTTCCTCGTCCGACGGCCAGCCGCCGACCAGGTAGAACGCGTCCACCACGTCGCCGCCCAGCGTCGAGATCCGGGCCGCCCGCACCTGGGCGCCCGCGTCGTCCAGCGCGCAGGTGACCCGGTACAGCAGTCCGGCGGCGTCGGCGGCCCGCAGCTCCAGCAGGACCGCGTCGGTGGCCGCCTCCCGGTGCCAGACCACCCGTGGGGCGGCGCCCTGGCTGCGCGCGGCCAGGGCCCGGCCGCGCAGCCGCTGGATGACCGAGACGTCGCCGCCGACCGCGCGGCGCAGGTCGGCGCTGAGCGCGATCGGGTCCGGGGCCAGCCCGTAACGCGGCTGCACCCGGCACTCGACCAGGGCGCGGCCGTCGACCGTGGCGGCGTCTGCGGAGATCACCTCCAGGCGGTGCAGCGCCAGGCACCCGGCGACAGTCGCGAGCAGTCCGCGCCGGTCGGCGGCGGCCACCGACACCCGGTCCTCCCCCAGGTGTACGACAGGCAGCGGCCCGGCCACGAGCGCCGGGTCCGGGGCCGGCGGGGCGGGCACCACGCCGGTGTCCAGCGTGGTCCGCACCCGGCTCACCAGCTCGGCGATCAGCCGGCCCTTCCAGCCGGACCAGGCCGCCGGGCCGGTGGCGGCGGCGTCGGCGCGGACCAGGGCGTGCAGCAGTTCCAGCGTGCCGGTGTCGCCGACGCGCTCGGCGACCCCGGCGACGGTCTTCGGATCGGACAGGTCGCGCCGGGTGGCCACGTCGGGCAGCAGCAGGTGCAGCCGGACCAGCGTGCCGATCAGCGCCGCCTCGGCCGGCGGCAGCCCGATCCGGGTGGCGACCGCCTCGGCCGGCGGCGCGCCGACCACCGAGTGGTCACCGTCCAGCCCTTTGCCGATGTCGTGCAGGAACGCGCCGAGCAGCAGCAGGTCAG
Source organism: Micromonospora globosa (assembly GCF_000717585.1). Classification (NCBI taxonomy): domain Bacteria; kingdom Bacillati; phylum Actinomycetota; class Actinomycetes; order Micromonosporales; family Micromonosporaceae; genus Micromonospora; species Micromonospora globosa. The sequence continues at coordinate 188,515 of NZ_JNZR01000005.1, forward strand.
GTCGTTCCACGTCGCGGGTGTGCCGGCTCGCCTCGTACGCGGTCTGCACCAGGTGCCGGTCGAGCGTGAACCGGTGCACCGGGTTGTGCTGGGGCAGGCTGCGCATCCGGGTCCACTCGGGCAGCCAGCGGTCGATCAGCCCGTACCTGTCGCAGGTCTCCCAGGCGGGCACCAGGCCGGGACCGGCGCCGAGCAGGGTGATCAGCGCGGCGCGGGCCGCCGGTGGCCAGGGCGCCGGCAGCGGCGGACAGTACGCGGCCAGCCACTCGCAGGTGGCCCGCGCGATCGGCAGCCGGGTGGTGGCGGCAGCGGCGGCCACGCGCAGCGACAGGCTCGGGTCGGGGCGGGCCCCGATGGCGGTACGGGCGAGCACCAGTTCGCCGTCCTGCTCCACCACGTCCCGGGCGACCGGGCGGCGCAGCGGACGGCCGGGGGCGGCGCGGTGCCGGCCGGAGCGGAGCCGGTCGGCGGCCCGCCAGGCGTCGTCGAGGGCGTGGCTCACGGTGCGGGCGTCGCCGGCCACCAGCCGCAGCAGCGCGTCGCCGTCCTCGGCGCCGAGCAGGCGCGCCACGCCGTCGCGTTCCTGGGCGACCAGGCGGTCGACCCGGCGGCCCACCTGCTGGTGCAGCGCGTCGCGGGTGTCCAGCAGCCGCCGGTGTGCCGCGTGCACGGCGGGGCGGAGCGCGTCGGTGACCCCGGCGGTGGCGATGGCGCGCAGGATGCCCACGTCGCGCAGCCCGCCGGACGCCTCCTTGAGGTCGCCTTCGAGCAGGAACGCCAGTTCGCCGTGCGCCTCCCAGCGGGCGGAGGTGATCTCGCGCAGGCCGGGGAGCTGGCGGATCGCGGTCCGCCGCCAGTGGTCGGTGGCGGTACGGGAGAGCTGGTCGGTGAGCGCCGAGTCGCCCGCCACGTGCCGGGCGTCGAGCAGGCCGAGGGCGACCTTGACGTCGTCCTGGGCCACCGACAGCGCCTCGGCGACGGTGCGCACCGAGTGGTCCAGCCGCAGCCCGGCGTCCCAGATCGGATACCAGAGCGAGGCGGCCAGCTCGTCGATGCCGGGCACCCCGGCGTGCAGCAGCACCAGGTCGAGGTCGCCGTAGGGGGCGCACTGGCGGCGGCCCAGCCCGCCCACAGCGACGAGCGCCACGCCGTCCCGGTCCGGGAAGGCCCGGCACAGCCAGGCGTCGAGCGCGTCGGCCCGCGCGGACCGGGCCGCCGCGCCGATCCCTGCGGGTACGCCGGCGACCTCGTTGACCACGGGCGCGCCGTCCCCGGTGGGGGCGGCGGCCGTGGTCAACGAGGTCACGTCGGCGGGTCCGGCGATCAGAGGGCGTCGAGCCCGCGCTCGCCGGTACGCACCCGGACGACCTCCTCGACGCCGGTCACCCAGACCTTGCCGTCGCCGATCTTGCCGGTCCGGGCGGCGCCGACGATCGCGTCCACGATCTTGTCGACGTCCATCTCGTCGGTGAGCACCTCGACCCGGATCTTGGGCAGGAACTCGACCGTGTACTCGGCACCCCGGTAGACCTCGGTGTGCCCCTTCTGCCGGCCGTAGCCCTGGACCTCGCTGACGGTCAGCCCGGCCACGCCGAGCGCGTGCAGAGCCTCCTTCACCGCGTCCAGCTGGTACGGCTTGATGACCGCGGTCACCAGCTTCATGTCCAACCCCTCCATCCCAGGAACGTTAACCGGCGACCTTCTCGCTGACCGGCGCGGACTCGTCGGTCTCGACAGCGGGCTCCGCGGCCGGCTTGCCGGCGCCGATCCCGGCCATCGCGAACGCGCCACCGCTGCTGCCCGTGGTGGGCGACAGGTCGTAGCCGCTCTCCGCGTGCTCGGCGATGTCGATGCCGTCGACCTCGGCCTCGGCGGAGACCCGCAGGCCGATCGTCTTGTCGATCACGAAGCCCAGGGCGAAGGCGACCACGAAGGAGTAGACGCTGACGATCAGCGCGCTGATCGCCTGCTTGCCGAGCAGCGACGCGTCGCCGCCGACGAACAGGCCGTCGGTCTCCACCAGCGAGCTGACCGAGGCGGTGCCGAACAGGCCGATCCAGAGGCAGCCGATCCAGCCGCCGACGAAGTGCACGCCCACCACGTCGAGCGAGTCGTCGTAGCCGAGCCGGTACTTCAGGCCGACCGCGAGGGCGCAGACCGCACCGGCCACCACGCCCAGCAGCACCGCTGCGGCCGGGGTGATGAACGCACAGGCCGGGGTGATCGCGACCAAGCCGGCGATGGCGCCGGACGAGGCGCCGACCAGGGTCGGCTTGCCGTCGCGCAGCCACTCCACCACGATCCAGCCGAGCAGCGCGGCGGCGGTGGCGACCTGGGTGTTGATGAACGCCAGCGCGGTGACCCCGTCGGCGGTCAGCTCGGAACCGGCGTTGAAGCCGAACCAGCCGAACCACAGCAGCGCGGCGCCGAGGGCGACCATCGGGACGTTGTGCGGCTTCATGCTCTCGCGCGGCCAGCCGACCCGTTTGCCGAGCACGAGCACCAGCGCGAGCGCCGCCGCACCGGCGTTGATGTGCACAGCGGTACCACCGGCGAAGTCCAGCGCGCCGATGTCGCCGCCGATCAGCCCGCCGCCCCAGACCATGTGGGCGACCGGGAAGTAGACCAGGGTGGCCCAGCCGAACGCGAACAGCAGCCAGCCGGCGAACTTCACCCGGTCGGACAGCGCACCGCTGATCAGCGCCACGGTGATGATCGCGAACATCATCTGGAAGGCGATGAAGACGTAGATCGGGATGCCGGTCTCGCCCCACAGGTCGTTCTCGCCGACGAAGGTCTTGGTGCCCAGGTACTGGCCCAGGTCACCCCAGAACCTGCCGCCCTCGCCGAAGGCGACGGTGAAGCCGTAGAAAAGCCACAGGATGCTGACGAGCCCGATGGACGAGAAGCTCATCATCATCATGTTCAGAACGCCCTTGGACCGGTTCAGGCCGCCGTAGAACAGCGCGAGACCGGGGGTCATGAGCAGCACGAGGGCAGTCGAGACAAGCAACCAGGCAGTGTTCCCGGTGTCGATCTCCACGCTGCCTCCTCTCGTTGTCGTATTCCTCCCTCCGACTGAGACCTGGCAGCATCGCCCGTCAGCCGGTTGCGCGGAAGCTTGGTCGCCGGCTGTTTCCTTCAGCGACACCGCGCGATTTCCGACGCGTGACGGGTTGTTTCCGGCGTGTGAAGAACGCCGATCTTGCTCAGCGCAGCGCGTACTCCAGCTGGTGCCGCTCGTAGTCGAGCAGCCGCAGGTCACGCATAGGCCGACGCAGGTGGCCCTTGTGGACGATCCGGACGAACGCCGGCTCACCGGCGGCGGCCATCCGCCGGATGCCCTCGACGTGGTCGACGATGCGCTTGCGGATGGTCCGGATGAGCCGGTGCCGGTCGCGCGGGATCAGCCCGTACGCGTCGGCGAACAGCCGCAGCCGGCGCGGCCGGTCCGGGTGCTTCCAGCCGAGCGTGATCGAGTCCCGGTCGGAGAAGATCGGCACCCAGGTCCAGGCGGCGTACGCCACGTCGTAGATGCGGGCGCCGGGTGAGGCGAGGTCGAAGTCGATCAGCCCGAGCGTGCCGTCCGGCCGCCAGATCACGTTGTGCGGCGCGGCGTCGTGGTGGCAGATGACCTCGGTGTCCGGCGGGGGCGGCCCGAACGAGCGCCAGACCGCGCCGGGCGGCGGGGTGAAGCCGTACTGCGCGTCGTGGAACATCCGCAGCATGGTGGCCACCGTGACCAGGGCCTCGTCGGTGACCCAGTGCGGGGCCAGCGGGTACTCCCCGCACTCCCCCTCCAGGTACGACAGGACCTCCCGGTTGCGCTCGTCCATGCCGAGCGCCCGGGGCGCGCCGGTGAATCCGACGTACTCCAGGTGGCGCAGCAGCGCGTGCACGGAGGGCGTCCACGGGCCGGCGTTGCGCCGGACCGTGTCTCCCACACGGACCACGGTGCTCACGTTCCCGCCGTGCAGCGGGATCTCCTGCGAAGTCACGTACGGTCTCCCGAGGCGTGGCGACGGGTGGCTGGGGTCGCGCCACCCCGCGTAGGCGCGATCGTCAGTCGTCACGGGAGAGGCTACGCGTCCCGGGCGAGCGGCTCGGTGCCGAGCAACGCGTCGACGAACTGTGCCGGGTCGAACGGGGCCAGGTCGTCCTTGCCCTCGCCGAGGCCGACGAGCTTGACCGGGATGCCGAGCTTGCGCTGCACGGCGATCACGATGCCGCCCTTGGCGGTGCCGTCGAGCTTGGTCAGCACCACGCCGGTGACGTTGACCGCCTCGGTGAAGACCCGTGCCTGCTCCAGCCCGTTCTGGCCGGTGGTGGCGTCGAGGATCAGCAGCGTCTCGTCGATCGGGCCGTGCTTCTCCACGACCCGCTTGACCTTGCCCAGCTCGTCCATCAGGCCGATCTTGTTCTGGAGCCGGCCGGCGGTGTCGATGAGCACGGTGTCGACGCCGGTGTCGATGCCGCGCTTGACCGCGTCGAACGCGACGCTGGCCGGGTCGGCGGCCTCGGGCCCGCGGACCGTTTCGGCGCCCACCCGGCCGCCCCAGGTCTCCAGCTGGTCGGCGGCGGCGGCCCGGAACGTGTCGGCCGCGCCGAGCAGCACGCTGCGGCCGTCCGCGACGAGCACCCGGGCGATCTTGCCGCAGGTGGTGGTCTTGCCGGCGCCGTTGACGCCGACCACGAGCACCACCGCCGGGACGCCCTCCTTCGGCGCGGTGCGCAGCGAGCGGTCCAGGCCCGGGTCGAGCGCGTTCACCAGCTCGGCGGCGAGCAGCGCCCGCAGCTCCTCCCCGGTGCGGGTGCCGAGCACCCGGGTCCGCTCGCGCAGCCGGTCGACGATCTCCCGGGTGGCGTCGATGCCGACGTCGGCGGTGATCAGGCTGTCCTCGATCTCCTCCCAGGTGTCCTCGTCCAGCCGGTCGCGGCTGAGCAGGCCGAGCAGGCCCTTGCCGAAGACGTTCTGCGAGCGGGACAGCCGGGAGCGCAGCCGGACCAGCCGGCCGGCGGTCGGCTCCGGCACCTCGACCGGAGGGGCCGGCGGCGCCTCCACCACCACACCGGTGGTGAGTTCCGCCTCGGGGGCCTCGGCCGGCGGGCCGGCCAGGTCCTCCTCCGTCCGGGTGTCGACCTCCGTGCGCGGCAGCGGCGGCTGCGGGCGCCGGCGCAGCCGGGGCACCACGAGGCTCAGGCCGCCGATGATCAGCACGCCGAGCAGGGCGAGAGCGACGAGGAGGTATTCCGTCATGCCCGAAATCCTGTCAGATGCCGACGACCGCGTCCCACTCACCGCCTCGGCACGCGAACAACCTGCGGGTACGCTCGCACCGGAAGGCGTACCGCAACCGCCGGCCGGGTAGGGAACAGCCGAAACGATCTTGTCGGAGGTGTGTCGTGCCCGGTTCCCGCCTGCTCATCGGCCCGTTGCTGCGCCGGGTCGTCGACACGCGGGCGACCGTCTGGGTGGAGACCAGTTCGCCCGCCGTGGTCACCGTCCGCACTGCGGACGGCGCCACCGGCAGTGCACCCACCTTCTCCGCGTACGACCACCACTACGCGATCGTCGTGGTGAGCGGGCTCACCCCGGACAGCGCCACGACGTACGAGGTGCTGATCGACGACGAGGTGGCGTGGCCGCTGCCCGACTCGTCGTTCCCGCCCAGCGTGATCCGCACCCGCGCGCTCGACGACGCCGACCAGCCGGTGCGGCTGCTGTTCGGCTCGTGCCGGGAGACCACCCAGCACTCCACCGCGCGGAAGCTGCCGCCTGACGCGCTCGACGCGTACGCCCGCCGGGTGATGGCCGCGCCCGACGAGGCCGTGCTGCCCGACCTGCTGGTGCTGCTCGGCGACCAGGTGTACGCGGACGAGACCTCGCCGACCGTGCGGCGGCTGCTCAAGCGGCGCCGGCGGCGGCCGAAGGACGCCCCGGCGACGCAGGTGGTGAGCTTCGACGAGTACACCAAGCTCTACCTGGAGTCGTGGCGCGACCCGGAGATCCGCTGGCTGTTCTCCACCGTGCCGAGCGTGATGATCTTCGACGACCACGAGGTGATCGACGACTGGAACACCTCGCAGTCGTGGCGCGCGGACATGCGCGAGCAGCCGTGGTGGGCCGAGCGGATCCGCAGCGGCCTCGCCTCCTACTGGGTCTACCAGCACCTGGGCAACCTCAGCCCGGACGAGATCGCCGCCGACCCGGTGTACGCGAAGGTGGTCGCCGCCGAGGACGCCACCGGCGTGCTGCACGAGTTCGGCGAGCGGGTCGACAAGGAGGCCGACCTGGCGCACGACACCGAGCGCTGGCGGGCCGTGCAGTACCAGTGGAGCTACGCGCTGGACCTGGGCCGCACCCGCCTGGTCATGCTGGACAACCGGTCCAGCCGGGTGCTCCTGCCGGGCAACCGGGCGATGCTGCCGCCGGGCGAGTGGTCGTGGTTCCTCGATCAGGCGCACGGCACCTACGACCATCTGGTGGTGGGCAGCTCGCTGCCGTGGCTGCTGCCGCCGGGCATCCACCACGTCGAGGCGTGGAACGAGCGCCTGGCCGACTCCGGCCGCCCCTGGGTGGCCCGGCTCTCCGAGCAGATCCGCCGGGCACTGGACCTGGAGCACTGGGGGGCGTTCCGGCGCTCGTTCGAGGCGCTGGGCGAGCTGTTCGTGCGGCTGGGCAGCGGCACCGCGCCGCGCACCGGGGCACGGGTGGGCGCCGGGCCGGCGTACGCGCGACCGGCGTCGATCAGCGTGCTCTCCGGTGACGTGCACCACTCGTACGTGGCCCGGGCCCGGTTCGCCGACCGTAACGTCCGTACGCCCGTGCACCAGCTCACCTGTTCGCCGATCCACAACCAGGTGCCGGCCGCGATGCGCCCGCTGATGACGCTGGGTTGGAATCCCGGCCCGGCCGGGGCGACCCGGGCGCTGGCGCGCTCGGCCGGCGTACGCCGCCCGCCGGTGCGCTGGCGGAAGCTGGCCGGGCCCTACTTCGGGAACGCGGTGGCCACGCTCACGCACCAGGGCCGCAGGGCCGCCGTGGTGATCGAGGGGACGACGAGCGAGGGCGAGCTGCGGCCGGTGGCGCGACAGCAACTCAGCGACGAGGACTGAGTACCCTCTGAGCGTGGACGAGACGCTGCGCGCCGTGGAGCACGAGTTGACCGCGTTGCTGCGCCGCGGCCGGGCGCTGTCCTGGGAGATCGCCCGCGAGGTCCACCCGAACCTGGAGCCCAACGCGTACGGCCTGCTGCTCTGGCTGCGCCGCTCCGGCTCGATCCGGCTCACCGACCTGGCCGCGAAGCTGGGGATCGGCAAGGGCACGCTGAGCCGCCAGATCGGCGGGCTGGAGGCGCTGGGTCTGGTCCGCCGCGACCCGGACCCGACCGATCGGCGGGCGGCCCAGCTCAGCCTCACCGAGGAGGGCACCCGGCGGTTCGACGCGGCCCGGGCGGCGCGACTCGGACAGATAAGGCGTTCGCTCGAAAGCTGGCCGAAAGAGGACGTGGCGGACCTCGCCCGGCTGATGCACCGCTTCAACGAGTCGTTCTGAGCCCGCCGGCAGGGGGAACAATCCGGGCCCGGCTCGAGTTGTTGCTCAGAGCAACGGCTTCTACGGTTGCCCGAGGCAACCTTTTTCCCCCGCTCCGGAGGCACTCCACGATGACTCAGGCGACTGCGCCCGCACGGGCGACCGCCGTCGACATGTCCCACCGGCAGATCCTGGAGGCGCTCTCCGGCCTGCTGCTGGGCATGTTCGTCGCGATCCTCTCCTCCACGGTCGTCTCCAACGCGCTGCCGCGGATCATCACCGACCTGCGCGGCGGTCAGTCCGCGTACACCTGGGTGGTCACCTCGACGCTGCTGGCGACCACCGCGACCACGCCCATCTGGGGCAAGCTCTCCGACCTGTTCAGCAAGAAGCTGCTGGTCCAGCTCTCCCTGGTGGTCTTCGTGCTGGGCTCGGTGCTCGCCGGGCAGGCCCAGACCACCGGCGAGCTGATCGCCTGCCGGGTGGTGCAGGGCGTCGGCGCGGGCGGCCTCACCGCCCTCGCCCAGGTGATCATGGCGACGATGATCGCGCCGCGCGAGCGCGGCCGGTACAGCGGCTACCTCGGCGCGGTCATGGCCGTCGGCACCATCGGCGGCCCGCTCATCGGCGGCGTCATCGTGGACACCTCCTGGCTCGGCTGGCGCTGGTGCTTCTACGTCGGCGTGCCGTTCGCCGTGCTCGCCCTGATCGTGCTCCAGCGGACGCTGCGGCTACCAGTGGTCAAGCGCGAGGTGAAGATCGACTGGTGGGGCGCCACGCTCATCACCGCCGCCGTCTCGCTGCTGCTGGTCTGGATCACCCTGGCCGGTGACCGGTACGACTGGATCTCCTGGCAGAGCGGTGTGATGGTGGCCGGCGCGGCGCTGCTCGGCGCGCTCGCGGCCCGGGTCGAGAAGCGTGCCGCCGACCCGATGATCCCGCCGCACCTGTTCCGCAACCGCACCATCACGCTCGCCGTGATCGCCAGCATCGCGGTCGGCGTCGGCATGTTCGGCGCCTCGGTGTTCCTCGGGCAGTACTTCCAGATCAGCCGCGGCGCCAGCCCGACCATGTCCGGCCTGATGACGCTGCCCATGATCGGCGGCCTGCTGGTCTCCTCGACAGTGGTCGGCCGGATCATCACCAGCACCGGCCGCTGGAAGAGCTGGCTGGTCATCGGCTCGGTGCTGCTCACCGCCGGCTTCGCGCTGATGGGCACCATGCGCGCCGACACCCCGTACTGGCACCTCGCGGTCTTCATGGCGCTGATCGGCCTCGGCGTCGGCATGTCCATGCAGAACCTGGTGCTCGCCGTGCAGAACACGGTCCGCCCGGACGAGCTCGGCGCGGCCAGCTCGGTGGTGGCGTTCTTCCGCAGCCTCGGCGGCGCGATCGGCGTGAGCGCGCTCGGCGCGGTGCTCGGCCACCGGGTCACCGGCTACATGGCCGACGGCCTGAGCCGCCTCGGCATCCCGGCCTCCGGGCCGGGCGGCGGCGGTCTGCCGGACGTGCACACGCTCCCCGGCCCGATCCGCACAGTGGTCGAGGCCGCGTACGGGCACGCCGCGGGTGACATCTTCCTGGCCGCCGCCCCGTTCGGGCTGCTCGCCCTCGTCGCGGTGGTCCTCATCCGGGAGGTGCCGCTGCGCCGCTCCAACGCCGAGCCGCTCCCCGCCGGGCGGGAGACGGCCGAGGCGGTACCGGCCGGAACGAAGGACTGACGATGGACGCCGCGGAGCGCGAGCGGTACGGCCCGCAGACCCGTCCGCTGCCCTACGAACGGGGTACGGACGGGCCACGGGTCGTGCTCGTCGGCGTGGACGGCAGCCGCACCTCGATGCGCGCCGCCGCGTACGCCGCCGGCCTGGCCCGGCGGCAGGGCGCCACGCTGGTGGCGGTGTTCGTCAGCTCGCCGGCCTCGTACAGCGCGATGCTCTCCGGCGTGGTGGCCGGGGCGGTCCAGCAGACCCACGACGAGCTGGCCGACGAGCTGCGTGCCGAGTGCCGGCGCGGGGCCGAGGAACTGGACCTGCCGGTGACGTTCCTGTGCCGGCGCGGCGACGCCTACACCGAGCTGTGCCGGGCCGCCGACGAGCACCGGGCCGACATGGTGGTGGTCGGCTCCTCGGAGCAGGCCGGGCACAAGCTGGTCGGCTCGGTCGCCACCCGGCTCGTTCGTACCGGCCGCTGGCCGGTCGTCGTGGTCCCCTGAGGGTGTAAGGAAGGGCCCCCTGTTAACGCCTCGCGTTGTACAGGGGGCCCCTCTTAACATCTGCGCCCATGACCTGGACCGCACCCGAGATCGACCGCCGCCACGAGCCCTACGTCGCCGACGAGCGCACCATGCTCGAAGGCTGGCTCGACCACCACCGCGACACCCTGGTGCACCCGGCCTCTACGACGACCAGGAAGACCCGGACGCCGACCTGAACGCGGTCGCCGACGCCGACCCGGAGCAGACCTTCGCCACCTACCTCGCCGAGGTCGCCGCCCGGCAGGCCGCCGCCGCCCTCTCCCTGGATCAGACCTTCCGGCGCCCCCGCCGGGACGGCACCGCCGAGACTCGGACGATGAGCGTCCGCTGGGTCTACATGCACATGATCGAGGAGTACGCCCGGCACAACGGCCACGCCGACCTGATCCGCGAGCGTATCGACGGCGTCACCGGGGCCTGACCCCTGCCGGGCCGCCCGCCCGCAGCACCTGCTCGCCCAGCGGGGTGAGGCAGTGCCGCACCCCCGCGCCGTCCCGCCGCGTGGTGATCAACCCGGCGGCCCGCAGGGTCGCCGCGTGCTCGCTGGCGGTGGCCGCGGAGACGCCGACCCGGCGGGCCAGCTGGGAGGTGCCGGGAGCGTCGGCGGTCGCCGCCAGCACGGCCGCCCGGGTCCGCCCGAGCAGGTCGGCCAGTGGCGCCCCGGCCCCCAGCTCACGCCGCCCCGGCCGGATCGGGTAGACCAGCACCAGCGGGCCGCCCGGGTCCGCCAGCAGGTAGGGCTGCGGGGCGAGATGACAGGGCAGCAGGGTCAGGCCCCGGCCGCCCGCGGCCACCTCGACGTCGTCGGCGACCGCGCACCGGTAGGACAGCGCGTAGTGCTCCCCCGTCTCGGCCCAGGCCAGGTACGGGCTGAGATCGCGCAACACCCGGTCGAGGCCGCCGGCCGCCAGCGTGTGGCCGCGTACCGCCCGGTCGGCCCGTACCGCGCCCTCGATCTCCGACCAGTAGGGCGCGAGCGCCACGCCGTGGAAGGCGCGCATCGCGGCCCGCAGCCGGGCCCGGGCGGCGGGCTCCCCGGCGGCCAGCGGCGCCACCCGGGCGGGCAGCGCGCCGGACGCCACCAGCGGGCCCAGCTCGGCGGCGAGCACCTCGTCCGGGGTGCCGGCGACCCGGTCCAGCAGGGCGTCGAGGCCGCCGTCGAACACCGGCGGGGTCACCAGGTCCGGCACCAGGTACGGCGTCCGGCACAGGTCCAGGTAGGAACGCATCTCGGGGCGCAACGCCGCCCGGGTCCGGGTCCGCCACCCGGCGAGGTGCTCCGGCACGTCGGCCAGGACCAGCCGCTGGGCGGCCATCGCCAGCTCGACCAGCACCGCCGGTTCGGACCGCAGGACGGTGCGGCTCAGGTCGGCGGCGTTGAGTCGCAGGGTGGTCACCGGCGAACGGTAGCCACCTTTCGGCCCGTGCCGAAAGGGGCTTCCGGGCGGGCCGGCGCCGCCGGACGCTGCGTGGCGTGAAGACACTCCCTGCGGCGGCCGCCGCGGTCCTGACGGCGGTGACCGTCGGCGTACCCCGGCCCGCCCCCACCGACGTCCATCCCGACACCTACGTCGTCTCCCGCGCGCCCGGCGTGCTGCCCGAAGGGCTCGCGGTAACCGCCAGCGGCACGATGTACGTCACGAGTTCGGCCACCGGCGCGGTCTACCGGGGCGACACCCGCCGGGCCGGGCTGCGCCCGTTCCTCGCCCCCGGCGCCGACGGCCGGACCAGCGCCGCCGGGGTCCGGGTGGACCGCCGGGGCCGCGTCCTCGTCGCCGGCTGGACCACCGGCACGCTCTTCGTGTACGCGCCGGACGGCACCCTGCTGGCCCGCCGCGCCGCCGCACCCGGCGCGGCCCTCAACGACCTGGCGGTCACCGAAGACGCCGTCTACGTCACGGACTCCGCCACCGGCACCGTGTGGCGGGCCGGGCTCACCGGCGGGCGCGTCGGCGCCCTGGTCCCCTGGGTGGGTCCGGACGACTTCCCGGCCGTCCCGGTCTTCCTCAACGGCATCGTGGTCGACCCGTCAGGCCGGGTCGCCCTCGTCGCGGAGCAGGGCGGCGAGCGCCTGTTCCGGGTCGACCTCGCCGACCGGTCCGTGACCGAGGTCGAGGTGAGCGGTGGCCGGATGGGCGCGGACGGCCTGCTGCTGGAGGGGGACCGGCTCTACGGCGTGGTCAACGAACCGGACGGCGCCGGCGGCACCCGGTTCCTGGTGAACCTGGCCCGGCTCGACCAGGAACTACGTACCGCCCAGGTGGTCGACCGGTCCCGCCCGGTCGGCATCCAGCGGTCGCCCACCTCGGTGGCGCGCGACGCCAGCCGACTGCTCTGGGTGGACAGCCAGCTCTTCGCGACCACGCCCGCCCCGCCGTTCACGGTCACCGAGGTGCCGGGCCTGCGGTGAGCGGCGCACGAGCCGGGCGGGACACGGGGCCCGTCCGGCTCAGTACGCCAGCGCCGCCCGCAGGTACCGCAGGTCGGCCGGGCCGCTCCAGCGGTGCGCGGACAGACCAGCCACCCGGGCGCCGGCCACCGCGCGGTCCTCGTCGTCGACGAACAGCACCCGCCCCGGCGGCGTCTCCAGCGCCTCGCAGGCGGCCTGGAAGTACTCCTTCGCCGGCTTGTGCACCCCGACGACCGAGGAGTTGACGATCACGTCCAGCTCCCCGGTCAGGCCCAGCGCGGCCAGGTCGGCGTCGAGCAGGTCGGTCGCGTTGGTGCCCAGCCCCACCCGTACGCCCGCGGCCCGCACCTCGCGGACGAACGCCAGCACGTCCGGGTCGACCTCGCCGCGGTAGCTCTGCCACTGGTCCACCGCCGCCCGGGCCCGCTCCGGGTCGCCGATCGTCGGGGTCAGCGCGTCGGCCACGCTCGCCATCCACTTCGCGTGGCTGACCTGGCCGGTGAGCACCGGCTGGAGCAGCCCCCAGGACATCGCGATCTCACCGAGGACGCCCTCGGGCAGCCCGTACTCCCGCTCGACACCGGCGGCCACCGCCGGATCCCAGCGGCGCAGCACGCCGTCGAAGTCCACCAGGAGCGCCGTGGCGCGTTCCCGACTCACTCGTCTGTCACCTGTTCCTCGTCGTCGGCCCGGTTGAGCCGCTGGCTGATCACCTGGGTCACACCGGCGCGCATTGTCACTCCGTAGAGCGCATCGGCGATCTCCATGGTCCGCTTCTGGTGCGTGATCACGATGAGCTGGCTCTTCTCCCGCAACTGCGCCAGCAGTGTGATCAGGCGGCCCAGGTTCACGTCGTCGAGCGCCGCCTCCACCTCGTCCATGATGTAGAACGGGCTGGGCCGGGCGCGGAAGATCGCCACGAGCATCGCCACCGCGGTCAGCGACCGCTCCCCGCCGGAGAGCAGCGAGAGCCGCTTGATCTTCTTGCCCGGCGGGCGGGCCTCGACCTCGACACCGGTGGTGAGCAGGTCCTCCGGGTCGGTTAGCACGAGCCGGCCCTCGCCGCCGGGGAACAGCACGGTGAAGACCTGCTCGAACTCCCGTGCGGTGTCTTCGAACGCGCTGGCGAAGACCTCCAGGATCCGGTCGTCCACGTCCTTGACCACGGTGAGCAGGTCACGCCGGGTCGCCTTGAGGTCCTCCAGCTGCTCGGAGAGGAACTTGAAGCGCTCCTCCAGCGCCGCGAACTCCTCCAGCGCGAGCGGGTTCACCTTGCCCAGCAGGGCCAGCTCCCGCTCCGCCTTGGCGGCCCGCTTCTCCTGCACCGGCCGCTCGTAGCGGACCGGCTCGGGTACCGGCCGGCCCTCCTTCTCGGCGAGCGCCACGTCCGCGTCGGTGGGCGGGACCAGCCGGTCCGGGCCGTACTCGGCGACGAGCATGGGCACGTCCAGCCCGAAGTCCTCGGCGGCCTTGGCCTCCAGCTGCTCGATGCGCATCCGCTGCTCGGCGCGGGCCACCTCGTCGCGGTGCACCTGGCTGGTGAGCCGTTCCAGCTCGGCGGCGAGGCGCTTGGCCGCGCCGCGTACCTCGGACAGCTCGGCCTCGCGGGCGGCGCGCTCGCGGGCGACGGCGTCGCGGTGCTCCTCGGCCCGGGCGATGGAGACGGTGAGCCGGGTGAGCGCCTCCCGGGCGCCGCCGACCACGGCCCGGGCGATCTGGGCGCCGCGGGTGCGGGCCGCGCGCCGGGCCGCGGCGCGCTCCCGCGCCGCCCGTTCGGCGGTGGCCTGCCGGGCCAGCGAGTCGGCCCGCCCGGCGATCGAGGCCACCCGCTCCTCGGCGGTACGCACCGCGAGCCGGACCTCCATCTCGTTCTGCCGTGCCTGCGGCACCATGGCGGCGAGCTGGTCGCGCTCCTCGGTAGAGGGTTCGGCGTCGAGCGGGGTGGCCTCGGCCAGCCGCAGCCGTTCCTCCAGCTCGGCGAGCGCCGCGAGGTCCCGCTCCCGGGCCGCCTCGGCGCGTGCCCGGGACTCGCCGAGCCGGTCGGTCTCCGCCTTGGCGGAGCGGGCGGCGGCGCCCAGTTCGGCGAGGCGGCGCGCGGCGGCGTTGCGGTGGCTCTCCGCCTCCCGCTTGGCGGCGGCGGCGTGCTGCACCGCCTCCTTGGCGGCGGCCACCTCGGCGCGCGCCTCGGCGAGCTGTTCGCGCAGCTCGGCGGCGGTGCGTTCGGCGGTGGCCCGGTTGGCTCGCGCCTCCTCGACGGCGGCCTGCACCTCGATGAAGCTGGGCGCCTTGGCCGACCCGCCCGCCGCCGCGTACGCCCCGACCACGTCGCCGTCGGGCGTGACAGCGCGCAGCTCCGGATTCGCGGCGACGAGCGCGGACGCGGCGGCCAGGTCGTCGACGAGCGCCACGTCGCGCAACGCCCGGTGCACGGCCGGGCGGATCGCGGGCGAGCACTCCACCAGGTCGGGGGCCCAGCGGGCGCCCTCGGGCAGCTTCGGGCGCAACGCGTCGGCGGGCCCGTCCATGCCCGGCCCGGCGGGGCTGCCGACCAGCAGCCCGGCCCGGCCGGCGTCGGAGATCTTGAGCAGCCGCATCGCCTCGACCGCTTCGTCCACACCGCTGACCGCCACCGCGTCGGCCAGGCCGCCCAGCGCGGCGGCGAGCGCCGCCTCGTCACCGGGGGCGACGGTGAGCAGCCCGGCGAGGCTGCCGAGCAGCCCCGGCACCTGGTCGGCGCGGGCCAGCAGCTCCCCGGCGCCGTCCTTGCGGCGCAGCCCCATGGCGAGCGCCTCCTCGCGGGCCTTCCAGGTGGCGGCGTCCTTCTCGGCGGCGCGCTCCCCGTCAGCGAGGCTGCGCACCGCCGCCTGGGCCCGCTCGTGGACGGCCACCGCCTCGTCGTGCCGGGCGTCCAGGTCGGCGTTGTCCCGGTCCGCCTCGGTCGACTGCTCGGCGACCGCGTCCAGGTCGGCCTGCGCCTTCTCGGCGCGGCCCATCGCATCGGTGTGCGCGGCGGCGAGCCGTTCGATCTCCTCGCCGGCGCTCGTGGTCCGCGCCCGGGCGGAGTTGACCTGGCCGGTCAGGCGGGCCAGCCCCTCCCGCCGGTCGGCGATCGCCTTGGCCGCAGCGACCAGTTCCCGTTCGGCGGCGGCGAGCTGCCGTTCCAGCTCCTGACGGTGCTCGACCGCCTCGGCCAGCCGGATCTGGTCCTCGGTGAGCGCCGCGCGCAGTTCCTCCTCCTGCTCGCGGACCCGCCGCGACTCCGCCTCCAGCTGCTCGGGGTCGCGCCCGGGGCGCTCGTCGTCGCCGGCGGCGCTGAGGTGACGCAGCCGCTCCCGGGCCAGTTGCTCGATCGAGCGGAACCGCTCCTGGAGCGCGGAGAGGCGGTACCAGGTGTCCTGCGCCGCGGCGAGCAGCGGCGCGTCCTCGGCCAGCGCCGCCTCCAGCTCGCCGAGGCGGCCCTGCACCTCGCCGTGCTCGGCCTCGATCAGCTCGCGCCGCTCGCGCAGCGCGGTCTCGTCGGCGATCTCCTTGTCGAGTGTGGTCCGCAGCGTGTGCAGGTCGTCGGCGAGCAGCCGCAGCCGGGCGTCGCGCAGGTTGGCCTGGATGCCGGCGGCGCGGCGGGCCACCTCGGCCTGCCGGCCCAGCGGCTTGAGCTGGCGGCGCAGCTCGGCGGTGAGGTCGGTCAGGCGGTTGAGGTTGGTCTGCATCGCGTCGAGCTTCCGCAGCGCCTTCTCCTTGCGCTTGCGGTGCTTGAGGACGCCCGCCGCCTCCTCGATGAACGCCCGCCGGTCCTCCGGCTTGGCGTGCAGCATGCCGTCGAGCCGGCCCTGCCCGACGATGATGTGCATCTCGCGGCCGATGCCCGAGTCGGACAGCAGCTCCTGGATGTCGAGCAGGCGGCAGGAGTCGCCGTTGATCTCGTACTCGCTCTCGCCGGAGCGGAACATCCGGCGGGTGATGGAGACCTCGGTGTACTCGATCGGCAGCGCGCCGTCGGTGTTGTCGATGGTGAGGGTGACCTCGGCCCGGCCCAGCGGCGCCCGTCCGGCGGTGCCGGCGAAGATGACGTCCTCCATCTTGCCGCCGCGCAGCGCCTTGGCGCCCTGCTCGCCGAGCACCCAGGCGATGGCGTCGACGACGTTGGACTTGCCGGAGCCGTTCGGGCCCACCACGCAGGTGATCCCGGGCTCCAGCTTCAACGTCGTGGCGGAGGCGAAGGATTTGAAGCCCTTCACCGTCAGGCTCTTGAGATGCACCTTCTCGATCCTCGTCCGGTGGCCGCCGTACCGTCGCCGGCTGCGCGGACCTGGTGAACCCGCAGACTAACCCGGGACCGGGGCGCCGCCGCCACGCGACCCACCCGCCGGACCGGCTGTCCGCTTTCCGCCCGGCGGTCGCGGGCGGAACGGAAATGCATGATCACAATTACCGGGCGCAATTCCAGGCGGTTCCGCAAGATCGAGAATTGCGACGCCGGCGACGAAAAGGGGTCCGCACATGGCTGCGCGCCGGCACTTGAGTGTCGGCGCGCTTTTCGGTGTGGTGCGATTCAGTTTTCCGACAACTGGAGATCAGGTCAGTGCGGGCTCGGCCAGACGGAGGAGGTCATCGGCCTCCGCCGCTGCCGCCGCAAGCCGATCGTTGTCGGCGCGCAGACGCGTGATCTCGAACTCCAGTGCCTGAACCCTGGCACGCAGTCGGGTGACCTCGTCGAGCAGACGCCGGTCGGGCGCTGCACTTACGTGGCCGTAGAGGGCCTTCGCCATGCTGACTCCTTGATGTGCGCTGCCGGAAAGGCCGGCCAACGCGCGCCCATGATGTTCGCGGCTGCCATTCCCACTGCATCGGGGCATGGCTGGGCGCGACTGGCGACACCTACATATTGAGCCGAAACCCCCTCCTTCGTCAAGTTGACCAAGGCCGTAGATCATCTCCACGTCGGCCGGTCCACTCGCCGGGGGGCTGCCACAAGGCGCGGACACGCTCTGTCCGGACGCCTTTACTGTACGCCGGAAATGTGTGAACGACTCATCCTTGCCGCCGGCTTCGCCTTAACTCTTTCTTAGCCACGTTGCCGCAGCTCGGAGTGCGCCCGTAGCGTCACCCCGGCCCGCAACCGACCCGTGGAGGGGACAGGCGTGTACCGCTGGAACGACCCGATCGAACCGGAGGGCGCCCGCCGGCGTCCCGAGCCGCCGACCGACGAGGGTCCGGCGTGGCTCAGCGACCGGCCCGAGCCGCGGTCGTCGTACCTGTTCGGGGACGAAGCGCAGCAGCGGCCCGCCGGTCACGGCGTCGAGCCGGCCGCCGGGGGCTTCCGCCCCGAGAGCGCACCCCCGGCCTACGGACCCGCCGGCTCGTACCCGCCGGCCCGGGACAGGTGGAACGGCGAGGAGCAGCCGACCGACGCGTGGCAGGGCCAGGAGCCCGCGTGGCAGGGCCAGGAGCCCGCGTGGCAGGGCCAGGAGCCCGCGTGGCGGGGCCACGAGCAGCCCGCGGCGTGGCAGGGCCAGGACCAGCCCACCGCCTGGCCGGGGCACGAGCAGCCCGCCGCTGGCTGGGAACAGCCCACCGCGACCTGGCAGCCGGCGACCGACACCCCGGCCGACGACCGGCAGCGCCCGAAGCGGCGCCTGTCCCGGCCACTCGTGATCGGCGGGGCCGCCGCCGCGGCGACGCTCGTGGTGAGCCTCGGCGTGGGCGCCGTCCTGCTGCCCGGCGACGACCAGGGCACGAAGCGCACCTCCGCAGACGCGCCGGTGGCCGCCGCGCCGCAGGGGCCCGACGGGACCGATGAGGCGCCCGCCGACACGCTCGCGTCCGAGTCGGCGAGCCCGTCCGCCGTACCGACCACCGTCGTGCCGAGCCCGACGAAGAAGGCCACCCCGAAGCCGAGCCGCAGCACCGCACCGTCGCGGCAGCAGGAGCGCAGCAGCGCCCCGAGCAGCGGCACGTCGGGCGGCGGCTCCACGAGCACCAAGGCCACCGCCACGACCGGGCTCAGCGCCGAACTCCAGAAGGTCGTCACGATCGTGAACCAGGAGCGAGCGAAGGCCGGCTGCAAGGCGCTCACGGTCAACGCAAAGCTGAACCTGGCCGCCCAGCGGCACAGCCAGGACCAGGCCGACCACAAGAAGATGGACCACACGGGCAGCGACGGCAGCCAGCCCTGGGACCGGGTCAAGGCCGCCGGCTACAGCTACCGCATGGTGGGCGAGAACGTGGCCTGGAACTACCAGACCCCGGCGGCGGTCATGGAGGGCTGGATGAACTCCGAAGGCCACCGGAAGAACATCCTCAACTGCTCGTACACCCAGATCGGGGTGGGCGTGGCGCGCAGCAACGGGCCGTACTGGACGCAGGTCTTCGCCACCCCGAGCTGACCGCGCGTCGTGACCGGCCCGGCGTTCGTTGACCGGTCGGGGGCGGCGTCGGGCCGCCCGCGTCCGGGGAGCTGTCGATGCGGATCCGGCCGGTGTGGGCCGTGCCGCGCTCCCGGCCGGCCCACGTCCGCCGACGTGGCCCGCGCCGGGGCGTGGCGCTCGCGCTGACCGCGCTGCTGCTCGCCCCGGTGCCGGCCTGCCGCCGGCCGGTCACGCCGCCCGGCGCGCCCACGCCCTGGCCGGCCGCGCAGGCCGACCGCTGGCGGTGGCAGTGGCAGCTCACCACCCCGGTGGACGTCACAGCCGACGCCGACGTCTTCCTCCTCGATCCGGTGGCGACCACCTCGGCCGAGACCGCCGAGCTGCGCGAGCAGAGCCGCCGGCTGGTCTGCCACGTCCGGGTCGGCACGTACGCCGCCGACGACCCGGACGCCACCCGCTTCCCCGCCGCCGTACGCGGCGCGGCGGTGCCGGGACGGCCGGGGAGCCGTTTCCTGGACGTACGGGGCTGGGACGCGCTCGCGCCGGTGCTGGCCGACCGGTTCCGGCTGTGCCGGGGCAAGGGCTTCGGCGCGGTGGCGCTCGCCGACGCGGACGGCTACCGGCACCGCTCCGGCTTCCCGCTGGACTTCGACGACCAGTTGCTGTTCAACCGCCGGCTGGCCGGGCTGGCCCGCAAGCTGGACCTCTCCCCCGGCCTGGTCGACGACGTGCCGCAGGTGGCCGCGCTGGCCCCCGACTTCGACTTCGCGGTCAACCAGGAGTGCGTACGCCGCCGCGAGTGCGCGAAGCTGCTGCCGTTCGTCGACGCCGGCAAGCCGGTCTTCCACGTCGAGTACACCGGCGAGCCGGCGGACTTCTGCGTCACCTCGGTCGGCTACGGCTTCGCCTCGATCCGCAAGGACCGCCAGCTGGACGCCTGGCGGGAGCCGTGCGCCCTGCCGTGACAACCCCGGCGCCCCGCTCGCCGGGGAGCGGGGCGCCGATGACGATCATCCGGTACGAAAGCTGCCAACACTCTCCGTCACCCTCAGCGGCGAACAGATGCACGGAAGGCGGTATACCTGAGAGTCATACTTATGACTCTCAGGTATACCGCGCGAACACGAATGCCTTCTCAGCGGCCGGCACGAGCCGGAACTGATGTCAAGCTGTTCGGCACTTCCGGTTGGGCGCCGGGGCGGGTCCGCTCGGGGTCAGCGGGCGCCGACCAGCTCCGGCGCCGGGGCGGGCGGCGGCTCGACCGCCGGGGTGGGCGTACGGCGGCGCATGAACCGCGGCGCCCACCAGTTCGCGTCACCCAGCAGCGTCATCACCGAGGGCAGCACGACCGCGCGGATGATCGTGGCGTCCAGCAGGATCGCCGCCGCCAGGCCGATGCCGAGCTGCTTGAAGTCGATCATGCTGAGCGTGGCGAAGATGGAGAACACCGCCACCATCACCACCGCCGCACTGGTCACCACCCCGGCCGACGAGGTGATCCCGTGCGCCACCGCCTCCCGGGTCGGCATCCCCCGGTCGACCGCCTCGCGGATCCGGCTGACCACGAAGACGTGGTAGTCCATCGACAGTCCGAACAGCACCACGAACAGGAACAGCGGCAGCCAGGTGACGATCGCGTCCATCGAGGTGAAGCCGAGCAGCCCTTCCGCCCAGGTGCTCTGGAAGACCAGCACCAGCAGCCCGTACGCGGCGCCGGCCGAGAGCAGGTTCAGCACGATCGAGGTCAGCGCCACCACCATCGACCGGAACGTCCACGCCATCACCAGGAACGTCAGCGCCAGCACGAACGCCGCGACGATCGGCAGCTTCGCCCAGATGTGGGCGGCGTAGTCCTCGCTGGCGGCCACGCCGCCGCCGACCGCGTACTCCACGCCCGGGATGCCGCCGAGCGTGGCCGGGACCAGGTCCTCGCGCAGCTCGTGCAGCGACCGGGACGCCTCGTCGGAGCGGCTGGCGTGCGGCGTGGCCACCTCCAGCACCGACACCCGCCGGTCCGCCGACACCTGGATCTCCGGGCCGTCCCCCTCGGCCGGCGCGAAGAGCGGGTCGGCGGCGGTACGGCCGGCCAGGTCGGTGAGCGCCGCCCGCACCCGGTCGGCCTGCTCGGCGGGTGCCCGCACGGCGACCGTGTGGCTGGTGCCGTTGCTCGGGAAGGCCGCGGTGAGCCGGTCGTACGCCTGCATGGCGGCGGTGGTGCGCGGCACGTCCTCCGGGCCGGGGAACTTCAGCTTCATGCCGAGCGCGGGCGCGGCGAGCGCGAGCAGCAGCGCGACCGAGATCAGCAGCGTGGCCACCGGCGCGCGCAGCGCCGGCTTGAGCACCGCCGGCCAGAACCGGGGCCGGGCCGGCTGCCCGTCACGCGGCGCGGTGAGGCGCCACAGCAGCGGCACCCGCGGCCGGTCCACCCAGCGGCCCAGCTTCGCCAGCAGCGCCGGCAGCACTGTGAGCGAGCCGATCACGGCGACCGCGACCACCAGGATCGAGCCGACCGCCAGCGACGAGAAGATCGCGTCCTGGGCGAGCAGCAGGCCGCCCATCGAGATGATCACGGCGGTGCCGGAGACCACCACGGCGTGCCCGGAGGTCTCCGCCGCGATCTCCACCGCGTCCAGGCCGGATCGGCCCTTGGCCCGTTCCTCCCGTTCCCGCCGCACGTAGAACAGCGAGTAGTCAACGCCGACCGCCATACCGATCAGCAGGATGACGCTGGCGGTGGTGTCGGTGGCCGGCACCAGGTGCGAGGCGAGTGTGGAGAGGCCCATCGCGGCGGCCACCGAGGAGAGCGCCAGCAGCACCGGCACCCCGGCGGCGATCAGCGCGCCGAACGCGATGATCAGGATGGCCAGCGTCACCGGCAGGCTGAGCAGCTCGGCGCGCTTGAAGTCCTTGCCGAGCGTGTCGTCGAGCGCCTTGTCGATCGACGGGCCGCCGACCTGCTCCACCCGTAGCTGCGGGTGCGCGTCCTGCACCTTCGCGGTGGTGTCCCGCAGCGGCTGCACCCGGTCACCGGCGGTGCCCGGGTCGCCCGACATGGTGATCGGCACCAGCAGCGCGCTGCCGTCGCGCGACGGCATCGGCGTACCGATCGAGGCCACGCCGTCGACCTGCCGCAGCCGGTCCGCCGCGTCCTGCGCGGCGGCCTTCGCCGCGGCCTGGTCGAGCGAGCCCGAGCGGGCGGTGATCAGCACGTTCTCGGTCGCCGGCCGGTCGAACCCGCCACTGTCGACGATCAGCTGTGCCCGTCCGAACTCGCCGATCGCCTGATCCTCGTCGGTCGCCTCGTTCAGCCCGGCGGCGCTGCCGCCCACGAAACACACCGCCACGAAGACCACCCACAACGCGATCGCGCGCCACGGATGCTCCGCACTCCACCGTGCCAGCCGCACGGTCACCGGTCGCCTGCCCATGTCCCGGGTTCCACCCTCCTGATGCCGGCCCTGTGCCGACCCCAGATGACGCTAGGCAGCAGGCGCGGCCCCGACATCGGGGAACGGCCCCCGCTCGTCCCCGATCCGGCGGACGAGGTCCGCGCGGCCGGAACCGGCCGCGCGGACCGGGCGGAAAAGGGCATCTCCGGGTACGCTCCGGCGCGTCTCCGGGGACCGTCGGGCGAAGCACACGGGCGCAACCCCGAACCGGCTCGGGGTCATCCCCGGAGGGTGCCCCGGGGCCGCGGCTGGCATCGCGGGCAGCTGTAGGAGGACCGGTTCATGAACGCCTCCCGCCGGATCGGCGCGCCGCAGCGCGGGCAGGGCTCCCCCTCCCGGCCGTACGCGTTCAGCGACCGGTCGAAGTAGCCGCTCTCGCCGTTGACGTTGACGTACAGCTCGTCGAAGCTGGTGCCACCCTGCTTGATCGCCTCGGCGAGCACGTCCCGCACGTGCCCGAGCAGCCGCAGCGCGGCCGGACGGGTGAGCGCGTCGGCCGGGCGGGTGCCGTGCAGCTTCGCCCGCCACAGTGCCTCGTCGGCGTAGATGTTGCCCACCCCGGAGATCAGCGTCTGGTCGAGCAGCGCGCGTTTGATCTCCGTACGCTTGCGCCGCAGCGCCGCCACGAACGCCTCGTCGGAGAACTCCGGGTCCATCGGGTCGCGCGCGATGTGGGCGATCTCGGCGGGCAACTCCGCCCCACCTTCGGACACGGACAGCCCGCCGAACGTGCGCTGGTCGACGAAGCGCAGCTCCGGCCCGTCGTCGGCGAATCGGAACCGGACCCGCAGGTGCAGTTCGTCGGCCGCGCCGACCGGCTGCAGCAGCAGCTGGCCGGACATGCCGAGGTGGCCGATCACCGCGTCGCCGCTGTCCAGCGGCAGCCAGAGGTACTTGCCCCGGCGCTGCACGCCGGTGACCGTCCGGCCGGCGAGCACGTCGGCGAAGTGCGCGCCACCGGGCGCGTGCCGGCGTACGGCCCGGGGGTGGCGTACCTCGACGGCGGCGATCCGCCGGCCGATCACCCACTGGGCGAGTCCCACCCGGACGGTCTCTACCTCGGGCAGCTCAGGCACGGCCCGCGCCCGCCTCGACGTCCGTCGCGTCGTCCTGGACCTGCGGGCTCGTCTCCTCCTGGGCCTGCGCCGCCGCCTCCGCCTCGGCCTGCTCGGTGAGCGTCCGCCAGGCCGACTCGGCCGCGCGCTGCTCGGCCTCCTTCTTGCTGCGTCCCTCCGCGCCGCCGTAGCGGTTGCCGGCCACCACCACCCAGGCGGTGAACGTCTTGAGGTGATCCGGCCCGGTGCCCTCGATCCGGTACTCGGGCACGCCGAGCCCGAGCGCGGCGGTCAGCTCCTGGAGGCTGGTCTTCCAGTCCAGCGCCGCGCCCCGGCCCGCCGACTCGGCCATCAGCGGGTCGAACAGCCGGTGGATGACGATGGCGGCGGTGTCCAGGCCGTACTGGAGATAGATCGCGCCCAGCAGCGCCTCCAGCGTGTCGGCCAGGATGCTCGCCTTGTCCCGCCCGCCGGTGGCCTCCTCACCCTTGCCGAGCAGCAGGTACGCCCCGAGCCCGTCCGGGCCGAGACCACGCGCCACGTCGGCGAGCGCCCGCATGTTGACCACGCTGGCGCGCAGCTTCGCCAGCTGCCCCTCGGGCAGGTCGGGGTGGTTGTGAAACAGGGCTGTGGTGATCACCACGCCGAGGACCGAGTCGCCCAGGAACTCCAGCCGCTCGTTCGTGGGCAGGCCGCCGTTCTCGTACGCGTACGAGCGGTGGGTCAGCGCGCGCTCCAGCAGTTCCGGGTCGAGCGACACCCCGAAGGCCGCCTCCAGGTGGCCGACGGGAGCACGCCGCCGCTTGTCGTTGGTCATGGTGCTACCTCGGTGTCGTGTCGGTCAGGTGCGAGATCGTGCGGGATGTCGGCGAGCAGGGCGCGGACCGTTCCGGCGGCGTCGCGGCGCCACAGGTGGGCCGCGAGCGCGATACCGGAGGCGACGTCCTCGGAGCCGGCCGCGCCGTGGCACACCACCACGGTGCCGCCCACCCCGAGCAGCGCGGCGGCACGCGGGGCGCCGCCGCGTGACGGTGGGCCGCCGGCCATGGCGTACGCGCCCTCGATGGCCTTCAGCAGGACGTTTCCGGTGAAGCCGTCGGTCACCACGACGTCGGCGCGGGTGCCGAGCGAGATGTCGTACCCCTCGACCAGGCCGACGTAGCGGCCGTCGCAAGGCAGCGGCGCGGCGGCGAGCGCGGGCGCGGCTACGCGGCGCAGCCGGTCGCCCTTGCCGGTCTCCAGGCCGACGGAGAGCAGCCCGACGCGGGGTGCGGTGACGGCGTGGGCCACCGACGCGTAGGCGGCGCCGAGGAGGGCGTGCCGGGCCAGCGTGGCCGGGCCGGGTTCGAGCGTGCCGCCGACGTCGAGCAGCACCACCGGCCCCTCGACGGCGGGCAGCGTGGCGGCGAGCGCCGGGCGGCGGATCCCGGTCCAGCGGCCGAGGCCGAGCGCGGCGGCGGTGACTGTGGCACCGGTCGAGCCGGCGGAGACGACCGCGTCGGCGAGCCCGTCGCGGACCGCCTGCACGGCGGTGCGTACCGTGCTCTCGCCGCGGGCGGCGGTGGGATGGTCGGCCATGCCGACGGCGGTCCGCACCGGGCGGACCGTGACCCGTGCGCGCTGAGCCGGGTCGAGCGCACCGATCAGCTCGTCGGCCACCTCGATCGGGCCGACGAGCATCAGGTGCAGGGCGGGATCCGTGCGTACCGCTCGCAGAGCGCCGTCAACCACGACGGCGGGAGCATCGTCCCCGCCGAGGAGGTCGACGGCGATCCGCGCGGTGCCCGGCTCCGACGGTCCGCCGGCCGTGAGCCGGTCGGCGGTGGCGGGAGCCGGGGCACCGGGCGAGAGCCTTGGTGCGCGCGTCACCCGACCGGTGGTCGGGGACGTCACTCGGCGGCCGGGTCAGACCTCGAGGACCTGACGGCCGTTGTAGGTGCCGCAGACGGAGCAGGCGGTGTGCGGCAGCTTGGCCGACTTGCACTGCGGGCAGGCCACGGTCGCCACCGCCGAGGCCTTCCAGTTCGCCCGGCGGGCGCGGGTGTTGCTGCGCGACATCTTGCGCTTGGGGACGGCCACGGTTCTTACTCCTCTGTACGGGTCAGTTGCGTCAGGCTCGCCCAACGCGGGTCGACCTGCTGATGGCTGTGGTCGGCCGGCAGATCGTCCCAGTGCACCCCACACTCGGGGCACAGCCCTGGGCAGTCCTCCCGGCAGAGCGGGTTGGTCGGCAGCGCCAGCACCACCGCGTCCCGCAACGCCGGCTCCAGGTCGATCAGATCGCCCTGCATCCGGCCCACCTCGTCGGTGTCGGTCGTGTCGTCCGTGGCGCTGTTCTCGTACGCGTACAGCTCCTGGATCGTCACGGCCAACGAGTCGTCGATCTCGCGCAGGCAGCGGCCGCACTCGCCCTTGACGGGACCGGTGACGGTCCCGGAGACGAGCACGCCCTCGGACACCGACTCCAACCTCAGGTCGAGGTCGAGGTCCGCGCCCTCCGGCACACTGATCAACTCCACGCCGAGGTCCGCCGGTGCCGGCACGACCCGCTTGTGCGTACGCAACGCGCCAGGTCGGCGCGGCAGTTCCCTCGTGTCGAGAACCAGCGGCGACCTGGGGTCGAGTGTGCTTGGCGAGTGTTTGGGCATAGTCAGACTCCGGCCGTTGAGAGGCCGACAAAGAAGGTTACCTGCCAGGTGGGCGGACCGTCGAACCGGGGCTCACCTCCGGCTCGACGGCAGCCGGCTGTCGGCGACCGGCCTGCGCGCCGCTCAGAAGGGTAGCGGGCGGTCCGGCTCGTCCCCGGCGAAGGTGCCGATCTCGCGCAGCGCGTGCATCTTGTCCCGGCCGCGCTCTATCGAGGCCAGCGCCCGGGTGAGGAACTGCTCGAAGTTCGCCAGCGCGGTGTCGACGTAGTCGTCCACCTCCTCGCGGAGGCGCTGCGCCTCGGCCCGCGCCTCGGCGATGATCCGGGCACCCTCGTGCTCGGCCGAGACGGTGATCTCGTTGACCGAGACCAGCCGGGCGTGTTCCGCCTCACCCTCGCTGATGATCCGGTCGGCCTCGCGCTTGCCGGCCTCCATGATCTTGTCCCGCTCCTCCAGCAGCGCGGCGGCCCGGCGCAGGTCCGCGGGAAGCTCCGCGCGCAGCTCGTCGAGCGTGGCGATCATCTCGCCCCGGTCGACCATGCAGTTGTTGCGCGACATCGGGACGGAGCGGGCCTGCTCCACCATGGCGATGAGTTCGTCGATGCGATCGAGCGGGTCCACCGGTACCTCACTCCTGTCTTCGTCGGCCGCCCTCCATCATGCGGCCTACGCCCCGTCTCGGCGCTGCAGACATCATGTCGCGCCCGGGCCACAAGCACCCCACCCGCCCCACCCGGCGCGTCGCCCCCCCACCCTCCACTCGGCGATCTTGCACTTGCGGCCCGGCACTCGTCCCTTGCGGGAGGAATGTCCGGGCCGAAAGTGCAAGATCGCGGGGGTGGGGCGAGGGCGGGCGGAGGTCAGGGGCGGAGGCGGGTGGCGAGCTGGGCTCGGACCAGGTCGGGGACGTGGGCGGAGATGTCGCCGCCCCACTTCGCCACGTCCTTGATCAGGCTGGACGAGATGAACGAGTAGAGCGGGTTGGTCGGCATGAAGAGCGTCTCCACGCCGGCCAGGCCGATGTTCATCTGCGCCATCTGCAGCTCGTAGTCGAAGTCGCTCACCGCACGCAGGCCCTTGATCAGCACACTCGCCTGCTGGGCGCGGCAGAAGTCGACGAGCAGGCCGCGGAACGACTCCACCCGGACGTTGTCGTACGAGGCGGTCACCTCGCGGAGCATGGCGATCCGCTCCTCGACGGTGAACAGGCCCTGCTTCGACTGGTTGACCAGCACTCCGACGATCACCTCGTCGAACAACCGGCTGGCCCGGCCGATGATGTCGAGGTGTCCGTTGGTGACCGGGTCGAACGAGCCCGGGCAGACCGCACGTCTCATGATCGGCGACCGTACCAAAGAGTGGTCTCGCCGTAACGTCTGCTGCGCTCCGGAGTGACACCTTCCACCCACGTGACCGGTCCGGTACGGCTGGACCGCTCGACGACCACCAGGGCGTCCGGGGCGAGCCAGGCGCCGTCGACCAGCGCGGACAGCATCGCGGTGATCTCGGCGTCCGGCACCGCGTACGGCGGATCGGCGAAGACCACGTCGTACGGCCCGTCGGTGGGTCCGGCCGCCAGCACGGTGGCGACCTTGCCGGTGACCAGGCGCGCGGCCGGCGCGGCCCGGAGCGCGGCGATGTTCTCCCGGATCACCCGGGCGGCCCGCGCGTCGGACTCGACGAGCAGGACGTGGGCCGCGCCCCGGGACAGCGCCTCCAGACCGACCGCACCGGAACCGGCGTACAGGTCGGCGAAGCGCGCCCCGTCCAGGTCGACGTGGGAGTGCACGGCGCTGAACAGCGCCTCACGGACCCGGTCGGAGGTGGGACGGGTGCCGGCGCCTGGTGGCGCGGCGATCCGCCGGCCGCCGAGCGTGCCGGCCACGATCCGGGTCACCGTCGCTCCCTGCGCATGCCCCGACGCTACGCGACGCCCGGCCCGGTGACGCGTCGGCCACCCGCCCGGCCGGACCTCGCGTGGATCACCGCGCCTCGGGGGTGTCGAGCGCCGACGTGATCGTTCGCGGATCGACCTCGGCCCGGTTGGTCAGCAGGACGAGCCGCTGGTCGGATTCGGGCAGCCAGGCGGCGAACGCCTTGTAGCCGCCGTTGTCCCCCGAGTGGTGCAACGCCCGGCGGCCGGCCAGCGGGCCGACGAAGAAGCCGTAGCCGTACGCCTCCCCGGGCCGTCCGGTGGGCGCGTGTGGCGCGGTCATCGCCGCCACCGGGTCCGGGGCGAGCAGCTGGCCCCGGCGCGGTACGTCCAGCCAGGTGAGCAGGTCCGCGCCGGTGCACCAGACGTCACCCGCGCCCATGCTGACGGTCGCCAGGTCCCACGACGGCACCGGACGGCCGCCCACGTGTCCGACCGCCACGTCCGGCCGTCCGTCGCCCGCGCCGGCGAAGCTACCGGTCATGCCCAGCGGTGCGAAGACCTCGTCGGCGAGGAACTCGGCGTACGGCCGGTCGGCCACGCGCTCGACGGTCCGGGCCAGCAGCACGTAGCCGGGGCTGCTGTAGTGCCACCCCGCGCCGGGCCGGAACAGCGGCGGCAGCGCCGCGAACCGGTCGAGCAGCTCGTCCGGCTCGGCCGGCCCGTGCAGGTCGATCGCCGGGTAGTCCTCCCAGTGGCCCAGGCCGGAGGTGTGGGTGAGCAGGTGGTGCAGTGTGATGCCGGACCACTCCGGCGGCGGCGTGCCGGGCAGCCGGCGTACCACCGGATCGGACAGGCTCAGCGCCCCCCGCTCGGCGAGCAGCAGCACCGCCGCTGCGGCCATCTGCTTGCTGATCGACGCGATCTGGAACCGCGTCGCCGCCGTGCACAGCCGGCCGGACGCCTCGTCGGCGACTCCGGCGACCCGGTCCACAGCGAGTTCGTCGCCCCGGGTCAGAAGCAGCACGCCGTGTTCGAGTGATGGTGTCGACATCTGCGCGAGCCTAGGCACGCGACGCCCGTGCCGCAGTCCCGCGAGGCCGCACCGGGGCGCCGTGCGAGCCCGCGCGTCAGCCCTTCTCCAGGTATTCGGCCCGCTCCTCGTCGACGAGCGCGGCGACCGACGCGGCCAGCGCCGGATGCCGGGAAAGATCCGGGTCGTCCTCGACCAGTTCGATCGCCTCGGCCCGCGCGTCGCGGATCAGCTCGGTGTCGCGCAGCAGCGACAGCAGCCGCAGGTGCGAACGCCGGCCGGACTGGGTCACGCCCAGCACGTCGCCCTCCCGGCGCTGCTCCAGATCGAGTTCGGCGAGCTTGAAGCCGTCGGTGGTGGCGGCGACCGCGTCCAGCCGCTCCCGCGCGGACGAACCCTCGGCCGCCTCGGTGACCAGCAGGCAGAGACCGGCGGCCGAGCCCCGGCCCACCCGGCCGCGCAACTGGTGCAGCTGGGAGACGCCGAACCGGTCGGCGTCCAGCACGATCATCACCGTCGCGTTCGGCACGTTCACGCCGACCTCGACCACTGTGGTCGCGACCAGCACGTCCAGCTCGCCGTCGGCGTACGCGCGCATCACCGCGTCCTTCTCGTCCGCAGGCAGCCGCCCGTGCAGCACCCCGATCCGCAGCCCGTGCAGCGGCCCCTCGGCCAGCAGCGGGGCCACCTCGGTCACCGCCAGCGGCGGGCGGCGGCCGTTGTCGTCCTCCCGCGGCGGCTCCTCGTCCGACACCGGCCCCTCACCGATACGCGGGCACACCACGTACGCCTGGTGGCCCTTCGTGACCTCCTCGCGCAGCCGGCGCCAGGCCCGGTCGAGGAACGCCGGTTTCTCGGCGGCCGGGACCACGTGCGAGGCGATCGGCGAGCGGCCCTGCGGGAGCTGGGACAGCGTGGAGGTCTCCAGATCGCCGTAGACGGTCATGGCCACGGTGCGCGGGATCGGGGTGGCGGTCATCACCAGCACGTGCGGCGGCTGCTCGGCCTTGGCGCGCAGCGCGTCGCGCTGCTCCACGCCGAAGCGGTGCTGCTCGTCCACCACCACCAGGCCGAGGTCGTGGAAGTCGACGCCCTCGTAGAGCAGGGCGTGCGTGCCGAGCACGATGCCGGCGCGTCCCTCGGCCACCTCGACCAGCGCCCGGCGCCGGGCCGCCGCGCCGAGCGAGCCGGTGACCAGCTCCACCCGCGTGGCGTCGTCGGCGGCGCCCAGCTCACCGGCCCGGCCGAGCGGGCCGAGCAGGTCGAGGATGCCCCTGTGGTGCTGGGCGGCGAGCACCTCGGTCGGGGCCAGCAGCGCGGCCTGCCCACCGGCGTCGACCACCTGCAGCATGGCGCGCAGCGCCACCACCGTCTTGCCGGAGCCCACCTCGCCCTGGAGCAGCCGGTGCATCGGGTGCGGCCGGGCCAGGTCGGCGGCGATCTCCCGCCCGACGACCTGCTGGCCGGAGGTCAGCTCGTACGGCAGCCGGGCGTCGAACGCGTCGAGCAGCCCGCCCGCCTTCGCCGGCCGGGCCCGCCCTGGGGACGCCGCCGCCCGCTGCTTGCGCTGCACCAGCGTGAGCTGCACGGCGAACGCCTCGTCCCACTTCAGCCGGCGGCGGGCCCGGTAGAGCGCCTCCTTGCTGGTCGGACGGTGGATCTCGCGCAGCGCGGTGCCGATGTCGGCCAGGTTGCGGGTGGCCCGCACGGTGGCCGGCAGCGGGTCCTCCGGCGGGGTGAACGTGTCGAGTACGACGCGGACGCAGCGGGCGATCACCCAGGTCGGGACCGCCGCCGCGGCCGGGTAGACCGGGATCAGCGCCCCGGCGAACTCCTCGACCTCCTCGTTTGCGGCCGCCTCGCCCTCGCCGCCCTCACCGAGCAGGACGTACTCCGGGCCGTTGAGCTGCCGCTTGCCCCGGAACTCGGTCACCTTGCCGGCGAACAGCCCCCACCGGCCGGGCCGCAGCTCCCGCTCCCGCCACGCCTGGTTGCCGAAGAACGTGCAGGTGAGTACGCCGCCGGAGCCGTCGCCGACGGTGACCTCCAGCAGGTTGCCGCGCCGCTGGCGCATCGGGCGCACCGCTGTGCGCTGCACCTGGGCGAGCACCGTGACCTGCTCCCCCACGTCGAGCGAGCGGATGTCGGTGTGCTCGCCGCGCTCGTCGTACCGGCGCGGGAAGTGGTAGATCAGGTCGCCCGCGGTGTGCAGGTCGAGATGCCCGGCCAGCGCCTTCGCGGTGCGCTCGCCGACCAGCTTCTTCAGCGGCGTGTCCACAGTGGCCGCCTCACCAGTCATTCGACCCCCACCAGGAGCGGATAGTGCGGCTGCCCGCCCTCGTACGCCTGCACCTCGACGAACGGCCAGGCCCCCTCGACGTGCGCGCGGACCCGGTCGGCCAGCCCGGCCGGCGCGTCGGCGCCGCAGAGCAGCGTGACCAGCTCGCCGCCACCGCCGAGCATCCGGTCCACCACAGCGGTGCAGGTGTCGACCAGATCCTGCCCGATCAGGTGCACCTCGCCCTCGACCAGGGCCAGCACGTCACCCGGGCGGGCCGGGCCGGCGACGGTGAGCGCCTCCCGGGCGGCGTGGCACACCTCGGCGTACCGGCAGGCGCCGGCCGCCTCGGCCATCGCGATCACGTCGTCCTCGAACCGCCGCTTCGGATCGCGTACGGCGAGCGCCGCGAGCGCCTGCACCGGCGAGCGGGTCGGCACCACGCTCACCTTGATGCCGAGGCCGTGCGCCTCCTTGGCCGCCGCGCTCGCCACCGACTGGGTGTTCGGGTCGTTCGGCAGCACCACCACCCGGGCGGCGCCGGTGGCCCGGATCGCGTCGAGCAGCTCACCGGTGGACGGGTTGGCGGGCACCACCACGGCGCCCTCGGCGGCGAACAGCTCCGCGATGCCCGCGCCGGTGGCCACCACCACGGCGGCCCGCCCGTCGGGCAGCGCCACCTGCGGCCCCGGTGCCGGGGCGGTCTGGTCGGCGAAGCGGGTCACGCTGATCCGGTGCGGGCGGCCGGCGACCACGCCCGCCTCGACCGCCGCCCCGATGTCGTTGACGTGCACGTGCACGTTCCAGGTGCCGGCGCCGTCGCCGACGATCGCCAGGGAGTCGCCGAGCGCGTCCAGCTCGGCGCGCAGCCGGGTCACCGCCTCGTCGGTCGCGTCGAGCAGGTACTGCACCTCGTAGGCGTACGCGTCGGAGCCGCTCTCCCGCACGGCGGTGACCGGCGCGCGGCGGGCGGGCGGCGTGGACGCCGGCTGCCCCGGGCTCTCCCCCGTGATCACCTCGACGAGCGCGTCCAGCAGCAGGCACAGGCCACGCCCGCCGGCGTCGACCACGCCCGCGCGGGCCAGCTCCGGCAACTGCTCGGGGGTACGCGCCAGCGCGTGCGCCGCCGCCTCGGCGGCGGCCCGGGCCACGGCGCGCAGGTCGTCGCTGTCCGCCCGGCGGGCCGCGTGGGCCGCGGCGGCGACCACGCTCAGCAGCGTGCCCTCGACCGGCCGGGCGACAGCGGCGTAGGCGGCGGTGGTGGCGTCGGCCAGCGCGTCGGCGAGCTGCCGCCCGCGCACCGCGGGCACGGCGGCGAGCGTGTCGGCGAGGCCGCGCAGGATCTGCGAGAGGATCACGCCGGAGTTGCCGCGCGCCCCGAGCAGCGCGCCCCGGGCCATCAGCCGCAAGGCGTGCCCGTGCGGGGTGTGCCCGTCGTCGGGAAGGGTGCCGAGATCCATGGCCAGGGCCTGCTGGGCCGAGGTGAACGTGAGCACCAGGTTGGTGCCGGTGTCGCCGTCGGGCACCGGGTAGACGTTCAGGTCGTCGATCTCGCCCTGGTGGGCCCGGAGGGCGGTCAGCCCGCTCGCGCACCAGCGGCGTACCGCTGCGGCGTCGAGGGTCTCCAGCACGTCGGGAAGCCTACTGGCGCGCACCGACACGCGCCGGGGTCGTCCGCCGCGTGTCCGCCCCGGCCGACGGCCCGGCCGGGACGCCGGTACGCTGGGTGGGCTCGCGAAAGGGCCGGTTGGGCGTACCGACTGTCATCGGGTAACCTGACCAGGTTGCCCGGGCAGCGCCTGGCGGCGACCTCATGAACGTTTCAATCCCAGGAGTATCCCGTGGCTAGCGTGTGCGACGTCTGTGGCAAGGGGCCGGGCTTCGGCCACAACGTGTCCCACTCGCACCGGCGGACCAACCGCCGCTGGAACCCGAACATCCAGTCGGTGCGTACCCCGGCCGGTGGTGGCACCACCAAGAAGTTGCAGGTCTGCACCTCGTGCATCAAGGCCGGCAAGGTCACCCGCGCCTGACGCGGTAGCGCCACCGGAACATCGTCGGTCGCCGGCGGATCCCTTCGGGGTCCGCCGGCTTCTGTCGTGTCCCGGCGGTCCGTCGCCCGGTATCCACCGACCGCCCCCGCACCCCTGACCGACCGTACGGCGACCCGCTGGTACGAGCCGGTTAGGGTGCTGCTGCGCCGGCCGTCCGGTTCCGGCGCGAGCCGTGGGGAGGATGACCGGTGGACCTCGATCTGGGCCGCGAGCAACTGGTGGTGGTGGGCGCGTCGTTCGGCTCGCTGAGCTGGTTCGACCAGGAACTGCCGCCCGGCAGCGTGGTGCTGGTCGAGGAGCCGGACGTGATCGCCCGCCGCGACCTGGCCCGGTTCGCCGAGCGGCTGCCGATGATCGGGCGCCTCGTCGCGGCCGAGTACCAGACCGGCTTCGACCCGGACGCCCTGCTCGCCCGTGAGCCGGGCCTCGCCGACGCCCGGCTGGTCCTGCCCGGCCTGGAGTACGCGGTCGGCGCCACCGCCCGGCTCGCCCAGCGGCTCGGCCTCCCCGGCGCCGGGGTCGAGGCCGCCGACGTCTTCTCCGACAAGCACCGGATGCGGCTGCTCGCCGACCGGATCGGACTCGCGAACCCGGCGTACGAGCTGGTCGACGACCCGGCGCGGGCGGTGGAGTTCGCGCAGGCGCACGGCGGGCGGTGCGTGCTCAAGCCCACCCGCCGCTCGGGCAGCCTGGGCGTGCAGCTGATCACCGACCCGGCCGAGGTGCCGGCCCGCTGGGCGGCCAGCGCCGCCCCGCCCGACCCGGCCGAGGCCACCGAGCGCGGCCTGCCCACGGGTGTGCTGGTCGAGGAACTGCTCGTCGGCACCGAGCACAGCGTGGAGCTGCTCGTGGCCGAGGGCGAGGTGGTCTTCGCCAACGTCACCGACAAGCGGATCGCCGGCGGCCGCTACCCGGTGGAGACCGGCCACACCGTGCCGTCCGCGCTGCCCGCCGACGCGCACGACGCGCTGCGCGCCGCAGCGGTACGTCTCGCCGAGGCGGCCAGCTTCCGCAGCGGCATGCTGCACAGCGAATGGATCCTCGCCGACGGCGTGCCGACGCTCGTGGAGTGTGCGGCCCGGATGCCCGGCGACATGATCACCGCGCTCATCTCGATCGCCTACGAGCGGGACGTCATCGAGGCGTACCTGCGGATCCTGCGCGGCGAACGGCCGGCGCTGCCGGCGCGGGCGACCGGCGCGGCGGCGATCGAGTTCCTGATCGCGCCGCCCGGCCGGGTCACCGCCGTGGACGGCAGACGCGACGCGCTGCGCGTGCCGGGCGTGCTCGACGTGCAGGTGGAGACGAAGGTCGGTCAGACAGTGCCGGAGCTGCTCTCCTCGGCGCACCGCAGCGGGCACCTGATGGCCTGGGGCGCCACCCCGGACGAGGCCGCGAACGCCGCCCGCCGCGCCGCGAGCGAGATCCGCATCTCGGTCGGCTAGAGCGTGCGGCCGTACGACAGGCAGCCCGGGGCGTCCTTGTAGAAGCCGAAGTTCGGGATCCGCTCGTAGCCGGCCGAGGTGTACATGGCGATCGCCTCGGGCTGCTTGTCGCCGCACTCCAGCACGATCCGCTTGCGGCCGTGGTCGCGGGCGGACCGCTCGACCGCGCCGAGCACCGAGCGGGCCACGCCCCGGCCCCGGGCCGCCGGGTCGGTGTACATCCGCTTCAGCTCGGCCGTGTCGCCGTCCTCGCCGTGGCTGCGCCAGCCGCCGCAGCCCACCGGCCGCCCGTCCAGGTAGGCGACGAGGAACGCGCCGTCCGGCGGGGTGAACTCGGCCGCGTCGACAGGGGTCTCGTCGCCGCTGCCGCCGTACCGGGCGCCGAGGTCGGCCAGCGCCGCCCGGATCAGCGCCTGCGACTCGGGCGCGTCGAAGCGCCGCTCCCGGATCTCGATCTCGCTCACCGTGCCAGGTTACGACCGCCGCCGGCCCCGGCCCGGCCCGGCGGCCCGGGGTCGGACGCAGATCACTCCAGGCCCGCTGGTCTCCCCGTCCGGCGGCTGTACCGGTTACTCCGCCGTCCGGCGGAAGTGGTCCCAGCCGCGCGGGCCGCTGTAGGCGGCACCGTCGACGGTGACCCCGGTGCCGGCCGCCACCCGCCCGACCGGCCGCCAGCCCTCGGGCAGCGCGGCGTCCGCCGGGAACGTCGCCGCCAGCGCGTGGTCCTCGCCGCCGGCCAGGATCCAGGTGTACGGGTCGACACCAAGCGCCTGCGCCGCGTCCCGCATCTGCCGGGGCACCTCGAACGCGTCGCGGCTCACGTCGATCGCCACGCCGCTGGCGGTCGCCACGTGCCCGAGGTCGGCCAGCAGCCCGTCCGACACGTCGATCATGGCGGTGGCCCCTGCCGCGGCGGCAGCGGGTCCGGCGGCGTACGGCACCTCGGGGCGGCGGAACGCCTCGACCAGCAGCCGGGGCGTGCGGAAACCCCGGGACAGCACGGTGTAGCCGGCCGCCGACCAGCCGGTGCGCCCGGCCAGCGCCACCACGTCGCCGGGGCGGGCGCCGGAGCGCACCACCGGGTCGCGGCCGGCCAGGTCGCCGAGCGCCGTCACCGCGACGGTGAGCGTCGGGCTGCCGGACATGTCCCCGCCGACCACGCTCGCGCCGACCAGCGCCGCCTCCGCGCCGAGCCCGTCGGCCAGCTCCTCGGCCCAGGCCGGGTCCAGCTCGGCCGGCATGCAGAGCGCGACCAGCAGTGCGGTCGGGGTGGCGCCCATGGCGGCGATGTCGGCGAGGTTGGCCGCCGCCGCCCGGTGTCCCACGTCCCGCGCCGACGACCAGTCGCGGCGGAAGTGCCGCCCCTCCACCAGCACGTCGGTCGAGGCGACCACCCGCCGGTCCGGTGCGGCCACCACCGCGCCGTCGTCGCCGGGGCCGAGCAGGCAGCTCTGTCCCTGCGCCAGCCGGGCGGTCACCCGGTCGATCAGGCCGAACTCGCCGACATCAGTGACCGTCATTCCGTCCCCTCGCTCCGCTGCGTCGTTCCGCACGTCCCACCCCTGTCCGTACCGGCGTGTGCTCGCTCACCGCGTCCGACCGGCAACCGATAGGGATCACGGCCGCTCAGTACGGTAGTTTCACCCTTCGGGTCGCCCGGAGGCGACGGACGGAGGTCGAGTCGTGGTACAGGCGTACATCCTCATCCAGACCGAGGTCGGCCGGGCGCGTGACGTGGCCGGTCTGATCGCGGACCTGGCCGGCGTGGTACGGGTCGACGCCGTCACCGGGCCGTACGACGTGGTCGTGCTCACCGAGGCGAACACCGTCGACGAGCTCGGCAAACTCATCGTCAGCAAGGTGCAGATGGTGCCCGGCATCACCCGCACCCTCACGTGTTCGGTGGTGCGGCTGTAAGTGGACGAGAAGGACACCTCCCCCCGCCGGGACGGCGCCACCCGCCGTGCCGCGCTCTGGGCGACGCTCGTCGCGGTGCCGGTGACCGTGGCGGTCGCCGGGTTCACGTTCGCCAAGCTGGCCCCGGAGTCGCCGGACGCCGGGCCGAGCGCGTCGGCGAGCCCTCGGGCCCAGTCGAGCGCGCCGGTCGAGATGCCCGCCCCGGCGCTGGCCGAGCGCCCGACCGTCCTGTGCCGGGCCCTGATGTCGCAGCTCCCGGACAGCGTGCGTGACCTGACGCAGCGCCCGGTCACCGCGGGCCCGGAGCAGAACGCCGCGTACGGCGACCCGGCGCTGACGGTGGCCTGCGGCGGCAGCCCGGCGCAGTTCCCGCCCACCGACGAGGTGTGGAAGGTCAACCAGGTCTGCTGGCACGCGGCGCAGGAGGCCGACGCCACTGTGCTGACCACGGTCGACCGGGAGACCCCGATCCGGGTGCGGGTGCCGAAGTCGTACGAGCCGCCGTTGCAGTGGGTGACCTCGATCTCCGACACGATCGTCAGCTCGGTCCCCTCGGCGAAGCAGGCCCCCTCGGGCTGCTCCGCCTGACGCCCGGCCGGCCCAGCGGCCGACGGGGCGCTACGGGCGGTCAGCGGCCGGCGCGGCGGTGCAGGGCGGTACGGATCAGCCGGTTGACCAGCTTCGGGTACTCCAGCCCGCTGGCCGACCACATCCGCGGGAACATCGACGTCGGGGTGAAGCCCGGCATCGTGTTGATCTCGTTGAGGTAGACGTCCATCTGCGGGGTCACGAAGAAGTCGACCCGGGCCAGCCCGGAGCAGTCGAGCGCGGTGAAGGCCCGGGTGGCGTAGTCGCGCACCTGCCGGGCCACCGGCTCGGGCAGGTCGGCGGGTACGTCGTACTCGCAGACCTCGTCGGCGAAGATGTACTTGGCCTCGAAGTCGTACCAGTCGCGGTCGCCGATCATCCGCACCTCGGCCAGCACGGAGGCCTCCGGCGCGCCGCCGGCCTCGCCCTCCAGCACGCCGCACTCGATCTCGCGGCCGACCACGGCGCCTTCGACGAGCACCTTGCTGTCGATCTCGCGGGCGGTGGCGAGCGCGGCGTCCAGGTCCGCCCAGTCGTCGACCTTGGTGATGCCGAACGAGGAGCCGGCCCGGGACGGCTTGACGAAGACGGGCAGCCCGAGGCGCTCCTTGTCCTCGTCGCTCAGCGACATCCCGGCGCGCAGCACCGCGTACGGGCCGACCGGGATGCCCTCGGCGGCGCAGAGCTTCTTGGTGAACTCCTTGTCCATGGCCGCGGCGGAGGCGAAGACGTTCGCGCCGACGTAGGGGATGTCGGCCATCTCCAGCATGCCCTGGATCGTGCCGTCCTCCCCGTACGCGCCGTGCAGCACCGGGAAGACCACGTCCACGTCGGCCAGCGCGACCGGCCCCTGGGCCGGGTCGAGCACCATCAGGCCGCCGACGGCGGGATCGGCGCGCAGCACCAGCTCGGCGCCGGAGCCGGCGGTGATCTCGGGCAGCTTGCGGTCGGCGATGGCGAGCCCGCTCGGGTCGCCGCTGGCGAGCACCCACTGGCCCTGCCGGGTGATGCCGACCGGGACCACCTCGAACTCGTCCGGGTCGAGCGCGGCCAGCACGCTGCCGGCGCTGACGCAGGAGATGCCGTGCTCGGGGCTGCGGCCGCCGAAGACGATCGCCACACGGGTCTTGCCTGGGGTGGTCATGGTCACCTCATCGTTCGCGACTGCGGCTGGCCGTGCTCGCCGGTGGCGCTCACCCGACTGACCTTACTGTGCGTTGCCGCAAGCGGTGGTCGTTACCCGGGGAGACGCGGAGTCGCGTGGCAAACGGTCAAGGAGCCCTATACAGGGAGTAACGGAACGGTGCGCGTCAGAAGGCCGGGTGCCGGGGCCGGCGGCCCACCGCGATGACCTTCACCCGCTGCCGGCCGGCCCGCACCATGCCCAGCGCCATGAACGCGCCGGCGATCCGGTCGGCCGCCTCGCGGCTGCTCGCGCCGACCACCTGACGGCGGCGTTCCGGGCTGGTGCGTTCGTCACGGCGGGCACCGTCCGGTGGACGCACGTCGGTCAGGACCACGAGGAACCTGGTCACCGCGGAACCCCTCCCGTCTCGTGGACCGGCAGGGGCACGCGGCGGTCGGATCGTGGGGGAGTGAAAAATCCGACCACCGCGCGCCCCATCCCCTCCGGTCGCTCACCGCCACCGTCGCCACGACAACCGGCGGTGAGGACGCCGTCACACATTGACAGGTTCACCGGCGTGAATGCAACTCTCATCGACTTTCTCTCATGCCCACGTTCCCACGGGATGTGCGACTATCGATGCATGGCGCCGAAGACCGCCCGGGCCCGACGGCTCGGCATCGCCCTGCGGACCCACCGGGAGGCCGCCGGCCTCACCCTGGAGGCCGCGGCCGACGAGATCAACAGCACCCGGAGCACGCTGTCCCGTTACGAGAACGCGCAGACGCTCGTCAGTCCCGCCACCGTGCGCGCGCTGCTCACCAGCTACGGCGTGGGCCCGGCCGACATCGCCGCGGCGGTGCAGCTGGCGAAGGACGCCCGCAAGCCGGGCTGGTGGGTGTCCTATTCGTACCTGCTGGACCAGCGCACCATCGACTTCATCGCGCTGGAGGCCGAGGCCACCGGCATCGCGAACTTCGAACCGTCGGTGGTGCCCGGTCTGCTCCAGACCGCCGACTACATCCGCGGGGTGATGCGCGGCGGGCCGCACACGCTCACCGACGAGCAGGTGGAGCAGCGGGTCCAGCTACGGCTGGACCGCCAGCAGCGGCTCTCCGGCGCCGAGCCGCCGATCCTCGACGCCATCATCGACGAGGGCGCGCTGCTGCGCCCGGTCGGTGACCGCTCGGTCATGTCCGGCCAGCTCCAGCACCTGCTGAAGATGGCCGAGCTGCCGAACGTCACGGTGCAGGTGATCCCGCTGGCCGCCGGCTACCACCGGGGCACCCGGGGGTCGCTGCACATCCTGGAGTTCGCCGACCCGGAGGACCCGATCATCGCCTCGGTGGAGACAGTCGCCGGGCAGATGGTCCTCGACCGGCCGGGTGACCTGCGAACCTGCGCCAAGATCATGGAGCACCTGCGGACCGTGGCGCTGAGCCCGGCGGCCAGTCGGGACCAGCTCCTCCGCCTGCTGAACGAGAGGTGACCAGATGAACGGCACGAACCGCACGACCCCTGCACCGGCCCGCTGGCGCAAGAGCAGCCACAGCGGCGACGAGGGCGCGTGCGTGGAGATGGCGCCGCTGACCGGCGCGGTGGCGGTCCGCGACTCGAAGGACCCGTCCGGCCCGGTGCTGGTGTTCCCGCCGCACGCCTGGGCCGCGTTCACCGCGGCACCGCCGCGCGCCTGACCGGCTGAGCGGCCCGTCAGGCGGCGGCGTCAGCCGAGCGGGGCGGCGGCGGTGACGATGCCGCGCACCGCCTCCAGCGCCGCGATGGCCACCCCGCGCGCGCCGGCCATGTCCCGGTCCGGCACCAGCGCGAAGGTGGCCACCGCCCGCTGCTCCTCCCGGAGCACCGTGTGCTCGGCGACCGCGGCGAGGAACCAGTCCCGGAACTCCGGCGCCGCCTCCACCACACCCCCGCCGACGAAGTAGGCGTGCGGGTCGGTGAAGTTCGCCGCGATGGTGAACAGCCGGCCCAGCGCCTTGGCCTGCTGGGTGAACACCAGGCGGGCCAGCGGGTCGCCGCGTTCGCCGTAGCCGCGCAGCAGCTTCGCCGCCCGGTCCGGCTCCTCCGCCGCGAGCGGATGCTCCGGATGCCGGGCCAGCCAGTACGGCAGCAGGTTGCGCCGGATCGCGGTGAGCGAGGCGACGCTCTCCGCGTCCCCGGTGAAGCCGCAGGCGCAGACCGGCGCCGCCTGGTCCGGCTCCACCAGGCCGTCCAGCGGGATGTGCACGTGCCCGAACTCGCCGGCCATGCCGGCCGCACCGCCGACCACCCGGCCGGACTCCACCACGCCGCCGCCGAGCCCGGTGCCGACGATCGCGGACACCGACGACCGGGCCATCGCCTCGGTGCCGAAATGCACGTGGTGGGCGTAGAGGGCGGCGGCGTTGCCGTCGTTGGCGTACACCACGGGCAGGCCCAGCCGCCGTTCCAGGGCGGTGCGCACGTCGAAGCCCCGCCAGGCGGGCTGGGAGAAGTTCGTCGAGCCGCGGGACGAGATCACGCCGGTGGCGCTGGCCGGGCCGGGCGTGTCCAGCCCGACGGCGCGGACCAGGTCACGCGGTACGCCGGTGTGCGCCAGTACGCCGTCGTACGCCCGCGCGAGCGCCTCCACGGCCGCCTCCGGCCCGGCGCCGACCTCGCTCGGGATCTCCAGCAGCCCGTCCACCAGGAACCGGCCGTCGACGGTCAGCACTGTGGCGTTGTCGCTCGTGCCCCCGTTGTCCAGCCCCACCACCACCGGCACACCTGCGCTGCCCACCGCCACCGCCTCCCGCCGCGCCTGACCCGAGGCTAGTTCCCGCCCGGCTCACCCGCCACGTCACCGCGAGTACTCCCCCGCGGCGGTCAGCCGGGGCAGCGGGCGGTGACCGCTGTGGCCTCCCGCTCCTCGTCGCGGACCACCGTCGGCTCCAGCCCGACGGCGGTGAACGCGGCGCACAGCTCCGGGGCCTGCGCGACGCTCGACTCGACCACGACGTGCCCGCCCGGGGCGAGCCACTCGGCCGCGCCGGAGGCGACCCGGCGCAGCACGGCCAGACCGTCAGTGCCGCCGTCCAGTGCGACCGGCGCCTCGTACAGGCGCGCCTCGGCCGGCAGCGAGGCCACCGCGGCGGTCGGCACGTACGGCGCGTTGGCCACCACCAGGTCCAGCGTTCCGCGGCGGCCGGCCGGCAGCGCGTCGAACAGGTCGCCCTGGTAGACCGGAACGCCGAGCGGTTCGAGGTTGCGCCGCGCGCAGGCCACCGCCACCGGGTCGATGTCGGCGGCGGCCAGCCAGCGGGGCGTCAGCCGTTCGTGCAGCACCACGGCGGCGGCGCCGGAGCCGCAGCACAGGTCGAGCACCACCGGCGCCGGCCCGGCCAGCGCCGCCGCCGCGTCGACCAGCAGGGCGGTACGACCGCGCGGCACGAAGACGCCCGGGTGGACGGCGATCCGCCTCCCGCAGAACTCGGCCCAGCCGAGCAGGTGTTCCAGCGGCAGGCCGGCGACGCGACGGTCGACGAGCCGGGTCAGCGACTGCGCGGAGTCGGCGGCGGCGATCAGCAGTTCCGCCTCGTCCTCGGCGAAGACGCAACCGGCGGCGCGCAGCCGCCGGACGAGGGCCTGACGGTCGGGGGTGAACACGGTGGATGCCATGGCAAGCCTTTCGGGAAGCGCTCGTCGGCGCCCCCGGCGTCGCCTCAGCCCCGAAGCGACGCGGACTCGGAGGGAGCGCCGGTCCTCTGCTGGTGGATCGGACTCACCTCCTCGGGTCGGGGCCGCACGGGCCGTGGCTGCCCGTCACCTTAGCCCAGTGGCCGTCACGCCGTCAGCCCGCCGCGTCGAGCGCCGCCGTCACGTCGGCGAGCAGGTCGTCGGTGTCCTCGATGCCGCAGGAGAACCGCACGAAGCCCGGCGTCGTGTCGTCGCCCCACTGAGCGCGCCGGTCGGCCGTGGTGTGCAGCCCGCCGAACGAGGTGGCGGCGGCCACCAGCCGGGAGGCGCCGAGGAACCGGGCCACCCGGCGCTCGTCGCCCAGGTCGAACGAGAGCACGCCCGGTACGCGCCGCATCTGGACCGACGCGACCGGGTACGCCGGGTCGTCCGGCCGGCCGGGCCAGCGCACACCGGTGACGTCCGGGCGTGCCGCGAGCAGGTCGGCCAGCGCCCGCGCGTTCGCGGTCTGCCGGGCCAGCCGCAGGTCGAGCGTGGCCAGCGAGCGGTGAGCGAGCCAGCAGTCGAACGCGCCCGGCACCCCGCCGGTGGCGTTGCGCCAGGCGGTCGCCGCGTCGCGCAGCCCGGCGTCCCGGGTGGCCAGGTAGCCCAGCAGCAGGTCCGAGTGGCCGGTCAGCGCCTTGGTGCCCGAGGCGACCACCACGTCCGCGCCGAGGTCCAGCGGGCGCTGTCCGAGCGGCGTGGCGGTGGTGTTGTCCACCGCCACCAGCGCACCGGCGGCGCGTGCGGCGGCGGCCACCGCCGCGACGTCGGCGACGTCCAGGCCGGGGTTCGCCGGGGTCTCCAGCAGCACCAGCCGTACGCCGTCGAACGACGGGTACGGCCCGGCCGTCGGCACGAGCACCACACGTACGCCGAGCTGTTCCAGCGTGTCCGAGGCGAACGAGCGCACCGAGAAGTAGCCGT
Organism: Micromonospora globosa; assembly: GCF_000717585.1. Classification (NCBI taxonomy): domain Bacteria; kingdom Bacillati; phylum Actinomycetota; class Actinomycetes; order Micromonosporales; family Micromonosporaceae; genus Micromonospora; species Micromonospora globosa. The sequence goes on from NZ_JNZR01000005.1 coordinate 231,179, forward strand.
CGGCGGGCAGCAGCACCGTGTCGCCGGGGCGCAGCACTGTCAGCAGCAGCCCGGTGATGGCGGCCTGGCCGCTGGCGAAGACCCGGCAGTCGCCGCCCTCCAGCTCGCCGATCGCCGTCTCCAGCAGCCGCCGGGTGGGGTTGTCGGGCCGCCCGTACCCGTCCACCGCCGCCGACGGGCCGCGCTCGGGGTCCAGGTGGTACGGCGCGGCGAAGACCGGGCCGGGCAGGAACGGCTGGCCGGGTGCCGCGTCCGGCAGGCCGGCGTGCACGGTGCGCGTGCCGTCGCCCCAGTCCTCGTTCGTCATCCCGGCTCCGCTCACTCGTACGACTCGGGCTTGGCGGTGCGGCTCATCAGCGCGTCCACCGCCAGGCGCGGATCCATCCCCTCGTGGCAGATCCGCTCGATCTGCTCGGTGATCGGCATCTCGACGCCGTGCGCCCGGGCCAGGTCGCGGATGGCCAGGCAGCTCTTGACGCCCTCGGCGGTCTGCCGGGTGGCCGCCTGGGCCTGCTCCAGCGTCTCCCCCCGGCCCAGGTGCTCGCCGAAGGTGCGGTTGCGGGCCATCGGCGACGAGCAGGAGGCGACCAGGTCACCCATGCCGGCCAGCCCGGCGAACGTGATCGGGTCGGCGCCGAGCGCCACGCCCAGCCGGGCGGTCTCGGCCAGGCCGCGGGTCATCAGCATGGCCCGGGTGTTGTCGCCGAAGCCCATCGCGGTGGCGATGCCGTACGCCAGCGCGATCACGTTCTTCACCGCGCCGCCCAGCTCGCAGCCGATCACGTCGTCGTTCGTGTACGGGCGGAAGTACGGCGTCCGGATGGACGCCTGCACCAGCGCGGTCCGGCGGCTGTCGGTGCCGGCGACCACAGTGGCGGCCGGCTGCTCGGCGGCGATCTCCGGGGCCAGGTTGGGCCCGGAGACGACCACCACCCGGTCGGCGGGCACCCCGGCGGTCTCGGTGATCACCTGGCTCATCCGCTTGGTGGTGCCCAGCTCGATGCCCTTCATCAGCGACACGAGCGTGGCGTCCGGCGCCAGGTACGGCGTCCAGTCGGCGAGGTTGCCGCGCAGCGTCTGCGAGGGCACCGAGAGCACCACCACCTCGGCCCCCTCGATCGCCTCGGCGGCGTCGCCGGTGGCGGTCACCCGCTCGGGCAGGCGGATCCCCGGCAGGTACTCCGGGTTGTGCCGCCCGGTCCGGATCGCCTCGGCCACGGCGGCCCGGCGGGCCAGGACCGTCACGTCCCGCCCGGCGTCGGCGAGGATCTTGGCGAACGCGGTCCCCCAGGAACCGGCGCCCAGCACGGCGACGTGCCCGCTCATTCGGTGACCTCCCGGGTGCCGGTGCGGGCGGGCCGCTGCCAGAGCGGCGGTGGTGTGCCGCCGCGGATCTCCGCGACCAGATCCCGGATGCGCAGCATGATGGTGTCCGTCATCTCCTCCAGGATCGGCCGGGTCGGCGTGGCGCCGGCCCAGCGGCTCAGGTCCACCGGCGGCCCGGCGATCACCGTCACCGGGGTACGCGGGCGCAGCCCGAACCGGGCCGTACGCGGGTCGAACATCCGTTCCGGGCCGACCATGGCGATCGGGACCACCGGGGCGCCGGTGGCCAGCGCCAGACGGGCCGCGCCGGTCTTGCCCTTCATCGGCCACAGGTCCGGCTCCCGGGTGGTGGTGCCCTCCGGGTAGATCACCACGGCGCCGCCCTCGGCCAGCGCGGCGACGAGCTTGTCGAGCGACTTGACCGCCTCGACGGTGCCCCGCTCGACCGGGATCTGCTGGCAGCGGTGCAGGATCCAGCCGACAACCGGCACCCGGAACACGCTGGCCTTGCCGAGGAAGCGCGGCCAGCGCCCGGCGTCGTAGATGTAGTGCGCGACCACGAGCGGGTCGGCGTGCGAGATGTGGTTCGGCACGAGGATCACGCCGCCGTCGCGGCGCAGGTGCTCCATGCCCCGCCAGGTGCGCCGGGTCCAGACCGTCATCAGCGGCTTCACCAGCACCACGGCGAGTCGTCGCCAGAACCCCAGCCTCCGCCGTGCCACAGTGCCTCCTCGATCCGCCCACGCGCCCCGGCACAGAATCATGCCTGTTCGCCCCCGCTGCGGCCAGTGCGGGTACCGGCGCTCCCGCTGGCAGGATGGTCGGCGTGTCTGAGGCCCGCTGGACCGTGGTGATGCCGGTGAAGCGCCTGGGGGCGGCGAAGAGCCGTCTGCGGGGCGCGCTGCCCGGCGTACCCCATGAGGAGCTGGCACTGGCCCTGGCGGCCGACACGCTGCGCGCGGTGCGGGCGTGCCCGGCGGTGGCCGGGGTGCTCGTGGTCACCGACGACCCGCGGGTGGCCGCGGCAGCCGGCGCGGCGGGCGCCCGCGTCGCCGCCGACCCCGGCGGCGGCCTGAACGCGGCGTTCCGGCACGGCGCGGCGGTCGCCGGGTCGCGCTCCGCCGTGGCCGGCCTGACCGCCGACCTGCCCGCGCTGCGACCGGCCGACCTGGCCGCCGCGCTGCGGGCCACCCAGGGGGTACGCGGGTTCGTGGCTGATGCCCCGGGCGGAGGCACAGTGCTGCTCGCCGCGCCGGCCGGTGCGCCGCTAGCGCCGCAGTTCGGGCCCGGCTCGGCCGCGGCCCACGCGGCGAGCGGGGCGCTGCCGCTCGCCGGGGAGTGGCCCAGCCTGCGCCGGGACGTGGACACCCCGGCGGACCTGGCCGACGCCGCCGGGCTGGGCGTGGGGCCGCGCACCGCCGCGCTGCTGGCCCGGGTCGCCGGAGCGGTCCGGTACGGTGCTGGCATGCAGGGGACGGTGGCCACCTACGACGCGTCGACCCGCAGCGGCGTGCTGCTGCTCGACGACGGCACCGAGCTGGCGTTCCCGGCCCGCGCGTTCGACGCCTCCGGGTTACGGCTGCTCCGATTGGGGCAGCGTGTCCGGATCGAGCGGGACGCCGACGGCGAGGTGGTCCGGGTGACCTTGCCGACGATGGCGTGAACAACCTGGCCCGAGTTCATTTTCCGTTCACCCTTATCGGGGAATCATGAGGTGGTGAGCACCCCTCGCGAGCACCCCGACGGCCCGCCGCCGATCCTCGACCCCGGCACGCCCCGCAACGGCCGCCCCACCCGCGGCCCAGACGGGCGGTTCCGCCAGACCCGGCCCCCGGAGGAGCGCCTCGGCGCCGACCCGGACGCGGCCGGCGCGACCGGCCTGGACGAGCCGCTCGACCCGGTGGAGGGCCCCGGCCCGGCCGGCGAGACCGCCGCGGACGCCGGTCCGCCGACCGCGCCGCCGCTGCCGGAGGACCGCTTCCTCAACCGGGAGCTGTCGTGGCTCGACTTCAACGCCCGGGTGCTGGCGCTCGCCGAGGATCCGCGCACCCCGCTGCTGGAACGGGCGAAGTTCCTGGCCATCTTCGCCAGCAACCTGGACGAGTTCTACATGGTCCGGGTCGCCGGGTTGAAGCGGCGGCTCTCCGCCGGCCTGCCGGTACGCGGCGGCGACCGGCTGCCGCTGCGCACCCAGCTCGACCTGATCACCGAGAAGGCCGCCGGCCTGGTCGCCCGGCACGCCACCTGCCTGGTCGACGACGTGCTGCCGAAGCTCGCCGCCGAGGACATCCGCATCCTGCGCTGGAGCGACCTGGACGACGCCGAGCGGGAGCGGCTGCGCACCTGGTTCCGGGAGCACATCTTCCCGGTGCTCACCCCGCTGGCGGTCGACCCGGCGCACCCGTTCCCGTACATCTCGGGCCGGTCGCTGAACCTGGCCGTGTCGGTGCGCGACCCGGACGGCGGCTCGGAGCTGTTCGCCCGGGTCAAGGTGCCGAACAACGTGCCCCGGTTCGTCCGGGTGCACCGCGACCAGCAGGGCGTGCGGTTCCTGCCGGTCGAGGACCTCATCTCGGTGCACCTCGGCCAGCTGTTCTCCGGCATGCAGGTGGTCGAGTGCCACCTGTTCCGGGTGACCCGCAACGCCGAGGTGGAGGTGGACGAGGACCGCGACGAGGACCTGCTCCAGGCGCTGGAACGGGAGCTGGCCCGGCGCCGGTTCGGCCCGCCGGTACGCCTGGAGGTCGCCGCGTCCATCTCCGACCACATGCTGGAGCTGCTGGTCCGCGAGCTGGACATGGACGGCCACGACGTGCTGCGGGTCCGCGGCCTGCTCGACCTGTCCGCGCTGTGGCAGGTGTACGGCGAGGCCGACCGGCCCGACCTGAAGGACCCGTCGTTCGTGCCGGCCACCCATCCGCGGCTGGCCGAGGGCGAGGTGCCGCGCAGCGTCTTCGCCACGCTGCGCGACGGCGACGTGCTGGTGCACCACCCGTACCACTCGTTCGCGACGAGCGTGCAGCGCTTCGTCGAGCAGGCCGCGGCCGACCCGAACGTGCTCGCCATCAAGCAGACGCTCTACCGCACCAGCGGCGACTCCCCGATCGTGGACGCGCTGGTCGACGCGGCCGCCGCCGGCAAGCAGGTGGTGGTGCTGGTCGAGCTGAAGGCGCGCTTCGACGAGGTGGCGAACATCGGCTGGGCGCGCACGCTGGAACGGGCCGGCTGCCATGTGGTCTACGGCCTGGTGGGGCTCAAGACGCACTGCAAGACCGCGCTGGTGGTACGCCAGGAGGGCAACCAGATCCGGCGCTACTGCCACATCGGCACCGGCAACTACCACCCGAAGACCGCCCGGCTCTACGAGGACTTCGGCATGCTCACCGCCGACCCGGAGATCGGCGCGGACCTGACCGACCTGTTCAACGTGCTCACCGGCTACAGCCGGCAGACCGCGTTCCGGCGGCTGCTGGTGGCGCCGCAGGGCATCCGCAGCGGCCTGATCGAACGCATCGACCGGGAGATCGAGCACGTCCGGCTGGGCATGCCGGGGCTCGTGCAGTTCAAGGTGAACTCCCTGGTGGACGAGGAGATCACCGACGCGCTCTACCGGGCGTCGCGGGCCGGCGTGCACGTGGACCTGCTGATCCGGGGCATGTGCACGCTGCGGCCGGGCGTGCCGGGGCTGTCGGAGAACATCCGGGTCCGCTCGATCCTCGGCCGGTTCCTGGAACACTCCCGGATCTTCCGGTTCGGCAACAACGGCGACGCCGAGTTCTGGATGGGCTCGGCCGACCTGATGCACCGCAACCTGGACCGCCGGGTCGAGGCGCTGGTGCAGGTGAGCGATCCGGTGGCCCGGGCCGAACTGGACCACGTCCTCACCGCCGCGTTCGATCCCGACGTGGACGCGTTCGAGCTGGCCGCGGACGGCACCTGGCACCGGCGTACCGGGGACGGCGACGTGCGGCTGACCCACCTCCAGGATCTGTTGCTGCGCCGGGTCGGCGGCCGGGCGGACTGACCGTGGCGCGTGCCGGGCGGGCATACGGTGAGCGGGTGAGCGACGACGAACCGGTACGGATCCGGGCCGCGGGCGGCGTGGTGTGGCGCCCGGGTCCGGCCGGCGTCGAGGTCTGCCTCGTGCACCGCCCCCGGTACGGCGACTGGTCGCTGCCGAAGGGCAAGCTGGACCGCGGCGAGCACCCGCTCGTGGCGGCCGTCCGCGAGGTGGCCGAGGAGTCCGACGTACGCGCCGTGCCGCAGGTACGCCTGCCCACCGTCCGCTACCGCAGCGAGGGTCTCGCCAAGGCGGTCGACTACTGGTCCATGCGGGCGGCCGGCACCGGCGGTTTCCAGCCCGGCACCGAGGTCGACGACGTGGTCTGGTTCCCGGTCGACGACGCGGTACGCCGGGTCAGCTACCCGCACGACGCCGAGGTGATCGCCGCGTTCGCGGCGCTGCCGCCGGTCACCGCCACGGTGCTGCTGGTCCGGCACGCGCACGCCGGCAAGCGCGGCACCTGGACCGGCCCGGACCACGGCCGCCCGCTCGACGAACAGGGGTGGGCGCAGGCACGGGCGCTGGTCCCGCTCGTCGCGCTGGTCCGCCCGGCCCGCCTGTTCTCCGCCTCGGCCCGGCGCTGCGTGCAGACGCTGGACCCGGCGGCGACCCGGCTGGACCTGCCGATCGAGGTCTGCGGCGACTTCGACGAACCGGCGCCGGGCCAGCAGGTCGAGGAGTGCGCGCTCGCTGCCGCGGCCCGGCTGACCGCGCTGGCGCAGGCCGCCGGGACGGTGGTCGTGTGCAGCCAGGGCAAGGTGATCCCGGGCGCGCTGGAACGGCTCACCGGCCGCGTGGACGAGGACTTCACCACCGCCAAGGGCGGCGGCTGGCTGCTGCCGTTCGCCGGTGACCGGCTGGTCCTTCCCGACCGGTTGTGAGGCGGGCCGCGGCCGCGCGGCGGGTACCGGTTGTCCGGCGGCTCAGGGCAGCGTGACGGTGAGCGTCACCGGGAGGTGGTCGCTGGCCTCGGTGCGCGGCGCGCGTACCTCGGTGGCGGTCAGGCCCGGCGACACGAAGACGTGGTCGATCTGGGTGCGCGGATCGTCGGCCGGGCTGGTCCGCAGCGGCCGGGCCGCGGCCAGCGCGTCCACCAGCCCGGAGCGGGTGAACTCGGCGAACGCCGGGTCGTCCGGCTCGGTGTTCAGGTCACCACCGAGCACCAGTGGACGGCCGTTCGCGTACCGGCCGGCGAACGCGGCCACCTCGCCCGCCTGCTCGACCGGATCCCGGCCGGGCGGCGGTTGCAGGTGCGTGGCCACCACCGCCAGTTCCCGGCCGCCGAGGTCGAGCGTGACGCCGAGGGCCTGCGCCCCGGTCGGCGCGCCGTGTGCGGTCAGCCGCCGGGTCTGCCCGGAGCGCATCGGGAAGCGGCTGAGCACCGCGTCGCCCCAGACCGGGTCGGCGGCGGGCGCGAAAACGTACGGCATCCCCAGCCGCGCGGCCACCAACGCCAGCGTGTCGTGGCCGCCGTTGAGCCACCAGCCCCGGTCGACCTCGCTGAGCAGCACCACGTCCGCGCCGCGCAGCTCCCGGGCCACCGCGTCCACGTCCAGCCGGCCGTCCAGGCCGAATCCCATCCGGATGTTGTACGCGGCCACGCGTACCGCCGCCGGTGTCGTGGTGGCCCGGGCCTGCGCGGGCGGCACGTGCAGCACGGCGGCGAGCCCGGCCAGCGCGGTGAGCCCGGCCAGGGCCGCGACCCGGACCGTTGCGGGCAGCGCCGGGCCGGCTGATGCCGCACCGGACGGCGTCGGCCCGGGGCGGAGAGGTGCCGTAGCCGCCACCAGAGCCACCAGGACGGCCGTGGCGACCGGAGCCCAGCCGTTGGGGTACCCCAGGTCGTAGGCGGCGTAGTAGGCCACCGTGGCCACCGCGAACACCAGCATCCCGAGCACCGCCGCCCACCCCCGCCGCGCCCCCGCCCGCCCGTCGTCGGTCGTGTCGGTGAGGGCCAGGCAGCCGCCGAGACCGGCGGCGGTGAGCAGGTACGCCGGGACGAGCAGCCCGGTCACGAACAGCACCGACCCGGTGAGCAGCGCCAGCGGCCACAGCACCCGCGCCACGCGCGCCGGTGCCCGGAACAACGCCGCCGCGAGGAACAGCAGCACCGCGAGCGCACCCGGAAGGGCACCGTTGCCGGCGCGGGCGAGGCCGGGGAAATCAGGCGATCCGGTGCCGGCGGCGGCGCTCCAGAGCGCCGGGGCGAGCGCCACCTGCCCGGCCAGCAGCAGCGCCGGCCCGCACAGCAACCAGGCTCTACGGCCCGAGGTCGGCACGCGCCGCCCGGCGTCGCCGTCCGCCACATCCGCCGCCGGGACGGCCGTCCGCGCCGCGTCGCCGCGTACCGGAGCGGCTGTCCGCTCCCGCCGTACCGCCACCGAGGCGGCCAGGAACGCCAGCACCAGCAGGGCGCTCAGGCTCCAGGCGAGCACACCGCCGCGCCACACCAGATCCTCGGTGCCGAGCAGGGCGTGCCCGACCGCGTTCCCGGCCAGGCCGAGCGCCAGCCCGGCGACCGGCCGGGGCACGGAAGCGGCGACGGCGGCGAGCCAGACCAGGCCGGCGAGCAGCCCGGCGCAGGCCAGCCAGAGCTGGGCCGGGCCGCCGGGTTGCGCGGTGAGCGCCAGCCGGGCAACCGCCAGCACACCCGCGGCGACGAGTCCGACCGGGCCGGCACCGATGCGGCGTACGAGCGTGGGCGCGGCGAGGGCGAGCAGGAACCAGCCGAGCGCGAACGCGCCGAGCAGTTCGGCTGGTGTCTCGGCGGCCTGGCCGAACAGGGTGATGATCGACGGCAGCCAGACCCGCAGCACGTCCAGCAGAATCGCGATACCCAGCGCGAGCGCCAGGGTGGAGAGGTGACGGTGCCGCACGGCGCCTCTTCTCGTGACCGACGGGGGTTTTCGGCACGGCGATTCTGCGGGGCGCGGCGGTGGGCGGTCAACGCGTACCCATGCGAAAGGGCGCCCACCGCGAACGGTGGGCGCCCTTTCGTGGGCCGTCCGGTCAGCGCCGGGTGGCGGCCTTCTTGGCCGGCGCCTTCTTCGCGGGCGCCTTCTTCGCCGCCGTGGTCTTCTTGGCCGTGGCGGACTTCGCCGCGGTCGTCTTCTTGGCGGTGGTGGTCTTCTTCGCCGCGGTGGACTTCGCCGCGGTCGTCTTCTTCGCCGCCGTGGTCTTGGTCGCGGCGGCCTTCTTCGCCGGCGCGGCCTTCTTGGTCGCGGTGGTCTTGGTGGCCTTCGCCGCCGTGGTCTTCTTCGCGGCGGCGGTGGTCTTCGCCGCGGTGGTCTTCTTCGCGGCGCCGGTGGTCTTCTTCGCGGCGGCGGTGTCCTTCGGCACCTTGCCGCTGGCCACCATCTCCTTGAAGCCCGCGCCCGCCCGGAACGTCGGGACGGAGGTCTTCTTGACCTTCACCGCCTCGCCGGTACGCGGATTGCGCGCTGTTCGGGCTCCCCGGACGCGCTTCTCGAACGCTCCGAAACCGGTGATCGCCACCTTCTCGCCCTTGGTGACCGCCGCCTGGACCTCAGCGAGAACCGCGTCGAGCGCGGCCGTCGCCGTCTTCCGGTCCCCCAGGCGAACGGCGAGCGCCTCGATGAGCTCGGCCTTGTTCACGACTTCCTCCCGATTGTGCAACTGACTCGACGCGAGCCATTCTGCGCGCACGGTATGCCCTGTGCTGCCTGGACACAAACATTCGGTGGAAAAAAGCCCTTGTGTCGCAACGGATTCGCCCCCACCGGACGCACCGGTGGGGGCGAATAGCGCTGGAAGTCAGGCGATCGAGGGCAGGAACGCCGGCCGGGCGGCCTCGTACGCGCTGATCTCGGCCTCGTGCCGGAGGGTGAGTCCAATGTCGTCCAAGCCCTCCATCAGCCGCCAACGGCTGTGGTCGTCCAGCGGGAACGCCCAGGTGGCGTCACCGGCGTGGACCTGACGGGCGGCGAGGTCGACAGTGATCGGCGTGGTCGGCTCGGATTCCACGAGATCCCACAGTTCTTCCACGGCTTTCAATTCCAGCTCGACCGGAAGGAGACCTTCCTTGAGCGCGTTGCCGCGGAAGATGTCGCCGAAGCGAGGCGAGATGACGGCCCGGAAGCCCCAGTCCCGCAGCGCCCAGACGGCGTGCTCCCGGGAGGATCCGGTGCCGAACTCGGGGCCGGCGATCAGAATCGACGCACCCGAATGGGCGGGATCGTTGAGGACGAATGACGGGTCCTCCCGCCACGCGTTGAACAGACCGTCGGCGAATCCGGTCCGGGTCACCCGCTTGAGGTACACGGCGGGGATGATCTGGTCGGTGTCCACGTTGGATCGGCGCAGCGGCACGGCCGTGCCGGTGTGGGTGGTGAACTTGTCCATGTCGGCTGCCCTTCTACAGGTCGGCGGGGGCGGCCAGCCGGCCGACCACGGCGGTGGCGGCGGCGACCGGCGGGGACACCAGGTGGGTACGCCCGCCCCGGCCCTGGCGGCCCTCGAAGTTGCGGTTGGAGGTCGAGGCGGAGCGCTCGCCCGGCTTCAGCGTGTCCGGGTTCATGCCCAGGCACATGGAGCAGCCGGCGAAGCGCCACTCGGCGCCGGCGTCGGTGAAGACCTTGTCCAGCCCTTCGATCTCGGCCGCCTCGCGGACCGCGGCGGAGCCGGGGACCACGAGCATGCGTACGCCGTCGGCGACCCGATGCCCGCGCAGCACCTCGGCGGCGGCCCGCAGGTCCTCCAGGCGGCCGTTGGTGCAGGAGCCGACGAACACCACGTCCACGGCGAGGTCGCGCATCGGGGTGCCCGGGGTGAGGTCCATGTACTCCAGCGCGCGGCGGGCGGCGACCCGCTCCGGCTCGGTGACGAAGTCCTCCGGGTCCGGCACGGTCGCGCCCAGCGGCACGCCCTGCCCGGGGTTGGTGCCCCAGGTGACGAACGGCGTGATCCGGCTCGCGTCGAGCGTGACCTCGGTGTCGAAGGTCGCGCCCTCGTCGGTGGGCAGCGTCCGCCAGTACTCCAGCGCCGCGTCCCAGTCGTCGCCCTGGGGCGCGTTCGGCCGCCCCTTCAGGTACGCGAACGTGGTCTCGTCCGGCGCGATCATGCCGGCCTTGGCGCCCCACTCGATGGACATGTTCGCGATCGTCATCCGGCCCTCCATCGAGAGGTCGCGGATCGCCTCGCCCCGGTACTCGACGATGTGACCGCGCCCGCCGCCGGTGCCGACCTGCGCGATGAGCGCGAGCACCAGGTCCTTGGCGGTGACGCCGGGCGCCAGCTCGCCGACGACGTTCACGGCCATGGTCTTCGGGCGGGCCTGCGGCAGCGTCTGCGTGGCCAGCACGTGTTCGACCTCACTGGTGCCGATGCCGAACGCCAGCGCCCCGAACGCGCCGTGGGTGGCGGTGTGCGAGTCGCCGCACACGATCGTCATGCCGGGCTGGGTGAGGCCGAGCTGCGGGCCGATGACGTGCACGATGCCCTGGTTCTCGTCGCCCAGCGGGTGCAGGCGGACACCGAACTCGGCGCAGTTGCGGCGCAGCGTCTCGATCTGGGTGCGGGAGGTGGGGTCCGCGATCGTGAGCAGGTCGCCGCGCCGGGAACGGAAGGCCGGGTCGTCGTACCCGGTCGGGGTGTTGTGGTCCTCGGTCGCGATCGTCAGGTCGGTACGGCGGACCCCGCGCCCGGCCAGACGCAGCCCGTCGAACGCCTGCGGGCTGGTCACCTCGTGCAACAGGTGCAGGTCGATGAAGAGCAGGTCCGGCTCGCCGGCGGCGGAGCGGACCACGTGTGCGTCCCAGACCTTCTCGGCCAGGGTCCTCGGTTGAGTGACTCCCACCATCTGGACATCCTAAATTCTGGGAGGTAAATTTCGGCTTGTGGGACACAGTATGAGCGGTGTCGGCGTTCTCGACAAGGCGGTGGTCATCCTGGCCGCCTGTGTCGACGGCGCCAGCCTGGCCGAACTCGTTGAACGCACCAAGCTGCCCCGGGCCACCGCGCACCGGCTGGCACAGGCGCTGGAGATCCACCGGATGCTCGTCCGGGACACCCAGGGGCGCTGGCGCCCGGGTCCACGCCTGGGCGAGCTGGCCAACGCGGCCCCGGACGTGCTCCTGACCGCCGCCGAGCCGCTGCTCGCCGCGCTACGGGACGCCACCGGCGAAAGCGCCCAGCTCTACCTGCGCCGCGCCGACGAGCGGATCTGTGTGGCCGCCGCCGAGCGCGCCAGCGGCCTGCGGGACACCGTCCCGGTCGGCTCGGTGCTGCCGATGACCGCCGGCTCGGCGGCGCAGATCCTGCTCGCCTGGGAGCCACCGGAGGCGGTCATGCCGCTGCTCCCCCGCTCCAAGTTCACCGGCCGCACGCTGGCCGAGGTGCGGCGGCGCGGCTGGGCGCAGAGCGTCGCCGAGCGGGAGGCGGGTGTGGCGAGCGTCTCGGCGCCGATCCGGGACCGCACCGGGCGGGTGATCGCCGCGATCAGCATCTCCGGCCCGATCGAGCGCCTCGGCCGCCGCCCCGGCGAACGCCACGCCATGGCCGTCGTCCGAGCCGGCCAGCGCCTCTCCGGCCTCTGACCCCCACCCTCTCGCCCCCAGCCCTCCTCGCGTTGATCATGAAGTTGGCGGCATTTTCGATCTCCCTGACTGCCGCTAACTTCATGATCAACGCGGCAGGGCCGGGGGGTGGGGGGCCGGGAGAGGGGGGCGGGAGG